>NZ_BCAH01000034.1 GCF_001293735.1 Limosilactobacillus gorillae | reverse complement strand
TACGGGGGTTATTTGGTTATTCTCCTGGAAAGTGAGCGGTTAGCTTATAAATTGGCTGGCCTAAGCCGGCAAACCGTTGTTCGTATTCCGTCTCAACGTTACCTTCGTTTTCCGGACTTTCGTGGAGGTTTAGCCATACTCCATCGAAGACCATGCCGAAATTATTCAGACTGGTTAAGGAGTACTCAAATAAGCCCTGATTATCGGTTTTAAATTCCAAGCCACCACCCGGTTTAACCACCTTTTGGTAGTTAGCCAAGAAACTCTTGTAAGTCAAACGTCGCTTTTCGTGACGGGTTTTTGGCCATGGATCGGAAAAGTTCAAGTACATTCTGTCAATGCTACCGTCTTCAAAGTAGGTATCTAAACCGGCACCATCACCACAGATCAAAGTTAGGTTGGGTAGTCGCTCCGGCAGAGCGTGCTTCAAGGCAATTGCGGCCACCGTTTGCTCAATCTCTAAGCCGATGAAATTAATCTCGGGGTGAGCCTTGGCCATGCCGATGATAAACTGGCCCTTCCCCATTCCAACTTCAATTTGTAACGGCTGCGACTTTTCAAACCGCTCCTGCCAGCGGCCCTTAAAGCTGGCTGGATCCAAAGTAATTAATTCTGGGTGGGCCTCCATTAGGGGCGCCGCCCATTTCTTGTGCTTAACGCGCATTTATGTTCCTCATTTCATTAGTGAATTCGTGTCGGTAAATAATAACGGGTTAAAATCAGCCCTTCGCCAATCCCGATAATCAAATTAAGCCCCGCTTGCTCCCAGTTTAAGTGGCCCCCCAGTGAAGCCAGGGCTAATAAGACGGCCACCACCATCACAACCTTGGTGGTCACCCTTTTAAAAGCCCTTTGGCGCACTGTTTGGGATAGTGGATACAAGTGAGTAAAGACCTTCGCCTCGAAATGATCCGCAAGCGGCGTCAACTGAGTTGCGATTAGGTACAGTCCCACTATCAACAAGGCGGTATTAAGAAAGGCCAACGGAACGAAAAATAAAACTACCATCATTAAAATAGTCAAGCGGGTGATCAAGCCAGATAGTTCTACGTTTCTAACTAAACCCCGGGCATACAGATAGGCCCAGGCATCACCCTTAGCCAGCCACGTAATTAAGCCAGCTGCCCAGGTTCGTTTCTTGACCCTTCCTTGAACCTGCGGGACGTCGGTAAAAAGGTTAAAAAAGCGGTAAACGGACTCCATGCGTTCCTGCTCAAAGCGAATCGCCCGGACCCAATCAACCGTCTCATTGGCCCGCAAACGGGCTAGGTGCCCAGCACACATGATCACGGTCACAACCAGGCCCCAGGTTGGCGAAAGCCACCAGGTCAGCGCCGTGGCTACCAGGGGTTCCCCAAGGCCTGCTACGTTGAGCATGGTTGAGTTGGCCCCCAAGGACAGGTGACGTTGAGCCAACAGAAGGTGCGAATACTTTAAGAGCACCATCATGACGAGGACCTCGCCTACCTCAAAATTAGTTAATTTAACTGTCGCAAGGGCTAATGGCAAGGACACCACGGTTGCCATGATTGTAATTGCCTCACCACCGACCATGCTGTAGTAACGGGCCCGTCGAAAGTAATTAATCATCGAGCTAGTTTGGGGAAGCAAAAAAACCGGATCGGCCGGTTCAACCAGGGTCGCTAGCCTTCCAACGTGAACGACCAGTCCTAACCAGAGGGTTAAAAATAGCTTCACCCACCATTGGTTGGGTGGCACGTATGATAACATCTGGGCATAGGTGTAAGCTAGGGCTCCAAACAAGAAGAAGAGAGCGATGATGAAGTGATCATTAAAGACAAGGCGCCAGTACTTCATCAAGAGAATAAAATGACGGCGGCGCCGGTTTGCAAATAAATTACCCATGTTGCTCATCCCTTGCTAAGTTGAGATATACCTCATCCAAGTTCTGACCATTCTTCGTTAGGTCCGCTAAGCTCCCCTGGCTTTTAACCCGGCCATCTGCCAGGATTACAAAACGGTCACAATAACGCTGGGCGGTCTCTAAGACGTGGGTGGACATTAAAATACCGACCCCCTGCTTTTTTTTCTCCTGGATCAAGTCCAATAAATCATGAACGGCCAGGGGATCTAAACCGTAAAAGGGCTCATCAATTACCAACAACCTGGCCTCGGTCATAAAGGCCGCCACAATCATTACTTTTTGGCGCATTCCCTTTGAAAAATCGACCGGGAACCAATCCAGTTTGTTGTCTAATCTAAACAACTTCAAGAGGCGTTCAGCCCTCTTCCAGGCGGCCTGTTCATCCATTTGATAGGCCTGAATGGTCAGTTCCAAGTGCTCTTTGAGAGTTAGTTCATCATAAAGGATTGGCGTTTCTGGAATGTAAGCAATCTGGGCCTTATAGGCCGGAGCATCCTCTTTTAAGAGCTTACCACCGACCTTAATCGCTCCTGAAAAAGGTTGCAAGAGGCCAATTACGTGGTTAATCGTGGTTGACTTTCCCGCACCGTTTAGGCCAATTAGGCCCACAAGCTGCCCCTCCTCAACGTTAAAGGAGACCTTCTTTAAGACCGGGACCCGTGAGTAGCCACCGACCAGATCATTTATTTCTAGAATCATGGTGTACCCCCTTTTTTGATTTACCAATTGTAGTATTATACATGATCTTTACCCTAACAAGTAGTGTAATCACCTTTCTCACCGCCAACTGCTTGGTTCGTGTTAGAATAAGGTAACGATTTTTTGCTTTTGTTTATAAAGTGAGGTTTGAATATGAGTGACTGTATTTTTTGTAAAATTATTGCCGGTGAAATCCCTAGCTACAAGGTTTACGAAGACGACTTGGTCTACGCCTTTTTAGATATTTCCCAAACTACTCCGGGACATACCCTCTTGGTACCTAAGAAACACGTTGCCGACCTCTTTGAATATGATACCCAACTGGCCAGCGATGTTTTTACTCGCCTACCTAAGATTGCCCGCGCTGTTCGTGATTCCAACCCGGCCATTAAGGGGTTAAACGTGATCAATAATAATGGGGCGGTTGCTTACCAGTCGGTCTTCCACTCCCACATTCACCTGATTCCACGTTACACCAAGAACGATGACTTCTCAATCCACTTCGTTGATAATTCCGGGGACTACAACGAAGTTAAGTATACAGCGATCCAAGAGTCGATCGTTGCCCACCTGGGGGATTAAAATGTTTGAAAAGCAGCGCGCCCAGCTAACGATCTTAAAGGACCAGCTATGGGCCTTAAAGTCCAGCACCGCTGAACTTACAACCACTGCTCATCGGTTACAAAAGGAGGTCGATCACCTCACCCCGGTAGTGAACGACTTGACTAAGGATGTCCAACGCTTTGAAAAAATGATCGCTCCTCACGTCGCTAAAATTAACGCCGTTCTTCAGTCCATTCAGGAGCGGCAGAACTAAAAAAGACCGTCGCAAATGCGGCGGTCTTTTTTAGTTTTCCTAGTTAGAAGATGATGACGACGATGCACTAGATGAGCTAGAGCTGGTACTTGACGTTGTAGATGAAGTCGTCGATGAGGACGAACTCGTCAAGTAGTCATCCAGGATGTTCTTCAAGTCGGAGTCCTTGATTGAAACGTTCCCCTTCTTCAAGACCTTAGAAACAACATTATGCAAGAAGGTTGAATCATTTAAGTTTTGGGTAACGATTTGGTCCTTCAAGTCACTGATGTGAGATGAGTACTTACCCTTCGCTGGGTGCTTAATCATGTAGATAACGTAGTAGCCGTTATCAGTCTTAACCGGGCTGGTGGTGTACTCACCAGTCTTCAGAGCAAAGGCTGCCTTCCTGTAAGCTGACGGCAGACTCGTATCCGTATTATCGAAGGCGGCTAAGACACCCCCGTTAGACTTAGTAGTCGTATCGGTGGACTTAGACTTAGCTAGTTTCTTAAATTCTTTAAGCTTACTACCGGAAGTGTTGTTCAAAGTATCAATGATGCTTTGAGCTGTTTCTTCTGAACCAACCAGGATTTCAGCGGTTTCTACCTTCGGTTCGTACTTCTTCCACTGCTTCTTCAAAGCGCTATTTGAGAAGGTAGAGTAGTTCCGAACGGCTGCCTTCAAGAGCAAGTTAGACCGAATTTGCTGTTTGAAAGACTTAGTTGTCAGCCCTTGTTGAGAAAGAACCGTTGAGAATGACGACCCGTATTCCTTCTTGTAGGTGTTGTATTCAGCGTTAACTTCAGAAGTTGAAACTTTACTTCCATATTGCTTTTCTAAGACCTTGTCCAAGATCATTTGCTGAAGAACCTGCTGCCCATTGGAGGTTTGCTTCATGCTGGAGTAGTATTCGCTCTCCGTGATTTTCCCACCACTGGTGGTGGCGACCGCCTTATTACCGCAGGCAGCCAATGGCAATGCCAGGGCTAACCCAGCGATAATTGCCAACATTTTTTTTGATTTCAAACTATCTCACATCCTTTGAATTTTTTCACCAGTCTAATATAACATACTCATTTAAATCGTGCTTATTCCTTAAAAAGCTTTTAGTCTTTCTTCATTCTTTCTTCGTGTCTTCTAATTCTGGTGCCCGGTAGAAATGACGGCGATCAAGGGCAACTAAACGGGGCGAATACTCCCCAGGTACCGTTTGCTTCAGGGCTCCTTCAATCTCCGTGATTGAGGCATCCAGCTCGTCTAGACGGTGTAAAACCTCCGCTTCCAGTAGTTCTGGTTCCACCGGTGACCCATACTCACGCAGGCCATGATGAGCCAATATTACGTGGCGCAATAAAAGCACTTGGGGATTAACTGGCGAAAGCCCCTCTTCCTGGCAGGCCGCGACTATCTCGCCATCAACCAGTGAAATATGTCCCAAGAGGTCTCCAGCCGTCGTGTACTGGGTAGCGACCGGTCCTGACAGCTCAATTACCTTCCCCATATCGTGTAATAAAGCCCCCGCGTATAAAAGTTCGTGGTTGATGGTTGGGTACTGGTCACAGACGTATTCAGCCAGCCGCAGAATTGACAAGGTATGAAAAGCCAAGCCCCCAACTAAGGCGTGGTGGTTAACCTTGGCAGCCGGAAATTCAAAGAAGGGCGTTCCATATTTTTTAAACAGACGGTTAACAATTCTTGCCCATTCTGGTTGTCTGATCGCCACGAAAAAGGGACGCAAGCCATCCTTTAACTCCTGCTGGCTTTGGGTGACCCGGGGAACAAAGTCTTCCGGCTGGCCCTCTTCCGGCGAAGCCAAGCGTAACTCCTGAATCCGAAACTGCAGCTGATCCTGGTAGGACTCCACTTGACCGGCTACGTATACCACTACTCCCGCCTGGAACTGTGCCACTTGGTTTTCAGTGACATCCCAGAGGTTACCACTGATCTCACCAGTCCGATCTGCTAGGCGTAAGGCTAAAAAGGGGCTGCCGGTCCGGGTCGTTTTCAGTTGCGCATCCTTTAAAAGGGCCACCCCACTGGCTGCCACCCCGGTGGTTAAATTTCCAATCTGCATTGTCTTCCCCCGCTTTCGTGAACTACTCGGCCATAAGGGACCGAGCTCCTACAAAAAAACCCGGCAACGGGGCCGGGCGAAGTTATTAGCCCTCTTGTGGGCCTAATTGCTTGTACAGGTCTTGAATCGGACCAGTGATAATTTGGTTTAATTGTTGAATCATCTGGTCAACTTGTTGTTCCTTGGCCATTAGGGCTTGGATAACCGGCTTAGCCGTTACATCCTTGGCCAGGCCTTGAATTTCCTTGATTTCATCGTCAGAGATTTGTTGGCCTTGCGCCTGCTTTTGTTGGGCAGCGGCTTGCTTAGCTTGGAACTTAACGAACAGATCCGTGGCTTCCTTGTCCGCCTTCAAGTTATCAAAGGCTTCCTTGAGGCCCATAAATTCCTGGGTTTCACGCATTTGGCGTTCCAATTCGTTTGCAGTATCGTAAATATTTACAACCATTTTTATATTGTCCTCCTAAGTTGACGTTGTTTTTATTGTATCATGACCAACCTAACCGGGGCTAGAAGAGCGAGCGAAGGTTATCCCAGGTATTTTGAACCTGCTGGTTGAAGTTGTTAGCAAAGTCCGATACCCGGTTCCAAAAGTTGCCCGAAGAGGACTTAGCGTTTGCTTTAGCCGCCTCCTGGGCCTTCGTTTGGGCGTCTTGGACGGTAAACTTGGTTCCGGCCGTGTTATCCAAGATTCCCGTCATCTCCGTTTTAAAGAGTCCGTAAATATCGTTATTTTCTACGTCATACAGCTGGTTGGTCTTAGTGGTTGTATCGTAACCCTCCCAGGTTACCACCACCACGTCAGGCGTATAACCAATAATCCACTTGTCACGGTCATTATCATCGTTTGCCAGACCAGAGTTAGTGGTCCCGGTTTTCCCCGCGATTGTGTAGCCACTTGGGGCAGCGTTCTTCCCGGTCCCATGCTTAAAGACTCCGATCATCATCGACGTCATCGTGTTAGCAACCTTCTTATCGATAATCCGCTTGGTCTTAAGCTGGGTCTTTCGTTTGATGGTCTTTCCCGAGGCGTCCACAATTTTCGTGATGTAGTGAGTGGTTGGTAGCTTACCACCAGAGGCAAAGACAGAGTAAGCCCGGGCCATTTGCTGCGGAGAAACCCCGTCGGTCAAGCCTCCAAGGGCCAGGGCCAGGTTCTTATCCCCCTTGACCACGGGTAAGCCGAACTTTTGGGCCATCTTGTATCCTGTATCAACCCCAATCTTGTTTAAAAGCCAAACCGCAGGGGCGTTGAGACTTTCATAAAGAGCCTTATACATTGGAACCGACCCAGAATAGGTATTATCGTAATTTTTCGGCTTGTAGTTATTAGTCCCATAGGACTGTAGCTTGTCCTGAAGGGTTGAATCATAATAGTAGCCGTGCATCAGAGCCGGTGTATAAACTGCAATCGGCTTGATAGTCGATCCTGGCTGACGTCTCATCTGGGTAGCCCGGTTGTAGCCCCGGAAGACGTGGGTCCCCCGTCCGCCGACAACCGCCGTCACACCACCCGTCTTAGGATCAACAGCAATTGAGGCCGACTGAACAATTGTCCCATCCGCCTTAGTTGTTGGAAAATTATCGTCGTTATCATAGGTATCTTGCATTGCCTTTTGCTGGCCCTGATCCAAGGTCGTGTAAATTTTGTAACCATTATTCATAACCTCTTTTTCATCCAGCCCGTACGCACTGATTGCCTCTGAAATCACGGCGTCAAAGTAGTAAGGGTATTTATAGGTGTTGTTACCGCTATAGCCATCGGTAACCACCAGGGGGGTCTTCTTATAAGCGGTAGCCTCCTTTTGCGTTAACTTTTTATTTTCCACCATCAGTTGTAAAACCAAGTTACGCCGTTCCTTTGCGAGCTTAGGATGGTCGACCGGATCATAAATTCCCGGTGACGTCAGCATCCCCGCCAAAGTGGCCGCCTGGGGAACCGTCAATTGGCTGGCGTTGACGTTAAAGTAACGCTTAGCGGCATCTTGAACCCCCCAGACACCGTGACCGAAGTAGGCGTTATTCAAATACATCGTCAAGATATCTTTTTTAGAGTACTGGTTTTCAACCTCAACTGAAATAAAGATTTCCTGGGCCTTACGTGAGAAGGTTTGTTGCTGGGTTAAAAAGGCATTTTTAACCAGCTGCTGGGTCAAGGTCGACCCCCCACCAGAGATGTAATCCCGGCCTAACACCTTATTTTTTACGAGTAAGTAAGCTGCCCGGGCCAATCCCTTGATCGAAAAACCATGCTCATGATAGAAATTACGGTCTTCCGTTGACAAGACGGCGTTGGGAACGTTACTAGAAATCTTATCCAATGAGACATAGGTCCCCTTTTGTGAGTACAAGCTCCCCGCACTCTTATTATCACGATCATATACTAGGGTTGGCCGCTCCAAGCGGGCCTTTAGTTCCTTGACGTTAGATGTCTTAGCCACGATGGTGAGGTAAGTGCTCATTAATAAGAACAGGCTCAAAATAATCACGATTAACCAGCGGGTCAGCTGAAATCGACGCCACTGGTGGGAAACTACTTGCCATATCCGATGGCCAAGTCCTTTAATTCCCTTGATTAACCGCTCCTTGAATGGTATGCGTGGCGGTCTTTGTTGGTCCATCATTTATCCTCCGAACGAAAATATGATGATGCTATTTTACCATTGCTTTTTAGCTGACGCCAAACCAAGCCCCACCCTGAGAATTCAAAAAAGGCGCCGGCGGTTCAAATAGAAACCCACCAGTGCCCCATTCATTAATTTATTTCAAATTTTTACATCTCATCTGGTGCCTTAACGCCCAAGAGAGCTAGGGCAGACTTAAGCACATCGGATACGGCTTGAACTAAGGCCAAGCGAGAAAGCTTCTGGTCGTCTTCTTCCAGAATTCGGGTGTGAGCATAGTACTGGTTGAAGGACTTAGCTAGAGACAGGGCATACTTACCAATCAGGGATGGGTCGTATTCCTTGGCGGCCCGCATGATTGTTTCTTGGTATTGACCAATCTTCTTAGCTACTTCCCATGCTTCTTGGCCATCAACAGTTAACGTTGCCCCTTCAAAGGACGGGTGACCTGCCTTCCGCAGGATGGATTCTGCCCGAGCGTGGGCATATTGAACGTATGGCCCAGTTTCCCCTTCAAACTTAACCACTTCTTCAAGCTTGAAGTCAACTGCGTTGGTCCGTTCGTTCTTCAGGTCATGGAAGATTACGGCCCCAACCCCAACTTCTTCGGCTACTTGGTCAGCGTTTGAAAGGGTCGGGTTCTTTTCGGCGATTTGTTGACGGGCAAGCTTGATCGAATCGTTTAAGACGTCTTCAAGCTGGACAATGTTCCCCTTCCGTGTCGACATCTTCTTACCATTCAAGCTCATCAGACCAAATGGAATGTGGTGAATCTGATCTGACCAGGAGAAGCCCATTTCCGACAGCACCGCCTTCAATTGGGCAAAGTGGTTGCTTTGTTCAGCCCCTACCACGTACAGAGATTGGGCGTGGTGGTACATGCGCTTGCGGAATAAGGCAGCGGCCAGGTCTCGCGTCAAGTACAGAGTCGAACCATCACTCTTACGGATCATGGCTGGGTTCAGGTCGTACTTTTCAAGATCAACGATTTCCGCCCCGCGGGATTCCTTGAGCAGGTGCTTATCTTCAAGCAGGCTGACTACTTCCTCCATCTTATCGTTGTAAAAGGCTTCCCCGTTAAAGGAGTCAAAGTTGATGTCCAAGAGGTCGTAAATCTTCATGAACCGTTGCAAGGACACCTCCCGGAACCACTTCCAGAGGCGTTGGGCTTCTGGGTCCCCCTGTTCCAACTTGGCAAACCATTCCCGGCCCAGGTCATCGTATTCTGGGTGTTCGTCCGCCTCGGTGTTGATCTTAACGTAGTACTTTTGCAGGGTGTTAATCGGGTCTTTTTTAACCTCTTCTTCATTCCCCCACATCTCATAGGCAGCCATCAACTTCCCAAACTGGGTCCCCCAGTCACCAAGGTGGTCAATCCGTACTGGTACGTAGTTAACCTTAGCCAGGATGTTAGCGATCGCATTCCCAATCACGGTTGAACGCAGGTGCCCCATTCCCATTGGCTTAGCAATGTTTGGTGAGGAAAGGTCAATGGTAACGTTCCCCTTCTTACCAAGGTCTGAGCTTCCGTAATTTACTGGGTCCGCTAAGACGTCAGCCAAGATTTGCCCCCCAACTTGGGCCTTATCTAAGAAGAAGTTAATGTACGGGCCAGCAGCAACTACCTTTTCAAAGCCAGTCTGATCGATCTGGTCAACCAGGTCGCCAGCGATCATTTGCGGGGCTTTGTGTAACTGCTTAGCTAAAAAGAAAGTTGGAAAGGCATAGTCACCATTCTTAGCATCCTTTGGCCGTTCCACCTTCACAACAATTTCTTCAACTGACAGGTCTGGCAATACCTTTTGAAGTGCCAATGCAACTTGTTGACGTTCGTTCATCAAAATTCCTCCTAAATAAAAAAATCTCTAATAAGCCTATGCTTACTAGAGACGAGATTTCCCGCGGTACCACTCTAATTGAATGTATCATTCCACTCAAAAAATTTGTTCAATTAAAGCGCCCTGACACGCCTTCGTTATGGGGACGTCCCACCTTTCACCATCGTGGGTCGCTAACACGTACATCATAACTACTACTCCAGGGGCCATTAATGCTTTTATTATACCAAGCCCAGCACTAAAGACAAGCGTAGGAATAAAAAAATCACCGCCGAAGCGATGACCAATAAAGCGGGTAACGAGAATCGAACTCGCGACGCAACCTTGGGAAGGTTGAGTTTTACCACTGAACTATACCCGCATAATTTAATGAGTAATTAACTTACTCATTTATAATACCACATTAAATCGATTTGTCACTACTTATTTGAATTTTTTTCAGAATTAGATGACTCTTTGGTCGTCTTTGCCCGCCGCCGGGTATTCTTACTTGACTTAGCAGCCTTTGCGGCAGCTTCCTCTTCTTCTTTTGCGGCCTTTTCCAGGTCCTCTTCGGTACGTGGAACTTCCTTTAAGATCTTTGCTTCGCCCTTGCGAACCACGGCCCGGCCATTTAATTCGTTGATTCCGCTTTGGTCTGCCGGATCAAATTCCGTAATGGCAATCATCACTGAGTTGTCGTAAACCTTTTCAACTTCCCCAGCAAAATCATGTTCCAAAGGACCAAACTTTTTGGCTGCTACCTTATCACCAATCTTGTAATACGTCATGCCTTCCACCTCGCTAATCAACTTTTTCGCAATAAATGCTATTCTACACATTTTAAGATTTTTTTCAAGTCTCAACCCCTGTCACCCGCTTAGAACTAGGGATGATACAATTGGAAAAAACGTTTTCAGGGAGGCTCCCTATGAATCTTATCTTCTTTACCATTAACTTAGTTGGCATTATCAGCTTAATCTTCACCATCGCTCGGGGATTGCGCTCCCGCCAGGAAAAACGGGTGACAACCTGGCTAGCCATCACCCGTTTACTCATCTTATTTTTAGTCGGGCTCACCATCACTTACCAACTTTACACGCTACCACAAATCAGTCCCCTGGCCGTCATCCGGGGAGGTTATTTGATCGTCCTCTTTATCGCTAGTGAGAGTACCTTTAACAAAAAACGCTCTAGCTTTGGTAGTCCCCGCCAAGTCTTAAACTTAGAGTTACTTACCATGGCCGGACTGATTGTCTTACCCTGGAGATTATAAGGACCAGTAGCCATTGGTAATCGTGTCTACCATCTTCACCAGCTGGCGGGTTGCCTTCACGTCATGGACCCGTAAAACCCGGCCCCCGTGCAAGTACATATAGGTTTCTGCAATTAGGGTGACATCTAAGCGCTCATCCTTAGCAAGGTTAAAGAGCTGCTTACCAAAGCCCTTACGGGAAATGGCAATGATCATTGGGCGTTTAAGGTAATTAAACTGGTCAATGTTGCGCATCATGGCGTAGTCTTGTTCTCCATCGGCCACTTTGGAGTAGCCAATTCCCTGGTCTAGTAGGATTCGTTCCCGGTCAATACCGGCGGTTTCAAGCATCACCAAGTTATCCTCAAAGAACTTCTTCATCGCTACCGTCAGGTTTTCATACTCATGTTCCCGACTCGAGTGCATCGTCACTAGTCCAACTGAACTTTCTTTCATCAGGAAAAGTTTCTTTTGATCATCGGCAAAGGCATTTACATCATTGATGATGTCAACGCCCATCTCTACGGCTGCCTTCATTACCGGGTACTTGTAGGTATCGACAGCAATGGCGATCCCCGGGTGGTTTTTCTTCAAGTATTCAATTGCTGGGGTAATCCGAGCAATCTCTTCTGCGGGCGTTACTTCCACAAAGCCCCCGGGCTTAGTTGTCTGTCCCCCTACTTCGACGATGTCGGCACCATCTTGAACCATCTGGTCAATGTGGGCTTGCACCACACTGGTTTCTTGGTAACGACCCCCGTCATAAAAGGAGTCTGGTGTCACATTTAAGATTCCATAAACCAGTGGGTGAGCAGTGACATTAAAGGTAAACCGACCAGCTCGCCAACGGATTGCTTCTTGTTTACCGATCTCCTCCAAAGACTGCTTAAGTTCTTCATCGTCTGGCCACCGCTTTTTGACCCAGTTCGTCAAAACCGGAAGGGTAGACTGGTTAATCATCAACGCCACCCCGCCCACTTGCTTTTCAAACGGCGCATCCAGGCGCATCAGCAGGGTTGTAATTCCCTCTAGCTGGTCTTGGGGCGCCTGCCAAAACAGGAACCGTTTTTGATCGACCGTTGTTAGCTGTTGGTAAACTGCCTTGGTAAATCCATCACCCAACGATGGGATTTTCAAAAAGATCTTCAATACCCTTCTCCTTTGCTTGTTTCAATAGGTTCTCAACTGCCCGGGCACGGTGGGCAAACTTTAACCACGTAGCCGTGTCCATTAGCGCCAGAGGTTTAGTTTGGCCCGCAGGAATCAGGAGTCGGTCAAAGCCCCGCCCATCTTTTCCTAGCGGGTTGAAGGCAATCTGACCGGTTAGCTGACCGTGACCGTGCACAAGCTCTTGACCGTTTTTAGCTAGGCTCACCCAGCTGTCCATAATAAAGGTCCGGTCAGCCCCATCTACCATCTTTAGAACGGTTTGAAGACGATCGCCCCCACGTTTAGCTAGTTCGCGGGCCGTTTGGACTCCTAAGTGACCAGGACAGGCTAAAAGAGTTAGGCCCGAATCATCTGCTAACACGTACTGATTACTAAGGTAACGGCTAAGGGTAATTGCCTTGACACGGGCGTTAGCCAGATATGAGCTTGTTCCCTCTGGCGGCAGGCTAGCAACTGCGGGGGCCGCACTTGCATTGATTCCGCCCTTTGCCAGAATCATCGTTAGTTCGTCCAACTTAGCCTGGTTATGGCTTGCGATCAAGATTGGCATCAGTTAGTTCCTCCAATTCCTTAATTAAATAAAAGGAGCCGGTAACGATGATCACACCTTCCCTTGGTGTTAGCTTCCGGGCGATCTCAACCGCCTCGGGACCAGTCGGTGCCCATTCATCCCCCATTGCAAGGGCTAGCGGCCTACTATCAAAGGCCCGCGTAGGGTGGTTCGGGTTGGTAAAGACTAGATGATCAGCTACTTGTTGGTAAGTGGCGACCATTTTCTTAACGTCCTTATCAGCTAAAAAGCCCAACACCATCGTTACCCTTTTTTTGGCAAATTCCTCTTTAATAGTCATGGCAACCTGGCTAGCCGCATCGGGGTTATGGGCCCCGTCAATAATCACGAGTGGGGCATGGTCAATAACCTGCATCCGTCCCGGTAGTACGGCCTCCCTTAAGACTCGCTCAATGGCTTCTAGGGTTACCGTTAGCCCCTGTTCCCTTAGCTTAATGACCACCGCCAGGGCCGTAGTCAAATTTTCCTCCTGAAAACGGCCGCGCAGTTTACAAGGCGTAAATGCTGACTCTTCACCACTCTTTAAGTGGGCCACGTCCCCTTTAAGGGTCACTTTGACTAACTGAGTGGCCTCAACTAGCGTGACCCCCGCTTCTTTTGCCCGTTGGATTAAAACGGCGCGCCCCTTCTCTGGCTGATTTGGAGCCACTACAACGGCGCGGGTTCCTGCTTTGATGATCCCCGCCTTAGCCATTGCAATATCTTCGATCGTCGGCCCCAAAATCCGGGTATGATCTAAAGCCAGGTGGGTAATGACCGCAATTTTGGGAGCTCCAATGACGTTAGTGGCATCATCGGTCCCGCCCAGTCCACACTCGATCACCGCCCAGTCCACATTCTGATCGGCAAAGTATTGAAGCATCACTACCGTCCACCATTCAAAAACGGTAAGGCTTTTAATGGTCAGCGGGCTAGGTAGGGCAGCCTCAATCTTTTGGAAGGTGGCTACAAAGGTATCTTCTCCAATCATCTGACCATCAACCAAAATCTGTTCCCGTTCGTTAACCAGCGTTGGTGAGTTGAAGTGCCCAACCCGCTGGCCACTGGCCATTAAAAAGCGTGCTAGCAGGGCGCCGGTCGATCCTTTACCGTTGGTCCCCGCCACGTGAATGATTTGAAAGGTCCGTTCAGGATTGCCTAAGGCGTCCAGTACCTGCTTGATCAAGCTCAGTCGGTCGCCTTCACCAGCTAACATCTGCTGGGGAAACTGATCGATAATCGATTGGTAGGTCCTCATGGCCGGCCCCCCACCTGATTTAAGAACTCTTCTTTTAAGCCCGGTTGCTCCAGAAAAGATCCGGTAAAGCGACTGGTATAGGTAAACTGGCCAGCCTTATTAACCCCGCGCATCTCCATGCACATATGACGGGCTGCCACCACCACTGCGACTCCGGCCGGGTCGAGTAGGCGGGTTAACTCCTTAACCAGTTCAGTCGTAACCCGCTCTTGCATCCCCGGCTTATGACTGACAAATTCAACCAGGCGCGGAATTTTTGACAGACCAATCACCCGGCCGTTTTGGGGAACGTAGGCCACGCTAACCGTCCCAAAGAAGGGTAGGAGATGGTGTTCACACATCGAGTAAAAGGGAATCTCTTGAACCGCCACCATTTCAGGGTTTTCATCAACGTGAAAGACCTTGTAGTTGGTAACCGCTTCGGGCTGTTTATCATCTAAAGAGGAAAAAACCTCCGCGTACATCTTAGCCACCCGCTGGGGGGTTTCTTTAAGACCTTCGCGTGACGGGTCCTCACCGATTGCCTCTAGCAACATCTCGGTGGCCTTGGCTATTTTTTCTTGATCCATTCTGCTACTTCCTTTTTAACTAATCGTTGGTTAATCCATTCCCGGTCCGGGGTAATCTTTAACAGCTCTTCAATTCTCTCCCGGTCTCCTTTTACGGCAACCTCCGTCATTGGTACCAACACAAAACGGCGGTTCCCCATTTCTGGGTGGGGGACCTTTAGGGTCACATTGTTAAAACAAGAACGCCCATACATAACAATGTCAAGGTCAATGGTCCGCGGTCCCCAGTGGATGAGGCGTCGACGATGAAGGCTTTGTTCAATCACGTGGAGCCAGTTTAGCAACTCCTTTGCGCTCAGGCGGGTTTCAAGGGCCACGGCCAAATTCAAAAAGTTTGCCTGAGCCACCCCGCCAACCGGGGCGGTTTCATAAAGCGAAGAAACATCCATCAATCTAATCTCAGGGCGTCGGTTTAAAAGTCCTAGTGCCTGCTTAAGGTTACCTACCCGGTTACCCATGTTGGTTCCAATGCTCAGGTAGGTCCTAGTCCACATCGGAATGCCCTCCAGTTACTTCGATTTCAATGTTATCAAAGGCACCGGCGATCGGAACGGCATACTTACGAATTCGCACGGTAATCGTCCCCAGTAACGGGTATTGCTCCTCTAAGGTCTTTAACAGGCCGTTAGCAACACTTTCAATCAGGTTAAACTGGTGGCCCAGCAAGAAGTCCTTAGTGGTGTCGTAAACGTCGGCGTAGGAAATTGTTTCGGTTAGTTCATCATGTTGGACCGCTGTTTCAATCGGATAGGCCATGTCTAAATCGACTTCTAGGCGCTGGCCCATCCGCTTTTCTTCGGCAAATACCCCATTATAGGTGTGAAATACCATGTTGTTAATTCGAATTTGCCCCATTAAATCACCTTTTCTCTCAATTTTGTTCGTTTTCTTCGTGCTTTACTATCATACCGCATTTTGTAAAATACGAGAACTGCCAAACCCTGAAATTCAATAAGAAACGGGCCTAACTGGCTGTAAATCCAGCCGGTTAGGCCCGTCATTCATTTTATAAGCTTAAAAGTAAAGCAGCCGTGGCTACTAAGTTATTGAGCGTGTGCAGAGCAATTGCGTTCCCAATGCTCCCAGTTTTACGGTAGACAAAGGCAAACACCGCCCCCATGTAAAAGTAGATCAGGTACGAGACCGGAGTAGTGCTGGCGTGCTCGAGGGTAAAGACCAGCCCCGATAATAAAATAGGGGCCCAAAAGGCGTCGTTTTTAAAGAAGAGATTCATCAAAACGCCCCGGAAAATCAACTCTTCGGCAACCGGCGACAAGAAGATTGCCGATCCCGCCACCAGCACCATCATCAGTTTAGAGTTACCCATTAAAGACGCAAGCGCCTGGTTATTGGTCGTCTGGTTCTGGTGGTACAAGAGTTGGTTTAAAAATACTAATGACCCCTGCCCAAGCACCAACACAATGTAACCACCGAAAAGCCACGCCAGGCGTTTTCTCATGTTCTGGTTGGAAGGGGTCCACCGCCGGTATTTTTTAAAAAGGTATGAAGCAACCCAAATGATAACAGCAAAGGAGGCTAGCTCAAGCACTAAACACCACATTGCCAGTGAGAAGTTTTTAGCTAACTGTCCCTTTACGATTAGTTCAAAGATCGGTGGAATTTGAATTGCAACGGCCAGTAAGGCCATGGTGAGGATCCGCACCGGGAGAGCTGGACGATTACTTTTACGCATAGTTTTTTCCTCCTATCCTTTCTTAACCGGGGCCGTTGACGAACGGACCACCAGTTCAACGGGAAGACTGATTTGCTGGGTTGGGGCTTCAGGGTTATTGATTCGAGCCAACAAAAGGGCGCTGGCCCGTTCACCCAACTCTTCGATCGGCTGGGCTACCGTCGTCAGTTGCGGGGTCACATAACGGTCGAGATCAATACCATCAAAGCCAACCACCGAAATTTCTTCGGGAACCTTCACGTCTCGTTCTGCAAGGCCACGGTACAGGCCAATTGCCATCTCATCGTTAGCAGCGAAAACCGCCGTTGGCTTGGTCTTTAAAACTTCTTCAGTAGCCTCATAGCCCCCTTGTTTGGTCAGGGTACCGTAAACAACCTGACTGACCGGGTCAAATTCGATCCCCTCTTCCTTCAGTCCCCGGGTGAACCCCATCTGGCGCTGCTCAATGTTTTTAACGTTTTTGGGGAATAAAAGGGTAATTCTTTGATGGCCCTGCTTAGCCAGGTGCTTAGCAACCAGGTATCCCCCCTGGTCATTATCAACTTCAACTCGGTCGCCATCTGGCGTGTCGTTTTGGTCAAACAGTAAGTAGGGGACCTGGAGGGGCTTTAGAATTTCATCAATTGCCTGGGTCGTAACTGACGCCGAGGCAATAATCAACCCATCAACCGAACGTTCAACCAGGCGTTGCAAGTAGTAGCGTTCCTGCTCTTCTTCGTGGTCAGCCGAAAAAATTAGGGGCATAAAGCCTGCCTGACGGGTCGCCTTTTGGATCCCCTTAACGAAGGCCGCAAAAAAGGGGTTGGCGATGTTTGGCAAGAGCACCCCAATTGTCTTAGAGGAGCGCATGATCAAATTGCGGGCATTAAAGTCCGGTACGTAATTTAACTGTTTTTTTAGCGTTAGTACCTTTTGACGAGTTTGTTCACTAAATCGTTGCCCCTTCCCATTAAGGATTTGGGAGACTGTGGTGACTGAAACCCCCGCCTTCTTGGCGAGGTCGCGGATGGTTATCTTATTTGCCATAACTGTTCCTTCTTGTTTGTAATCTTAACAAAACAGTTTACTAGATTTTAGGCCCGCTGACCATTTCACTAACTTATTCTTCGTGGAAAACTTGGTCCAAAATCTTGCGGGCCGTCGCCGTCTGGGTTCCCCGTACCCGCAAGTAATCTATTTGGGCTAATAAAATCTCATACTCCCACAGAGAAGAAAGATCATGGGAATTGAAGTAATGCAGGGTCAACTTGATCGTCCCCAGATCAGCAATTACCCCGATGAAATCATCACTTCCCTTGTACTTCTTCGTTCCGATTACAAGTGGTAGATCATTTTGATAGGAATCCTCCAGGAGGGTTCGTAAAAGATTCTTACCCTGATAATCATGGCTATGAAGATAGTCTTGGAGTTTCCACAGGTCAAAGTAGCCGTTTTCCTGGGCCACCTTACACTTAAGCGAAACGGTCGTCAGGTAATCGGTTTGGCTCCGCACCCGGTGGATCGATGACAGTCGGATCGCCGTTAATCCATTGATTTTGCCGTCCCAATCAATCCCCAAGAGGAGCACAAATAATTCATCCATCGCCAATACAAAGCCGACGTCAAAGGTATCACCAGCCGGATCAAAGTCGTGAACTTCCACTAAGGTTCCCATCTGTTTACTTGCTGCTAGTTGCGCACGGATGTCTGTTTGTGTCATTGTTTCCATTTTTTGTTCCCTTCTGGGCAACACTTTTGCCCATATATTTCATTATCCTTAATTATTTATTGATGGGCAAGTCCTGGCTTTTGTAGTAAAATCAATTCCGTTACGAAAAATTTATAAAGGGGAGTCATCATGGTGATAATTACAGCAGGAATGATCGGAGTTGGCAAGACCACTCTCACCGCCAAAATTGCCGAACATTTGAATACGAAGGCCTTTTTTGAACCCGTGGGGGAAAATCCGGTTCTCCCGCTCTATTACAGAGATCCCAAGCAGTACGGCTTTCTCTTGCAGATCTACTTCTTAAACAAACGTTTTTCAATGATTAAGCAGGCCCTAACCGACGATAATAACGTTTTGGACCGCTCAATTTATGAAGACGCCCTCTTCACCCGAGAAAACAACTCCGAGGGGAACATCACTGATACTGAGTTAAATGTTTATCTCTCCTTACTTGATAACATGATGAACGACCTCGAGCGCTTGCCCAAAAAGGCACCTGATCTGATGGTTTATTCCGAGACCGACTTTGATACGATCCTTTACCGGATCAAAAAGCGGGGGCGTGATTACGAACAAATCGACGCTAATCCCGAATTAAAGGACTACTACTACAAGATGTGGTCCGCTTACAAGCAATGGTACCAAGATTACGATGCCTCACCAAAGATGAAGATCGACTTAGATAAGTACAACCTGGAAGATGAACGAAACGTGGCCGCCGTTCTAGCAATGATTGACGACCGCCTCAAAGAGATCCGCTAATTAATTATGGGGGATGACGAAATCAGTGATTTCGTCATCCCCCTGTTACTTTCCAAAGATTCGGCGTAAGAAGGCAAGTAGCCCGACCGAGCCAGCACCCCCAGCTATCGGTACCGGCCATGGTACCCCGCTAGCCTTGGCCGGGGCATCTTGCGTAACCATAGCGTTCTTATCGTTAGAGCTTCTCTCACCACTGGTGGCCTTCGTCTCCTTCAGCGGGGTGGTAGAAAGCTTGGCCTCAGCTGGTGCAGTAGCATCGCCTGGTGATTGGTGATCATATTGATCAAGATTGTAAGATTCGATTAGCTGGTTTAACTTAACTTGATAGTTAGGATCAGTTGCGTAAGTTCCCGTTAACGACGCCGTGGCCTGCCGGTAATTACTCGTGTTAGAACGGTGAACACCCCGGTAAAGGCTCTGCTCCAAAACCTCAGCGTAATCAACCAGACTTGCGCTGATGTCACCGTAACTTCTAAAACCAGCTGTAACGGTCACGTCCTTACCGCCCAGGTGCTCATTAGTCGGCATCATCACCCCAACGCCCTTAATACCAAAGAGGTTGTGGTGGTACTGGGCCAGGTCGCTATTCCCCCAGTTAGATTCTAGGGCCGCCTGGGCAATCATTACCGACGGGTAAAGATCATATTTTTGGCCAATCCTAATTGCGGCCGGAGCAATTTTGTTAATAAATTGGCGCTGGCTCATGGTTTGTGGCAACGTTGCATAGCGATCGTGATCATCAACCGAACTGGCTGGTATAGTCGTCGCTACCGCTGGCTGAGTTTCCTCCCGCTGATCAACAACGGACGTTCCACCGCTATCTATGCCCGCACTCTCATCAGCGGGTGCTTCACTATTTGAAGTTGCCTGACTTGAGGGCGTTTGGTTTGACGGACCAGATGACTCCATCACCGACTCCTCTCCCTCCTCGACTGGGTGCTCAGCTAACCACCGTTGACCACGGGTAAGCCCATCTCGATAGCCGGCTAATTCCAGCGGGTCAGTTGGCTCATGATGCTGACCAGATAAGAGGTCCTGACCTGCCAGCTTAACTCCCGCTAAGTAGCGGATCTGCTCTTCTTGCTTCCACTGAGTACTTTCAGTTTCTTGAAGCGGGGCTGCCTGGGCGGTAAGCGGTAGGTTGGCACAGGTTGCTATGGCTGTCATCACTGCTAGTTTGTTCATCGTAAAATCCTCCTTCACTCCTCAAATACGTAAAAAAGAGGAAGGATGACGAAAACGCCCGGCAAAGTTGTGAAGTGCCGAGCGTTTTTGTTTAGTAAATTACGACTGGTTCGTCAACTGAGAGATCGTTAAAGGCGTTTGGGGCGTCGGAGGTGTGCATGTTAACACATCCTTTGGATCCATTGTTGAGGTAGGCTGTTGACGACCAGTTCGTCCGCCAGGAGGCGTCGTGGAAACCACAACCTGATTCGGTAAATGGTGCCCAGTATGACACTGGGGAAGCGTAAGACTTTCCGTTGTCTTCATAGCCTCGTAAGGTCGTATTACGTTGCTTATACATGATGTAGTAGACCCCGGTAGGTGTATCGTCGCCATTTGAGTGTTTCCCGGTTACGACGCTCGCAGTATATACTAATTTGCCATTCTTATAGAACCAGGCTGTCTGGTCGGTGATTGAAACCTCGGCGTAGGTATTCCCGATGCCGTTATTCGCTGTTGTGCCATAGCCGACTCCACGAGTATTGTAGCCGATCCCGTAAACATCATTCTTAGCTTCCACACTGGCCTTGTCGTTGAGTAGGGCGTTGGTCAGTGTCTTGGCTGCTTTAGTAGTGCTAAGTCGCCAACCATATGAACCCTGCGTACTGGTAGTAATTGTCTTCCCGGCGTGGGTCTTAAACTTAAGGGCCTTCCCCAGCGTGGATTGGGTCTTATTAATCCTGCTAATTTTCTTGTCCAGAGCCGCCGTATCAAACTGGTACTGACCGTTTTGATAGGTCGCCTTGGTGATGATATCAGCACTGGTTAGGGAATAGGATTTATTCTCTACTTTGTAAAGCACCTTTTTATCACTAAGCTTCTTTAACGCGGTGACTTCCCTTTGGACTTTTGTGCTGTGTTTGGTCAATGGTGCCTTAACCTTAGCCGTTAGCCGAATTGACCTGTTTACCAACTGGCCCTCTAATTCCGCCTGAATCTTAGATGTATCATAAGCCGTCCCCTTCTTCGGAGCTGTAACGTTAACCCGATTGTTCTTCCAAACCGCCTTAGCATCGACAGCGCGGGTCCGATTCTTATTTAGCTTGTCAACTGCTATCTTAATAGCGGCCTTCATTGCCGGCAACTGGCTGGTGTCTAGGTTTGTTGGGGTCAGCGCATAGTTGGTCTTTTTAGAGGACGGTAGTAGGGTTGCCTGTTTTTTTAGCATTTTTTCGATCTTAATCTTGTCGGCATTAGTGTAACCAGAGGCCGTACTAATCCCTTGATAAATCCGTTTACCATTTAGGTACACGTCATTACTATGCTTTTGGGAGGCCAGCCGTTGATAGGCTGCTTGACTGGTCAGGCCACCGACCCTTACTCCATTGATGGTCACGTTCTTGTTAAAATGCGTATGATGATAGTAACCGCTCCCTCCTAGGCCCCCAATCAGTACCGCAGCTACCACCGCACTCCAAATTAACTTCTGGGTCTTTTCCATTGCATCCTCCTTTTATCAAGTGATTTATTAACAATATTAATTATACCAGGTCCCCTTTAAATTTTTGTAAAAAAAAAGACCGCAACGCCCACGAAGTCCCTTAGGATTGTTAGGTATAAACCCAACGATTCTAGAGTACTTCTCCAAAATTCGGACTCATTGCGGTCTTTAGCGCTTATAGCTCTGGATAAGAAGCATGCTTTACATTAATCAACTTGTTTTCGACGTCGGTCTTTACCACCGTTACATCACACGGTGCTTGACGAACAACGTAAGCTGCTGTTGAACCAACGATCATCCGGCCAATGACGTTTAAACCAGAGGCCCCAATTACGATCAGATCAACGTGATTTTCCTTTGGATAATTTTCAGCCAGTTCTACCTTGGCATTGCCAATGATTACGTCGGTGCGAACATCCTTTACGCCTGCTGCTTCCGACTCTTCCTTCATCTGATCTAAAACGGCTGTCATCTTCTTGGTGGCATTATCATAGAGACCCCGATCGACAAACCCGTAGCCCAACGTTGCACCACTTGGGTACTGTTCCCCATTAATAACACTAACTAGGTGCAAGGCGGCTCCACTTTCCTTTGCGACACGTAAGCCCTTTTGAAAGGCTGCTTGAGATTGCTTTGAACCATCAATCCCAATCATTACATTTTTGTATTCTACCATCTAAAATCACCTCCAAGTGATTATCATCATCCGTCGTTGTGTTTATTATACCACGTAAATAATTACAATAAAAGCGCTATCTATGTCCTATTCAGTAACCAGGTCATGAATTGCTTCCATGTAAATTGCCATTGATAAGATCAGGTCGTCAACTGGTTGGAATTCATTGGCCTGGTGCATCGTGTTAGGCGTCATCGGCATTAATGCCCCAAAGGCCACCCCGCGCTCCATTAGCCGGCCGTAGGTTCCCCCACCAACTACTTCTGGCTGAGCCGCTTGGTCACCAGTCTGATGGATGTAGGCCTTCATCAGGGTTTGAACTAAGGGGTCCTCTGGATCAACATAGTGTGGTAGATCGCCACCCTGGTAATCAACTGTAAAGTTCAACGGGGAGGCCACTTTGGCCACCGCTTGCTTAATTTCGTCCGGAGTAATTCCCTTCGGATAACGGAAATTCATATCAATATGGGCGCCGGCCTGTTGATCAAAACTCAACAGCCCTGCGTTCATAGTCAATTCTCCCATTACCGGATCGCTAAAGGCGGCATCAAATTTCTCCATCCGCGTATCCAGGTGGAGATAATCAGCCAGGTAATCAACGAAGTTCTTGGCAGAGCCCCCCAGTTTCAGTGACTTTAAGAAGCTAGCCAGGTAGGTAGCCGCATTGATCCCCTTTTCCGGCTCCATACCGTGAGCAGCCTTACCGATCACCTGAAGGTGGGCGCCATCTTGTTCAAACGTCACTTCCCCGGTAACTGGGCTAGCATCCAAGAAGGCGGTGAAGCGGGTCGCCAAGGCCTCATTATCTTCTACTTCTACCACCGCATCGGCTTCCCGCGGCACCATGTTAAAGCGCAGGCCAGCCTTAAAGGATTTCAGTAGGTCAATCCCGTCGTTTCCACCTGGTAGGTTCAAGAGCATTGATACTTGCCCCTTTTCCCCGTTGATAACCGGGAATTCAGCGTCCGGCGAGAAGCCAAAGGTTGGTGCCGGCTCCACTTCAAAGTAGCGGTGCATCCCGGTCCAGTCGGCCTCCTCATCGGTTCCAACGATAAAGCGAACCTTCTTATTGAAGGGCACGCCCTGATCCTTTAAGGTCTTTAAAGCATAGTAGGCGGCCATCCCCGGCCCCTTGTCATCGGAGGCTCCCCGGCCAATCAACTTACCATCCTTGATCACCGGGTCAAAGGGGTCGGTGTTCCAGCCGTTCCCAGCCGGCATGACATCTAGGTGGGCTAAGATGGCAAGGGTTTCATCCCCCTCTCCCCACTCGGCGTAACCAACCAGGTTATCAATGTTCTTGGTCCGGAAACCGTCCTGGTCTGCCATTTCCAAAAAGGCAGCCAGCGCCTGGGACGGGCCAGGGCCTAGTGGATACTCTTCGGTCGCTTTTTCATCGTCACGAACACTCTCAATTTTCATTAACGATATCAGGTCGGTCAGGTAGTCTTCCTTTTGTGCTGTTGCTTCTTTCAGCCAATCGGTCATTTTTTTGTCCTCCATCTTGTTCACTTTATTACAGATAATGATACCATAAAGCTAATGGGGACTAAAACAATCCCTTTGAATCCGTTTTCAAAGAAAGGGGAACTTAAATGGAAGATTTAACTGAACAAATTCTGCAAAAAGTGATCACTACCCGGCCAGCTGAGAGCTTCAAGGGGACCTTTGGCAAGGTCCTATTAGTGGGTGGAAACCACCAGTATGGTGGAGCGATCATCATGGCCGCCACGGCTGCTGTTAACGCTGGGGCTGGTCTAGTAACAGTTGCCTGTGATCTGGTGAATCGTACCGCCCTGCACGCTCGTCTGCCTGAAGCAATGGTAATTGACTTCACCGACCAAGCCGCCCTTTCAAAATTGGTTAAGTCAGTCGACACGGTGGTGGTTGGCCCCGGGCTCGGCGAAGAAGACGTAAGCCGCCGAGTTTTAAACACCGTCTTTGAAAATACCACCACCGATCAAACCATCGTGATTGACGGCTCAGCCATTACCTTAATGGCCAAGGAACAAGTAACGGCGCCGGCCGGTCACTTAATCTTCACTCCCCACCAAATGGAGTGGCAACGCCTCTCTGGGATTACCATTGCCGATCAAGCAGAGGAGCTCAACCAGGCAGCTCAGCAAAAGCTCGGTGCCACGGTGGTCTTGAAACGCCACCACACCGAGATCTACACTCAAAGTCACGTCTACCGCCTACCGATTGGCTCCGCCGCCCAAGCCGTTGGTGGGATGGGCGATACCCTAGCCGGCATGATCGGCGGCTTTTGCGCCCAGTTCAAGGATAAGGGTGACCAGGCCGTTTTAGCAGCTGTTTACGCCCACTCCGCAATTGCCGACCAAATTGCCCAGGACCAGTACATTGTCCTACCGACCCAGATCGCAACGGCACTACCAGCATTCATGAAGAAGGTTGAGCAAGAGCCTTCAACCCACCACATCGGCTTTTTGGGAGATAATTAACCTTCCCCTACTAGCCCGCTTCAAACACCCCAATTATTCCTTAGTTAACCTATAACAAAAGCCCTAGCAAAATGAATTGCCAGGGCTTTTATTTAGTTCTATTTAATGTGGAAACGGGTCCGCAACGAAGCAAAGCGATCGCCCATTAACTTATCGACCAGGCGGTACTTTAAAGCTAGGTAGGCAAAGACTGCGCCCCCAATTGCCACCCCAATTACCAAGGTGAGGAAGGCGGTAAAGCGCCCATAGGGGCTAACAACCAGGTCAACTAAGAGCATGACCACCTTGACGATAACAAACATAATCAAGGAGAAAGCCAAGATTTGGTTGGTTGGCTGCGCCATTTGGTTAAAGCGTAAGGTGAACTCCCGGTTAAAGGAGTGTAGAATGCAATAGTTGATGAATAACATCGCCACTCCCGTTGCCAGCAACGGCCCCAGGCCCTTGAAAAGCCAGATGGCCGGAACCTGAACGATGAACTTAATCACAATCCCGACGAATAAGAAGCGCATCATCTTCCTATTTTCCGAAATTCCCTGCATCATGGCCGCCCCAACCGTGTACATCCCGTATGGAATTGACATGAAGGCTGCAAACTGCAGGACCGTAATCCCGGCTGCGTCGTAGCGATAAAAGACGGTGTAGATCTGTTGGGCCACCGCCGCCAGGCCCAGGGCAGCTGGTATCATGATGAAGTAAAACAGTAGCAGGGCGTTTTCGATTTGACGCCGCATATCTTGAACATCGTTTTTAGCCCGCGCCTCGGCCAACAGCGGGATCGCCGTGGCAGCCATTGCCGAAGCCAAGGAAATGATAATCATGTACAACTTGTTGGCATTAAACGAAAAGAGGGCGTAAACCGTGTTGAGTTGGTAAGAGCTATAGTTACCGAACCACTTCATAATATCAAAGAAGGTATATTGATCAATCAATTGGAAAAGGGTGATTCCAGATTCAATGATGATAAAGGGGACCGATTGATAAATAATCTCGCCAATCAGGTGCTTGGTTGAAACATTAGTTGCTACTTCCCCTTTGAGTACCAACCGATCCATTTGGCGTTTCCGCCGCAAGAAGGCGTAGGCCAAGAGGACAATCGAGCCTAACGCCCCAATGAAGGCGGCAAAGGTCGATTGGGTAACGGCCTCGATCCAGTCCCCACTGCCCAATTTCATAATCACAAAGGTCGCCAGTAGCATGTAAATAACCCGCAGCAGTTGTTCAACAAACTGCGACATAGCTGACGGTGCCATCCAATTATATCCCTGCAAAAAACCCCGGGTGATGCTCATCCCCGGAATTACGAGGACTGCCCAGGCCAGCGACTGGATAACCGGAATCACATTGGGATCCCCGCCATCAAGTAAGGATGCCCCAAAGAACATTAGGATCGAGCAGACCAGCCCCATCGCGATTGATACGTACATTCCGGAGTGGTACAGCCGTCTTGAGACCCCGTACTGATTAATCCCGTTGTAGTGGGCCACCATTTTGGAAATGGCTGAGGGGATCCCTGCCGTTGCGACCATTAAAAAGAGGCTGTAGATGTTATACCCCTTGGCAAACAGAGCGTTCGCCTGGTTTGAATAGGTCCCCATCCAAGTAACCCACGGGATGATGTAAATTGCGCCAAGAATTCGGGAGAGAATCGACCCCGCTGTCATCCATGCGGAACCTGAAATCATCTTACTCCGCGAATCGTCAAGGGAGGCAGGCGAACCTGTCCCCGGTTGATTACGTGAATCCATATCTTTCTTTCCCCTATTTTGTTAAAAGTTACAATCCCTACTATTTTAGCCTTATTTATCAGGCGCCGCAAACTCTTTTCACACTACAAATTTCTTGATAAATTCCAGCGCCCTGATTTAACCTTAATACTTATCGAGGTCCGTCGTAATCATTTCCACGTGCAACCCTTGAAACTTCTTGCTAACGGCATCCTTTGACGATGGGGCTGGAACTAGTTCGTGATGACTCTGGAGGTCGGTTACGATTATCGCTAGACCAATTACAGCCCGTAGGCGCGCTCGGTCTAGATTGGGATCAACCACATCGGCATCCGGCAGGTCTGGAAAATGAATGGCAAAGCCCTCCGCCGTTTCTTTTATCACGGCCGGATATGTTTTCAATTCCATATTTTTTCACCATAATAATGGGCTCCAGCCGCTCGTATAAAACTAACGACTGGAGCCTCTATTTTTTGCAGGGTGTGGCGATAAGCTTATGTTCTTGCCACTTGCCCCACCATTACTTTCTTACTTAACAACAATGTTAACGATCCGGTTTGGAATCACAATGATCTTCTTGACTTCCTTGCCGTCAACAAAGGAGTGAACGTGTTCATTAGCTAAGGCGGCTTCTTCAACTTCCTTGTTTAAGGCGTCCTTAGCCATCTTAATCTTACCACGAACCTTTCCGTTAACCTGAACGATCATTTCAACTTCATCTTCCACCAGGGCCTTTGGGTCATAGGTTGGCCACGGTTGGTAGGTGATCGTTTCGGATTCATTAAATTGACTCCACAATTCTTCAGCCAAGTGTGGCATCAGTGGGGCGATCATCTTCACAAACCCTTCCATGTATTCAACCGGTAGATCATCAACCTTGTAGGCCTCGTTAACAAAAACCATCAGTTGGGAAATAGCGGTGTTAAAGTGCATCCGTTCAAAGTCTTCGGTAACCTTCTTAACGGTCTGGTTATAAACCTTGGTTAACTTCCCGTCGTTAAAGGTCGAAACCCGGTCACGCAGGTGATTATTGTCATCCATTAAGAGGCGCCATACCCGTTGGACCCACCGGTTGGCTCCGTGGAGGCCCTTTTCGTCCCACGGTACAGATTCTTCAAGTGGTCCCATGAACATTTCGTAAAGGCGGAGGGTGTCGGCCCCGTATTGGTCTACAATATCGTCTGGGTTAACCACGTTCCCCTTGGACTTAGACATCTTTTCATGGTTGGCGCCCAAAATCATTCCTTGGTTAACCAGTTTCATGAATGGTTCCTTAGTTGGAACAAGACCCAAGTCGTATAAAACCTTGTGCCAGAAACGAGCGTACAGAAGGTGCAAAACAGCGTGTTCGGCTCCACCAACGTACAAATCAACTGGTGACCAGTAATCTAGGGCTTCCTTTGACGCAAATTTCTTATTGTTGGTTGGGTCGGTGTAACGCAGCCAGTACCAGGAAGAGCCGGCCCACTGCGGCATCGTATTAGTTTCACGGCGACCGTGGCGGCCATTTTCATCGTAAACATTAACCCAGTCCTCAATGTTAGCCAGTGGGCTTTCACCGGTCCCGGATGGTTCGATGTTATCAGTTTCTGGCAGACGCAGTGGCAATTCATCTTCCGGTACTAAGGACGTCGTTCCATCATCCCAGTGGATAACTGGAATTGGTTCCCCCCAGTAACGCTGCCGGGAAAAGATCCAATCACGGAGCCGGTAGTTGACCTTCTTACTCCCGTAACCATGTTCCTCTAGCCAGTTAATCATCTTAGCCTTTGCATCCTCGATGTTTAAACCGTTTAAGAAACCAGAGTTGATGTGAGCGCCGTCGCCAACGTAGGCCCCCTCTTCTTCATTGAAACCTTCAATTACCGGGGTAATTGGCAGGTTGAACTTAGTGGCAAATTCGAAGTCACGTTGGTCCCCAGATGGAACGGCCATCACAGCCCCGGTCCCGTAGGAATTCAAAACGTAATCGGCGGTCCAGATTGGCAGTTTCTCACCGTTAACCGGGTTAATTACGTACGCCCCGGTGAAGACCCCGGTCTTGTCCTTGTTCAGTTCAGTCCGTTCCAGATCAGAACGCCGGGAGGCCTCCTTCTTGTAGGCGGCCACAGCCTCCTTTTGGTCTGGCGTTGTTAGTTGATCTACCAAATCATTTTCTGGAGCCAGGACAACGTAAGACGCCCCAAAGAGGGTGTCAACCCGAGTGGTAAAGACCTCAATTTCAACCCCATCGTGGCCTTCAACCGGGAATTTAACGCTTGCACCTTGTGAACGGCCAATCCAGTTACGCTGCATTTCCTTAACGCTTTCTGGCCAGTCCACCAGGTCAAGGTCGTCAATCAAACGGTCGGCATAAGCGGTGATCTTCAAGACCCACTGACGCATTGGGACCCGATAAACCGGGTAGCCGCCCCGTTCCGTCTTACCGTCAACAACTTCTTCGTTGGCAACCACGGTCCCCCCCATGAAGTCCGGGGCCCAATTGACCATAATTTCATCTTCGTAGGCCAGCCCCTTCTTGTAGAGCTGTTCAAAGATCCACTGGGTCCACTTGTAGTAGTTCGGGTCGGTCGTATTAACTTCCCGGTCCCAGTCGTAAGAAAAACCAAGCGATTGGATTTGGTCACGGAAGTGGTCAACGTTTTTGTTGGTGAAGTCCGCCGGGTTATGCCCCGTCTTTAAAGCGTATTGTTCCGCCGGTAAACCAAAGGCATCCCATCCCATTGGGTGTAAAACGTTGAATCCTTGCATTCGCTTCAGCCGCGACATCACGTCAGTGGCCGTGTACCCTTCTGGGTGGCCAACGTGAAGCCCTTGTCCAGACGGATATGGGAACATGTCCAAGGCGTAGTACTTCTTTTGGTTCTTATCCAGGGTCGCCTTAAAGGTCTTGTGTTGCTTCCAGTAACGCTGCCATTTCTTTTCAATGGTGCTGTGATCGTATCCCATGCTCAAATCCTCCAATTATTCTCAATTTACCGGAAGGGTTCAAAAAAACGCCCCGTTGTGTTTTTACACAAACGGGACGAATTTCTCCGCGGTACCACCCATCGTTCCACGTTGCCATGGCCCTTAACCCTTAACGCGGGAAACGGAAGCGATTACTGACTTCACCGCTTCTTTTACGGGGTGAGTTCGCCTGGTTTACGTTCCACATTTCCAGCCCCATGTGGTCTCTAAAAACGCGCTCCAGGTTACTTTTCCCCTTCCGGTCTGATATTATGGTTACCACTATACCATAAAATTTTAAACGTGGGCGTTCTTTTAAAAAAAAGCGCAACGCCCTAGAGGTTCTCTTTAAAACTCGTTACATCCCATTTTGCGCAACCGTTGGTGGTAGCGCCCTGGTTATCTTCGTCCTCTGTCTTTGGTTAGTCATCGGACCAGCGCCAGCCCTAAACTATAACGATACGGCGATCCGCAGTTTCGTCAATGCCCACCAGACAGGTGGATTAACTACCTTCTTTACCCACCTAACCCTACTCTTTAACGTTGAAAGCACCCCTGTTATTGCCGGAATCGTTACCATCATCGCCCTGATCTTGTACGGTTGGCGGGCCAGCCTGCAAGTTATCTTAACTGTTTGCACTGGAGCCCTGCTAAACCACCTGATTAAGGGATGGGTTCAGCGGCCACAGCCAACTAACGAGGTCCACTGCACTATGCAGGTTGGTCATTCCCATCCGGCCACTCGGCCCTAAGCGTCTTAGTACTGGGGGGGAGCTTGCTCCTCTTAATTCTACGTTCAAAGTGGCCCGTTAAGTACCGCCACTTACTTGCCACCCTGCTCTTCATCTTGATTCTCTTGATTGGGATCTCCCGCCTCTACGTGGGAGCCCACTACCTTTCCGACGTAGTCGCGGGCTGGTCGCTCGGCATGGTCGTCGTCGCCTTTTTTGACGCTCTCTTTTACCGTTTCTTACCTTACCAAGTCCGCTTCACTTTGTCAGAGCACTAGCTCAAGCAACACTAACAAGAACACCCTCAAGTGGTCAAATCGACACTTGGGGGCGTTTTTTTACTGTCGGATCTGGCCGTTACCAGTAATTTCATACTTAATTGTCGTTAGCTGTGCTAGGCCCATCGGACCCCGGGCATGAAGTTTTTGGGTTGAAATCCCAATTTCAGCCCCGAAACCAAACTCACCCCCATCGGTGAAGCGCGTTGAGGCGTTAACGTAAACGCAGGCTGAGTTAATCCGCTTCTGGAATTCCCGTCCCCGCGCAATCTCATTGGTAATGATTGCCTCGGAGTGGTGAGTAGAGTGCTGGTTAATCCACTGAATTGCCTCATCCAGACTGTCAACCACCTTGATGGCCATGATCAGGTCGTTATATTCCGTGTCCCAATCTTCTTTTGTGGCAGAAACGAGACCCGGTACAATTTCTCTTGCCCGTTCGTCACCGCGCACTTCCACCCCGTGCTCAATTAGGGCCGCCACTAAATCCGGTAGCTGTTTCTTAGCCGCACCGGCGTGAATAAGAAGTTTTTCGGCGGCGTTACATACCGAAGGACGCTGAACCTTGGCGTTAACCACAATGGCCTTGGCCATCTCCGGGTCGGCACTTTGATCAACAAAGATGTGGCAATTGCCAGCTCCGGTTTCAATCACCGGAACGGTTGCAGTCTCGACCACTCGCGAAATCAGGCCCTTACCACCGCGCGGAATCAAGACATCGATATAGTCGTTTAACCGCATCATTTCCGTGGCCACCGCATGACGCGGGTCACTTACCAGTTGAACAGTGTCTTGGGGGAGACCCGCTTCTTTTAAAGCACCCCTCAAACAGCTGACAATTGCCTGGTTAGATTGGTAAGCCTCCTTACCCCCACGTAAGATAACGGCGTTGCCTGATTTCAGGGTTAAAGCAGTCGCATCCGCCGTTACGTTTGGACGGGCTTCAAAGATGATCCCAACTACCCCCAGAGGGACCCGTTGCTGGAGGATTTCCAACCCGGCGTAATTAACCCACCCCCGGTCAACCTTGGCAACCGGGTCGTCCAGGGTCGCCACCGTCTTGAGTCCCGTCGCCATGTCTTTAATCCGCTGTTCAGTCAGGCGAAGGCGGTCAACGAACTTCGCCGGCATCTGCTTGGCATTAACCAGATCAGCCCCATTGGCTTCTAAAATTGCTGTTTGGTCGGCCAGTAGGGCATCGGCCATTTTCAATAGGGCGTCGTTTTTTTGCTTTGTAGTTAATTGCGCCACTACTTCACTTGCAACCTTGGCACGTTGGCCCATTTCTTCCATCATTGTCATGATCAAATCTCCCTTCCAAAGCGAGTTCCGATTTCTTTTCCAGCCAGCACCTCTTTAATGATTGCCGGGTCTTTTCCGTTACAAAGAATCATCTGCTTGCCCGCGTCTAACATTACCTTGGCCGCCCGAAGCTTGGTCACCATCCCCCCGGTTCCCAGGCCACTACCGCTGCCGCCAGCGGCCGCTTCCATTTGAGGGGTCAATTCGGCCACGTGACGAATCACCTTGGCGTTCTTATTTTGGCGGGGATCGGCGTCGTAAAAGGCATCAATATCGGACAAGACGATCAGCTTACTAGCACCAATTTTGACGGCTACTTGGGCCGACAGCTCATCGTTGTCCGAGAACATAGTGTGGTGGTCCAGCTCATCGACCGCCACCGGGTCGTTTTCGTTAACAATCGGAATCACCTTGTCAGCTAACAGAACCTCAAAGGTATCAATCACGTGTTGCAAGCTGACTGGAAACGTCAAGACATCACGGGTGATCAGGATCTGGCCAACCTTAGTCTGGTAGTCCAAGAAGCGCTGGGAGTAAATCCGCATTAACTCGGTCTGCCCAATCGACGCAAGGGCCTGCTGGCGGGCAATCTCAGCGGGACGCTTACTCATTCCCAGGCTTGCTAATCCCACGCCAATTGCCCCGGAAGACACCAAAATTGGCTGGTAACCCTGATTGTTGATGCAGGCCAGCGTGAAGGCTAACCGATCGATGGTGGCCAGGTTGACCCGACCATTTTCCTGAATTAAGCTCGAAGTTCCAATCTTAACCACAATACGTTCTTTTTCTGCCATAAAATAAATTCTCCTAAATAACAAAAAGCCGCCCTCAACTGGGGCACCCTTGCAGGCGGTACCATCCCCATTTGAAGACGAGCTTCACACTTTTCCATTTGATTTGATTGAAAGGACTTAGTCCTAAAGGATTTCGAACACCAGGGTCAGCTTTCAGCCGGTGACTGACCTCTCTTTGCGGTTCTTAATTTATTGATGCTTTAAGAATAGCTATTTTTAGTAACCAGGTCAAGTAATAACAAAACGCGGCCACCCATCATGAATGACGGTAGCCACGTTTTTGAGATCTGACCTGTTAGCCCAAGATCTTCTTCAATTCATCAACCTTGTCTAATTTTTCCCACGGCAGATCGATGTCAGTCCGGCCAAAGTGACCATAGGCAGCGGTTTGCTTGTAGATTGGACGCTTTAAGTCAAGCATCTTGATGATTCCAGCCGGCCGAAGATCAAAGACCCGGCGAACGGCGTCGATCATTTCTTCCTCGCTCTTGGTCCCGGTACCGAAGTCGTCGATTGAAATTGAGACTGGCTTGGCCACCCCAATTGCGTAGGCAACTTGGATTTCCAGCTTCTTAGCATAACCAGCAGCCACTAGGTTCTTAGCGATGTAGCGAGCTGCATAACTAGCCGAACGGTCGACCTTGGTGGCATCCTTACCGGAGAAGGCCCCCCCACCGTGGTGAGCAGCCCCACCATACGTATCAACGATGATCTTACGTCCCGTCAAACCAGCATCCCCTTGCGGGCCCCCAATTACAAAGCGGCCAGTCGGGTTAATAAAGTACTTGGTCTGATCATCCAGGTATTCAGCTGGAATAACCGCCTTGATTACCTGTTCCTTGACGTCTTCTTTGATCTGTTCTAAAGAGACGTCCGGGTCGTGCTGAGTCGATAAGACCACCGTGTCCACCCGGACCGGCTTGTCATTCTCATCGTATTCAACGGTCACTTCAGCCTTGGCATCTGGCCGTAGGTACTCAATAACCTTATCCTTGCGCAGGCTGGCGATTCGGCGCATCAACTTGTGCGATAGGGTTAATGATAGCGGCATGTATTCCGGTGTTTCATCAGTGGCGAACCCAAACATCAGTCCCTGGTCGCCGGCCCCGATTTGATCGAGTGGATCAACTTGCCCCTCGCGGATTTCTAGGGAGTCATCCACCCCCTGGGCAATATCAGCGGACTGTTCGTCCAGCGCCACAATTACAGCACAGTTATCTCCGTCAAATCCATACTTGCCATCCGTATAACCGATCCCCTTGATCGTTTCACGGACAACGTGCTGAATATCAACATAAGCTGAGGTTGAAATTTCCCCGAAGACCAGAACCAGGCCAGTTGTTACGGACGTTTCAACGGCAACCCGGGCATTCAGGTCCTTTTCAAGCAGGGCGTCTAAGATTGCATCACTAATTTGATCAGCGATTTTATCTGGATGCCCTTCAGAGACGGATTCTGACGTAAATAAGTGTCGTTCCTTCATGTATAATTCCCCCATTTTTTAAACATAGCGTTTTGCGGTTACAAGGCAGCGGAGTCAGTGACTCCCCCCATCGGGAATTGCTTCATAACAGGGGCAATAATATCATATTTTTCCATTAACTTTCAATTAAAGATTCCCATTCTTTGTTATACTAGGATCAATTTAAAACCTGAAAAGGACGTGTAAATAATGTGGGATCAACTCAAGGCGCAGGTTAAAGCTACCGACTGGCAAGACCTGTTACCAACTATCTGTATTCAATTATTAACCTGGTCGTACGCTCCCTTCGCCTACGTGGTTGGCGTTGATGGCACGCACTTCACCAGTCACTTTGGGACCCTCTTTTTATATGAATTATGTATCGGCGCCGCAATTACCTTAACCATCAACCATCGCTTTAAGGCGCCGCTCTCTCTGATCCCCTTGACGTTAAGTATCATCCTAGCCGTAGTTGGTTTTTTTAAGTCGCCAATCCTCTTAACCCTGCTAATCTTGTTATCGGCCTACCTAGCCATTCTTCCGCTCCCTAACGTCGACCTCCGAGGAGGGTTAGGCTTAATCACACTGGGAATCTTGCTAACCCTAACCATCCCGGTGGCCTGTGCCTTTACTTCCACGCACTTTATGTCGTGGATAATTGTGCGCTACTTTGTCCCCCTCACTTGCTCGGTTTGGTTTTTTTACGGCCCCTTTTTCATCTCCAACGCCAAGCACCTGGTGCCCTTCCAAAGCGTCACTGGCTTGCTAATGGCCGCAACTATCTTATCTCGCCCACTAAGCTTAATGACGGTGCTCGCCCTTCTAATCACCGTGGGTGTTTGGTTCATGGTGATTTTGCCCACCACTCGGAACCGCTACTGGAACTTTGTTTACGCTAATCTCGCCCAGTTAATCACAATCGTTTTAATCTATTGGACCTAGTAAAGAGGACCCGCCAAAAAGCGGATCCTCTTTATTCGTTACGGGCATTGATTACTCCTACAGCAAGTAGGTAGGACATTACAACCACCGGGCCGGTGAACTTAAAGCCCGCGCGCTTAAATTCTTCTGCCACCCGTTCGGAGAGAGGCGTCTTAGCCGGTAGTGGTAGCCCGGCTACTGGTTCCATTCGGATTTGCTTTCCATCTGTAAACGACCAGGTAAAATCATTTAATGACTTTCCCTGACGGTACCACTCAGTCAGAATCCGAGCGTTGTTTAAGATCGCCTTAACCTTGAGTCGATTACGGATCAGAGCTGGATCGGACAAGAGGGGCGCCACTTCTTTTTCACCAAACTGGGCCAACTTTTCAGGATCAAATCCCTGGTAGGCCTTCAACAGGGCTGGCCGCTTTTGCCAGACTAGTGCCCAATTAAGCCCCGATTGTAAACACTCCAGGCAAAGCATCTCAAAGAGGCGCCGCTCATCATGTTGAGCTAACCCCCAGTAATGATCATAATAATCCTTCATGGCCGGTGTCTTTTCTGCCCATTCTGGTCGGTTAATCATTTTTCATCGCCTCCTCATTTAGGTAAATACGGCAAATAACCATCATTTAACTTTTCATTACTCATTTTCTCTATATGTGTTTGAAATAATCATCCCCTACCCTTATGTTTGGAATCTAAAATCGCAAATGCTATACTAAAGCTGTTTAAAATGATTATAAAGGAGTGATCTGATGGCTAATGAAGAATTTCAGCACGCCCTCGAACGATTACATGAACACAAAGTTCGCCTAACTCCCCAACGCAAAGCGATCCTCCACTACTTGATTGGACACCATACTCACCCAAGTGTTGAAATGATCTATAATGATTTAAAAAAAAGAGATAAGGCACTTTCCATGGCAACAGTTTACAATACCTTAAGGATGCTGGTCACTTATAATTTAGTGATCGAGTTAGATAACGGTGACGGGGCTACCCACTACGACTACTTTGGTCGCCCCCACTTTCACGTTGTCTGTGACTCATGTGCCAAAATTACCGATGTTTTTGACGAGCGCTTCGCCGACCTAGCTAAATCACTTGGCGACATTACCCGTGATCAAACTAGTTACCTGGTTACTCGCACCGATGTCGAAGTCCACGGCCTATGTCCCGATTGTCAAGCCAAGTTAGGCTTAGCTCACTAGTTAAGATCCTCGCTGAGCTTTTGTCGTCATCCTCCGTTTATATTAAAAAAAGCTGTGACCATAATCCGTCACAGCTTTTTTTAGATTTTATTGGGGCGCTTGGACAAGGAAATTACGCTAAGCACTAGTAGCCAAATTACAGCTGAAATCACGGATGGTAACGTTTCTTTACTCATGCAAAGGATAATCGTTGTCGCCGCCATAAAGGCTAGGAAAAGGTAGTCGGTGAACGGTGCCCATGGCATCTTAAATTCCCGTGGGCCCGGATTTAAACGATGATACTTCAAGTGGGCGAGGATAATACTCGTCCAAATGAAGAGAAAGGCCGTTGTCGTCATTGAGGTTACCACAGTAAAGACCTTGCTTGGTACTAGGTAATTCAAGATGACTGAGCATCCCACCACAACCACGGATATGATAACCGCCGTGGCTGGTACCTGTTTTTTAGACAGCTTGGAAATTCGACGAATCCTCGGCCGTGGTGAATCGGAGGTTAATTCAGCCAACATTCGTCCGGTGGTGTACAGAGAGGAGTTACATGCTGAAGCTGCCGCCGTAATGACCACGAAGTTAACCACGGAGGCCGCTCCTTGAATCCCGATATCTTTAAAAACCATTACAAACGGGGATTGCGTCGGATCAAGTTTGTTCCATGGGTAGATCGACATAATAACCAGCAGGGCTCCCACGTAGAAAAGCAGGATTCGAACTGGAATATCATTGATCGCCCGGGGAATCACCTTTCGAGGGTTTTGGGTTTCAGCAGCTGTCATCCCAATCATTTCAATTCCTACGAAGGCAAAGATAACCATTTGAAAGGACATCAAGAAGCCCTTAAATCCGGTGGCAAAAAAGCCGCCATAATGAACTAGATTTCCTGGGGTTGCCCCCCGGTAACCAATCACCATCAAAACTACCCCAACGATAATTAGGGCCACAATGGCAACAATTTTAATCAGGGCAAACCAAAATTCAACTTCTCCAAAAGCCGAAACGGTAACTAAATTTAAACATAACAAGATCACCAACGTTAACAGGCCGGGAATCCACTGAGGCAGGCTGGGCAACCATAGTTTGATATATGTCCCGATCGCCGTAATTTCGGCCATTGCGATTCCGACCCAGCAAACCCAGTAGGTCCACCCGGCCACAAAGCCTACCCGGGGGCCCATGTAATCACGGATTGCTTCAATGAAGGTGTGGTAGTGTAAATCCGATAGTAGCAATTCTCCTAGCGCCCTCATTAAAAGGAAGACCATTCCCCCAGTAATGATGTAAGCCAAGAGGATCGCTGGGCCAGCCGCGTGAATGGACTGACCAGATCCCAAGAACAGCCCGGTCCCAATTGTTCCACCAAGGGCGATCAACTGGACATGACGATTCTTGAGGTTCCGGGCCATGGTTTGCTCCTGGGGCCTATTTGGTTGCTGATGGTGATCAGCCATAAAATCCTCATCCCTTTCTTCTATTCTGTTGTGGAAGATTAGTTTTCGGTAATTTCTCACCGTACGTTAATAGAACCTTCATTATACACCCTGTACCCCGTCACGCGGTAGGGGAAAAGTAATCAATTCTAGCAGTAAAAAATCTGGTACACTATCCTTGAGGTGATTACTAATGATATCAAATGAACAGCGAGCTCACGACATTGCCCTGGCCTTAATGGCCAAAAATGCCGACCCTAAAAACCCAGTTGCCGCTTACCATGAATACGTAACCCTGCTGGTTAAAATTTTAAAAGAACTTGATCACGACTTCCCCAAGGGAATTAGCTAAGGGGGGCGTTGCCGTGAATAACTCACTTGTTCTCTTTACCCAGCCGGATTTTCCCAAAACAAAGGGCTTTACCCTGTTAACCCGCTTCATGCAGGCTAATAAGGGGATCAAAGTTTCATTTAAAACCCAGACTGGCGGGTTGCTTGACTCCCTCAACCATAGTGAATGCGACCTCATTTTTTCAGCCGGTTTAAATGAACAGACCAACGCCCTGATTACCGATCACGACCCCTACCTCGCCATCTTACCGGCCCCTTACGTCTCACAGCTGGGGCTTTCAATGACCACTACAATTAACTTGGCCCAACTAGCTGAATCAAACCTGCTCCTGCCAAGTTCTAAGCACCCCCTTCGCCAGGAACTGCAAGCAGCCTTTGCAGTGGCTGGTCAGACCATTAAGGTTGGCGAAGAAGACGATAGTTTGGATCTTCGTTTGACCAAGGTGGCCCAGTACTTGGGCGCCACCATCGCCCCACAATCATCACTACCGGCCGAGCTTCCGGCGGGCTGCCAACTTTTTGGCATCGCCCCGGCCCTCGTTAGCACTCAGGGCTTCTTAGCTGCATCAAAGCCATCCCCGGCCGCCTTAACCTTTCTGAACTTCATCAAGAAACAGTCAACTACCACCGATTAAAATCGATGGCTTGTAGCTCACAAGCCGAACGGCTTAGAAGTAGTAACGCACTAACGTGCTTCTTCACGCTGTGGCTACGTTTGGGTGATTGACGACACCCTTGATTGCCAACATATCAGTCGGCAACGTTATTTAATTCAAATTTTGGATGCTCGTTTCCGGCAAGATATTGTTTGCCGAGTTCGTAAAGGTTCATTGCGCCAACGCGATCATCATTAGTTCGAAAACCGCAGGAT
>NZ_BCAH01000033.1 GCF_001293735.1 Limosilactobacillus gorillae | reverse complement strand
AAAAAAGAAGCACCGTAGGTGCTTGAGTGGGGGCTTTCCTCCCATCACTAAAGTGACGGGTATCCAGCCCATAATATATCAATGAAAACCCCTTGCGTGAATTTCATCAAGGGCTTATGGTGATGGTACTAACTTTTCGGAGGTTTTCATGGACTCACAAACCCAACTCACCCAAATCGCTGCCTTTGCTAAGGATAAGCTCGGTAATGACACCAGCGGCCATGATTTTAATCACTTACAACGGGTGGTTAAAATGGCCCAACGAATTGCCAACCAGATGGGCGTCGCTCCTTTCATTCCGGTCGCAGCCGCTTACCTACACGACACAATCGATGATAAACTGGTTGACGACGTTAACACCGCAAAAGAAGAGGTGCGTTCCTTTCTAACCCTGCTCGACTTACCTAGCCACACGATTGACGAAATCCTAGCCATAATCTCTCAGATGTCGTTTGCAAGTACTTTAGACGGTGGGCGCCCGACTCTCTCCTTGGCCGGTCAAATCGTTCAAGACGCCGATTGGCTGGACGCCATTGGGGCAATTGGTATTACCCGAGCTATTTATTACGGTGGTAAGTACCGCCAAGTTATCTACGACCCAACTATACCACCACGCACCAACCTGACTAAGGATGAATACCGTAATCTTAGCCACGAAACAATCATTAACCACTTCCACGAGAAGCTGCTTAAGTTAGCCGGGATGCTCAATACCCCAGTAGCTAAAGAAATCGCCGTTCACCGCCAACAGGCGATGCTGGATTACCTAGCCGAATTTGATGCAGAGTGGAATGCCGAGCGCTAGGCTAGTCCTTAACAAACACCAACTCTGTCTCCTTGGAAAGTTCCGGATGATATGCATAGCCACCGACTGTAAAGCCCTGAACGTACGCAAGGTCCACCTGATCTTGTAAGGCTAAGTAACGAACCATCGACCCCCGGGCCTGCTTAACCGCGGTCGCTTGTTGAACCAGGCGACCGTTTTTGTTTTGCTTGAATAAGGCTGTTACCCAACGGTCCCCTGGTGTTAGGTAAGGGATAATTGCCTTACCATATTCCTTAGACGTCAAATTCAAAACCAAATCTTGGTCGTGAAAAAGTGCTTGGTAAAGGCAGGCACCCCAAAAGTGGTAGAGGTCCTTTTTCCCCGCAATCTCACCTTTAGCCCCCATTTCCAGACGATAGGGCAAGATCCCGTCAAAGGCACCTAACAAGCCGTAAAGGCCCGATAAGATGTAGAGACGCTCATCTAAGTTGATCAACCCTTGGTCTGTCAACACCTCCGCCCCAATTGATTGGTATTGAATGCCCGTATAAGCCATTACCGCTGGAGTTCCTAATTTTGCCAGGTCAAAACTCTGTACCCGGATAAAGTTTTCATTGGTTAAACGGTCACTACACTTCCATAGTTTCTGTAACTGAGCTGGGGTACGCCCCTTCAAATCCGCCATAATTTCTGCAACCTGACGGGTAAATCGGATTGGGCGTGGCGCCACTGGTACATCTTCTTTGATTGCCATCTGCTTGGCCGGGGAAATCACAATTTTCATTCTAATCCCTCCTAAAAAAAACCGCGGCTCGACCGCGGTTTTTTTATAAATTACTTCTGGTTTGAACGATCTTCTTTTTTGGTGCCTAAATTAATCTCAACGGAACCACTTGGCGTGCCTGACCCGTTTGAATCAATGTGCTCGGTAAAGTGACGTAACCCAAGTCCCACTAAAGGAACGATGGCCGTATACAAGAGAGCCGCTAGTAGGTCTGGAGCCAGGGCAAATTTTCCGAAGCCAAAGGATATTTGCCAGTTGCTGGTTAATAAGTAAGCATACAGAACTGTCAACAGTAACCGGGTAATCAAGAAAACGAGGCCGATAATTAGCCCCAAGGTAATCCCCTGGTTGACGCTCAAGTGGATATCAAGGGGCATTCGCCAGCCAACTATGGCCGAAATGGCTAGGGCTAACACTAACAGAGTCAAAGCTAGACTCCAGTCGGCCGTTCCTATCAACATCATAATCAAAGAACCTGCGACCAACACAATTCCGCCCTTAAACAGACCGACCCCAATCATCGCCGCTAATCCAATTGCCCCGCCAACCTCAATGATGCCCATCGTCCCCATGGGAAGGGCAAAGTGCCATTGAACAAAAGAGACAGCTACCATTAAGACCAGGCAGGTAAGGGAAATCAACCAGTCACGAACTTCGTTTGTCATGCTAACGGCTTCTTTCGTGTGTCTTGCATCCAGGTGATTGCTAACGCTCCTTGTCCCAAGTGAGTTCCAATTACGGGCCCGAAGTAACTCAGTTCAAAGGACACGTCAGGATGAGCTTGGCTGAGTTTAGCCATCCACTCACGCCCCGCCTCTTCGGCGTTAGCGTGAACGACCATCGCCCGCACCGGGTAATCAAGCTTTGCAATATCATTTTCAAAGATCTGCTCACAGCGTAACCTGGCCTTTTTCATCGAACGAACCTTTTCAAAGGCTTCAATTGCATAGTTGGCCGTGTGCATAGTTAAAAGGGGTTTTATCTTTAAGATCGACCCAACAAAAGCAGAGGCATTTGATAAACGGCCGCCCCGCACAAGGTTCTGTAGGTCGTCAACCACAAAGACATTGTTGAAAGTTTCCCGATATTCACTGATCTTTTTCACTACGTCATCCAAATCATCCCCCTGGGCGGCTAGCTTAGCCGCTTCAAGGGCTAAATATCCCATCATTCGGATGGTTAGGTGAGAATCAAAAGGAACAATTTTGATTGTGTCCTTCATTTCCTCAGCTAACTGAGTAACGGTGTTCATTAGGCCAGAAATGGCGCTGGTTAAGTGAATCGAAATAACAGCATCATAACCCTGATCGGCTAAGGACTGGTACAGTTCCATTAACTCACCCAGCGGGGGCTGAGAAGTTGATGGAAAGGATGCCGATTCAGCAAGTTTTTGATAGAACTCATCGTTGGTAATGTCAACTCCCTCGCGGTAGCTCTGACCATCAATGATCAGGGGAATTGGCACCACAAAAATATTATTGGCCTTCACTTCCTCTTCGGAAAGGTAGGCCGTGCTGTCGGTAACAACAGCAATCTTCATGGCAGTAACCTCCATCATAAAAAGTTGAATTTAAATTTGAATAATTGCAGGGGACTTTGTCAATCCCGTAAGTATCAAAATACCATAGATACCCTTTAAATACAATTGTTGCGGCCCTGCAATTCGCATTCAGGGAACAAGAATTGTATAATTAATGAGTTCACTAATTTTTGATTCGGAAGCGAGGAATTTATATGTCATTTGACGGTCTTTTCACCCACGCCATGGTGCATGAACTTAGTCAGTTACTTACTGGGGGACGTGTCGCCCGGATCAACCAGCCCTACCCCGCCGAAATGGTGATGGTGGTACGGGCTAATCGTAAGAACCATCCGCTCTTGATTTCAGCCAATCCCACCTACCCCCGGCTTCAAATTACTGCCGTCCCATACAAGAACCCGGCGGTACCATCCAAATTCGCCATGACACTACGAAAGTACTTAGAAGGGGCGTTGATTGATTCAATCAGTCAGGTTGATAACGACCGAATTATCGAGTTTTCCTTTACGACCCGCGACGAACTTGGCGACACCCAGCACCTCAAGCTGGTTATCGAAATTATGGCCCGCCACAGCAACATCTCCTTGGTTAACCAAGAAACTGGTAAGATCATTGATACAATCAAGCACGTTGGTTCCGACCAAAACCGAGTCCGTTTACTTTTACCAGGCGCCCTCTTCCGGATGCCTCCTAAGCAAGACCGGACCAACCCCTACCTCCCCAACCAACACTACCCGGCCCTATTCAAGCAATTTAAAGACGACCCGGCTAAACTAGCAAGGGCTTTACAGCACCAGTACCAAGGTTTTGGGACGGATAGTGCCCAGGAATTAGCTGCCGAAATGCTGGCTGCTAATAATTTACCGACCGCTTACGAGGGCTTCTTACGCCACTTCGAACACCCCGAACCGGTTCTGATCGAAGACAAGCAGGGTAAGCAACGCTTTGAAGCTTTTATGCCCTTAGATACAACCGGACTTACCATCACCCATTTTGACACCCTTTCTGCATTATTAGACGGTTACTACGCCGCTAAGGCCGAACACGATCGGACTAAGGAGTTAGCCGGCCAAGTCCTCAAAATCGCCAACAATGAACTTAAAAAGGACCGGCGGAAAGTTAAGAAGTTGAACCAGGAGTTGGCCGCCGCTGAAACAGCTGATGATTTCCGCATCCGAGGCGAGCTTTTAACAACCTACCTAGGTCAGCTAAAACCTGGGATGACAGAGATTGAGCTACCTAACTTCTACGACGAAAACCGCCCCCTTAAGATCCAACTAGCCCCCGAGTTATCGCCGTCACGTAACGCCCAACGTTACTTCACCCGCTATAACAAGCTCAAGGCCAGTGTTGCTTACGATCAGGAGCAACTAGCGATTGCCAATAGTGAGATCAACTACTTCGAAAACATCATTAGCCAAATCAACATCGCCTCTCCCGCCGATGTCCAGGAAATCCGACTGGAACTCGAGCAGCAAGGTTACCTAAGGGTACGACGCCAAAAGGGCAAAAAGCAGCGCAAAATTCAACCCGCCAAGCCCGAGCTTTTCCACACAAGCGATGGTTCTGAGATCCTTGTCGGCAAAAACAATCTTCAAAACGATCGCCTAAGCTTTAAAATTGCTAATAAAAACGATCTCTGGTTTCACGTCAAGGACATCCCTGGCTCCCACGTTGTCTTACGCAACGCTAACCCTAACGACGAGGTTATCTTAGAGGCTGCCCAACTGGCTGCTTACTTTTCTAAGGGCCGTGATTCGGACAATGTTCCCGTCGACTACCTCCCTGTCAAGCGTCTCCATAAACCCAATGGCGCTAAGCCTGGTTTTGTAACGTTTAGGGGCCAAAAAACACTGTCTGTTACTCCAAAGCTACTAAAGGATTAGGCGGTCTTACTTTCAAGCTCCCTATTTAGATTCAAAAGGGCGATGACTAAAATGAAGTATCCTAGAATTCTTAGGTATAAATCTAAGAATCTGAGCACTTCAAACTGTCACCGCCCTTTTCCTATGACTAGTCAACCTGATATTGTTAGGCTCGTTCGATTTGTGCTCCAATAACCGTGGCTGGACGGGATTTTTGATTAGTTAAGTGGTAGTCAGCATATGGAAAGTGGGCCCGATAGATGACATCCGGGTAACTAGTGTTTACATGACTAGCCTTGACTAGGAACTGGCCGGAAAAGTTTCCAATCATTAATCGAACCCAGATGGCAGTTAGATTTAATCCTAACGCCTTGGTCATAAAGGCCACGTCCGGAGCGGTCAGAGGCTGAACCTCTTCGTGAATCCCCTCAGCCAGTCGATCAACTTGATAGAGGACTTGATAGAGCCCCGGAGTGGTTTGCTGGCTAATTACTTGATCACTGATCGTTGTCACCTTCGTCGCCAATCCCTTTTCCAGGTGAGCTGGATACCGCTTCGCCAAGGTTTGGTACTTACCAACCCCCTGGTCCTTTAGTTCCCCGGTAACCCCTAACTGGTATACGACCTGGCCGTCAAAAAGGGCGTTAAACTCTAGCGTTGGAATGCTTGAAACAAAATTTTGGGGCGTCTGCATTGCTTCAATTATGACTACCTTAGTTGCTGGGCTAACCGCATTAATGGCTGACTTCAGGTTTTGCTTGCCAACCGGAATAAAGGCATAATCAGGCTGCTCCAGCCGGGCAATGGCAGCTACTGCCTCCGCCGTGTGCGGCTCTAAATAGACCTTGTCGCTTAGGTGCCGGGTCAACAATAGTGAGTTAGGGTTATTGATGTGAGAAACTACCCGGAACTGATGGCGTCTGAGCTCCCTTGCCACCATCCCCAAGACATAGTCATTGGCAGTGCTATTACCAAGCTTACGGGGACCGTCGCCCACAATTAGTGCTCGGGAGCCCCTAATAACGCTACTTTCGTTCTCAACCTCAAAGGTGGCATAAAAGTGATTAGTGTGTACATCAAACTCACCCGCCGATGGATCAACCTCCTTAAATACCCGGTGGAATTGATTTTCCTCCCGCAGTGCAGCCACCTTTTTGACGCTGATTTTCCAAGACTGGGCAATTTGGTCATCAGAAAGCCCCCAGTACTTCGCTTGCTTCAGTAGCTCAAGCGATCCTGGTTTTTCTTGAAGGCGTTTAACCAAAGTGGTCCCCCGCTTTAGCTGGTCAAAATAATAACGGTCAATCTTGGTTAATTCTGTCAGTTCGTCAGAAGAATACCCCCGCAAAAGAGCTTCCAGTAGGGTTAGCAACCGGTGCGGACAGGGATGGATCAACCGTTCGTCGAGTCGCTCATCCGAAAAAGCAGCAATTTCTTTTAAGAGTCGCTCATTAGTTGGGGTGTAGTAGGCCGCCGACCCCTTGATGATTGCCTCTAAAAAGGAGCGTCCAACCCCAATCACCGAGCCAACCGACTGCTTTTCAGTCCGCAGTTCCCAACGCTGCCCCGGTAGGCTCTCAATCGGAAAGGTTGGCAATCGTACGGCGGTCCGGTCCATCACCGGCTCGGTTAAGGCTAAGTGGCGCGGATAATCATGGCCCAGTTTAATATTACTTAACAGCTGTCCTGCATAAAGGTGGCCACACACGGTTGCAACCGGATAACCGGTGGCCGCCTCCACAAAACTGGCTAGTCGGTCAAAATAAGGTGAATTTTTAATTACGTAAAAACGCTGATGCTCTTGATCTAAGGCAAATTGAACGTGGTTGATCCCAACAATACGCAGTCGCCTCGTGATGGCGAAGGCAACGTCACGAATATCTTGAATTTCCCGATCCATCAACGTCTGGGCCGGCGTGACGGCGATGGAGTCACCGGCATGAATGCCAATTGGGTCTAAATTCTCAACCATCGCCAGGTTCATCATCGTCCCGGAAGCATCGCGCATTACCAGGACCTCAATTTCCTTGAGGCCTGCTAGGGATTGTTGGACCATTACCTGGCTAGCGCGGGACTCCTGAATGGCAGCTGAAACAGCCTGTTGCAGCTCCCGAGGATCATGAACTATCCGGCGCGGGGCCTGCTTTTTTGGTAAGGCCGCCCGCACAATCACGGGATAACCAACCTGATCTACTAGCTCAACGGCCCCATGGTAATCGCTAACCGTCTTGATCATCTTTGTTGGAGCTCCCAGTTGCTTAAGAGTCTGCGACATTAGTACCGGATTATTAACCTGGCGGATGGTTGCTTCGGGAACCCCACAAAAATGGATTCCCCGCTCCTGAATAATTCCGGTCTCACTGACCGCTTGCACAAGCTCAAAGGCTTTACGACTTCCCAGGGTTGGAATGATCATGGTCGGAGCATATTTTTCAATTAGTTCCACCACTTGTTCAACCTCTAAGGGGGCCAAAATGGCGTGGTCAATTACCTCTTGTTCATCAAGGGTGAAGGAAAAGGGATTATCATCGATTAAAACTGTTTCAAGATCGTGTTTCTTTAAGGCTACCGCGATCTCAAGGGTTGCCTGGTCTAATTCACCGCCATGCTGAAGGTCATCAGCCCCCGCTCCAATGATTAATACCGCCGTCATCTTAATCCTCCTCTTTGCCCCACGTCATTTCCATGAACTCATCAAAGAGCGGGTCCGTTTCGTCCGGCCCTGGTGCCCCATCCGGAAAGAATTGCACTGAAAATGCTGGATACCGGCGGTGGCGTAAGCCTTGCACGGCCCCTGTTAACATATCAACGTAGGTAATAAATAGGTTCTCACGATTAACCGACTCACGTTTGATTTGGAAACCAGCACCCTGACTAGCGTAGACCACGTGATCGGTAATAATTTCTTTGATTGGGTGATTCATCCCGTGAATTTCAACCGGAACTTGAGCCACCTGAACTCCGTTAGCCATTGCAAATAGCTCATGCCCCAAACCAATTCCAAATAGTGGCACCCGCTCCTGGAGTTCTTGAATCATCTTGATCACCGATTTTTTTAAACTGTGAGGGTCACCAGGACCCGATGATAAAACCACCCCGTCTGGGTCTAGGCGCATAATTTGCTCAACTGTGGCCGTATATGGCAAAACGGTGATATTACACTTGCGCCGTGATAGTTCACGTAGGATCCCATTTTTAAGGCCGAAATCGATCACCACGATCGAACGACCGACCCCCGGGTTGGGGTATGGTTTGGGTGTAGCCACCTGGGCCACCTGCTGACTGATCAAAACCGTGGCATGTAGTTGGTCAAAAGCATGGTCATCAGCAACGGGAACGATTGACCCCCGAACGGTCCCACCAAGTTTACGCAGCTTACGAATCAGAGCCCGCGTGTCAATATTAGTGATGCCAGGGACGTTGATCGAATTGAGGTACTGGTCCAAGGTCATCCGATGACGCCCCTTCTTGGCCGTAATGTTAGCCAGATCACGTACCACAACCCCCTTAATCGGAGGTTCGATTGATTCGTAAACATTGGAACGAACCAGGGAGTTACCTACATTGGGCTGGGTAAAGACCACGATTTGATTGTGGTAAATGGGATTGGTGATAATTTCTTGGTAACCTGCCATAGCTGTGTTAAAAACAATCTCACCAAAGGTAACGGCCGGTGCACCAAAGCCCGTGCCTTCAAACACCGTTCCATCTTCCAATATTAAGTACCGCTTTACCATTCAGGATCCCTCCCTCATCAAACTTATTCTTTTGGTGTGTCCGTACGGTCCAAGTAAGCCAACATCTTTTTAAAGTCAGCTGGTAAGGGGGCCGTAAAGGTCATTTCTTCGCCGGTTACCGGATGCTTAAAGCCCAGTAAGCGGGCGTGTAGATACTGCCCCTTACCCGGTAAAGTTTTACGCGGCCCGTACAAGGGGTCGCCAGCCAGGGGATGATTGATGTATTTCATATGAACTCGAATCTGATGGGTACGCCCAGTTTCAAGCCGGCAGGAAACCAGGGTATAATGCTGGTAGCGCTTGAGCACCTTGAAGTGGGTAACGGCGTTCCGCCCGTTAATCACCACCGCCTGCTTCTTCCGGTCCTTAGGTGAGCGGGCCAGTGGGGCATCTATAAGCCCTTCGTTTTCGTTAATCACCCCATGGACTAGGGCTACATACTCACGCTGGTTACTCTTTTCCTTTAACTGAGCCGTCAATGAGCGGTGGGCACGATCAGTTTTAGCCACCATTAAGAGTCCTGAAGTATCCTTGTCAATCCGGTGGACAATCCCCGGCCGGAACTCCCCATTAATTGACGATAAGGGAGCGTGGTACATTAGGGCATTGACTAGGGTATGATTGGGGTGACCCGGAGCGGGGTGCACCACCATTCCCTGGGGCTTGTTGACCACGATGACATCCCCATCTTCGTAGACAATGTCTAAGGGAATGTCTTCAGGCTCCAGCTCAATTTCAACTGGTGCTTCGGGCTTAACAGTCACCTCATCACCTTCGTGAAGTTGGTACTTTGCCTTAACCGACTGACCGTTAACCGTAACCGTGCCGTCATCAATCCAGCGCTTTAGCTGTGAGCGCGAATACTGGGGAAAGTGGTGTCCCAATTCCTTGTCGATCCGTCCGGTCATCCCCGCCGTAACAGTGAGGGTTTGTACATCTTGATCCAACTTAATCCTCCTTTAGGATAATAATGATTAAAGTGACCACCCCGATGGTAAGACAGACGTCGGCAATATTAAAGACCGGAAAATTGATCGGCAAAAGATCAAACATGTCAACGACGTAGTGCTGGTGGAGGCGATCAATGAAGTTTCCCAGTGCCCCAGCCATAATTAACGAAAGGGTGATCATCTTTAACCGATTATTTCGCCAGCGCCTCATCAAATAGCAGATTGCAACGACAGCCACCACCGTGATCAAATAAAAAAACCACTGCTGGCCCTCTAAAATGCTCCAGGCCGCCCCATCATTGTGTAGGTTAGTCAAGGCTATTAAGCCGGGAATAAATCCGTGAACAGCCCCAACCGCTAAGTGCGCCGTTATCCACCACTTGACGAACTGATCCAACCCGATTAAAACAATGATCAACAAGAGGTAGTAAAGCACTAGGCATCCTCGCTTTCCATTTGCCCCTGCTTAGTTGCATCGGTTAAGATGGCTCTAAGTGAATTGATTGACCGGTTACTAAAAGTAAAGGTCATCACTTCCCCCCGGACCGTAATTGACAGGGTGTGACGAGTAAAGCGGGGCTGGCGGATTTCATTTAAAGGCACCACCATATACTCCTTTTGCAGGATCCGGTTAAAGACGATTTCATCTTTTTTCACCGTCATTGTCCGCCTAAAAATTGCCAGGACGGTAATTGCCAGGAAGGCTGCTAAAAAGGCTGCTGTAATCCACTGGAAGTGGGTAATTTCAAGCCAAACAACCACCCCGATAATTAGGATGATAAAGGTCCAGGACCACGAAATCACCGACGTGGTAGGATCCTGCTGGTAAAAATAACGTTTTTGTTCTTCCAAAGTCTTCTCTTCTTTCATATGAGGTATTGTAATGATTAAGTTATATTCCGATGCTGCCACCAAGGGCAACCCTGGTCCGACCGGACTGGGCTGGCTAATTGTAACAGATGGCAAGCAAAGTCAACAAAATGCTAGCCTGAAGCTGGCCGACAACCATCATGGTGAATTTGCCGCGGCCATCGCCGCTTTTTCCGACCTAAGCGAGCGCTTTGGCACTGATCAGGTAGTCATATACTACACTGACAGCCGGTTAGTAGCCGATGCAATTGGCAAAGGCTATGCTAAACACTACCAAAAGGAATTAGACCAGCTTTTAACGCTGATTGACACCTTTCCAACGGTGGTTACCCAGTGGGTCAGTGAAGGACAAAACCGCGGTGCGCATACGCTTGCAAATCAAGCCCTCAACCACATGCTAGCGAATTAACACTAAACAGTTTTATTATACCAAATCCGACTGGTTAAAGGTTAATTCTGGTCGCCTACGACTAGAATTTCAGAATTATTTTACCCTTTTTTCTCTTAACGACAAAACGGGCACGATCAACTCTCAACAGTTTGATCGTGCCCGTTTTATCATTAATTTTAGTCAGCAACCTTGAAGCGATCGGCATCATCCATGAATTCTTTTTCACCAGCTGGAGCCTCAACGGAACCAAATGGCATTTCGGCCCGTAAACGCCATGAAGCTGGTACGTCAAATGCTAGGTGAATAGCATCATCAATCAGCGGGTTATAGTGTTGTAAGTTGGCACCAAGACCATTTTCTGCCAAGGCTGTCCAAACAGCGAAGTTCGCATTGCCCATTGCCTGTTCGGACCAGTCGTAGAAGTTATCAGCATAAGATGGGAATTGTTTTTCTAAGTTGTGAACAACATCCATGTCAGTAAAATATAATACCGTTGCAAAGGCCACTTTAAAGGTATCGATTTTAGCACTGGTTTGTGCAAAGGCATTATCATCTTTAACAACATCACGCAAGGCTTTGCGAACGATTTCCCATACTTGGTCGTGAGAATCACCAAAGGCAATTATGGCCCGAGTCGTCTGGGAATTAAAGGCCGACGGGGCGGCCTTCATTGCTTCCTTGATCAAAGCAGTAAGTTCGTTTTTATCGAAGTCGACAGTCTTACCTAGGGCATAAATAGAACGGCGTTGCTTAGCTAGGTTTAATAGTTCTTCCTTCACGATTAATCCTCCTTGAAGTTTTTTACATTTTCTAACTATACCTACCATACGCCACTAACAAATAGTAAGCAAGACTCTTTTTTATTCGCCCTTGTACTCACTAGAAATCTTGAAGTACTTAAGGTTCTTGATATTCGGCTTCTTGGTGACGTCATCACCGTAAAACTTCTTAGCCAATTTGGAGAGGGTCCCATTCCTTTTAAGTTGGGCCAGTTCCTTATTAACCCTTTTTTGTAGGGCCTTATCCTTTTTATTAATGATGATTCCTTCGCCATCACCATCTTCGTTAGTGGTGAAGTACATGTCCGGATCGATCTCAAGACCGGAGTTTGGGGATGCAGCCAGGGCTAACTTTTGTAGGTAGTAATCATTCATGATGAAGTCAGTCTTACCGCTTTGAACGCCCTTCAGGTAAACATCATTAGAAACGTTATCGTAATTAACCAGTTGCGCCCCTAACTGTTGGGCCAACCGTTGGTAGTTAGTGCCAGCCTCTCCCGCCGCCTTTTTACCCTTAATATCCGCCCAGGAGTGAATACCTGATTGATCACCCTTACGGACCAGCAGGGAGTTAAAACTGTACTTGATCGGCGTTGACATTAGGAATTGTTTTTGCCGAGACGGTGAAATGGCAAAGTCATTAACCGCCATTTGAGCTTTACCAGTTTTAACAGCAGTCAGCTGGCCATCAACATTATATTCCTTGAAAACGACCTTCTTGTGAAGCCCCTTAGCCACGGCCCGGATCACCTCAACATCATACCCGGTCAGCTTCTTCGTCTTGGAGTCATGATAAGAAGTTGGGTACAAGGTCCCTGACGTTGCGACTGTGATGGTCTTTTGGTCGGCCGCCTTTTGATCCTGACCCTTGCCGCAGGCCGTTAACCCAACTCCAATCATGATGATCAAACTTAATTCGATCATTTTCTTTAATTTAGAAAACATTTTATTACCTCATACTAAAAATAACTAAACAATTGCTAATCACAAGATAACACCAGTAAAGCGGTTTCACAAGGCTGATTTCACAAAATAATCGAAAATAAGAAAGAGCTAGATCACCGATAGCGCCGAAATAGACATTAGATGGGCGTTATTTTTATTAATTTTAACTAAATGACAGTCTGGTCAATTGTGTCTTTGTAATTAAGTTACTAACCAGCCTGTTCGCGGCTCCAGGTGGCTAAGCGTTTTTCCAACCTGCCCTGGACAAAGGACAAAAGGCAGCAGACCAGCCAATAAATAACTGCCACTACAATGTAAATCGACATATAATCCTGAGCGGCCCCGGCAACAACTTTGGCCTTCATGAACATCTCACTAACCGTGATCATAGCCGCTAAAGACGTCCCCTTAAAAAGGTCGAGCATAACGTTACCAAGTGACGGTAAGGCAATCCGAAAGGCCTGGGGTAAGATTACGCTAATAATCATGGTGCGGTAAGGTAGGCCTAAGGAACGGGCAGCCTCGAATTGCCCCTCATCAACCCCCAAGAAGGCTGAGCGGTAGTACTCGGCAATGAAGGCGGCCGGAACAATCGTAAATGAAAAGATTGCCGCCGGAAGCGCCGCCATGTTTAAGCCAAAGTATGTGATAAAGAGGATTACCAGCATCGGAATCCCCCGTAAAAATGAGATGTAAAAGCGAGCTGGCCACGACAGGAGCCGTAACGGTGAGACACGCATTAGCATGATTACGATTCCTAACAGGTTAGCCAAGACAAAACAAACTACTAACAAAAACAGCGACATCGGTAGCCCACTTAAAATGGTGGATAGCGAATCAAAGGCCAGCTTAGCGTCAAAGAAGCCGGGAATTGAGATTGCGTTTAAAAATGTATTCACTTTTGGTCCATCCCCTCTCGTAAAGTACATTCATCATAGAAGGGGCGCTGCCTATTTTCAACCACCAAGCGGAAACGGTTTCTTTTGAGTTAGTCGAGTAATTTTTTTACTTTACCCTCCTTACTAATTGACCCTATACTAAACAAAAACCACAAGGGGTGATCATCTTGTCAACCGACTTATTAGCACTGACGGCTACGGAAATGGTCCAAGCCGTGCGCCAAAAGCGGATTAGTCCGCGTGAATTAGTTGAAGCAAGCCTACAACAGATTAAAAGGAAAAACCCAGACTTAAATGCGGTTATCTCACTGCGTGAAGAAGCAGCTCTAAGGGATGCTGAACGATTAACTGATTGTGGTCAGCCCTTCTTCGGAATCCCCTTACTCTTAAAGGGATTGGGTCAGCACTTCAAGGATTTACCCGCCACTAACGGTAACATCCTCTTCAGGAATCAGGTAGCCAAGGAAAGCGAAAATTTCACCAAGGCCCTAGTTAAGGCTGGTTTCATCGTCTTAGGCCAGACTAACTACCCGGAGTTTGGCTTTAAAAACATCACCGACTCTCAGATGTACGGCGATGCCCACAACCCATGGAACTTAGACTATTACCCTGGCGGCTCCTCAGGCGGGGCCGGTGCAGCGGTGGCCAGCAAAATGGTTCCAATTGCTGCGGCTAGTGATGGTGGGGGCTCGATTCGGATCCCCGCCTCTTGGACTAGCACAATTGGCCTTAAACCAACCCGGGGCCGGATAGTAACCGGGCCAAACGACTGGCGCTCCTGGCAAGGGGCGGCTAGCAACTTTGCGATTACTCGCTCCGTCGAAGACACCGCCCGCCTACTCGACGTCTTACAAGCCCTCCAGCCGGCAGCCGTCTTCCAGGTACCGTTGCAAGAACCGTCCTTTGTCTCCCAACTTGGTAAGCCCCTGCGCCCGTGCCGAGTAGGCTATACCATTAAGTCACCCGTTGGTACCCCGGTTGATACCGAAGCCGTTAACGCCGTCTTAAAGGCAGCCGCCTTCCTGGCTCAGGCGGGCTTTGAAGTTGAGGAGGTTACAATCCCTACCGATGGCCGCCAGCTTATCAACGCCTACTACTTAATGAACGAGGGCGAGACGGCAGCGATGTTTAATCAAATCGAGGCCGCACTAGGTCGGGCGGTAACCGTCGACGATATGGAACCCTTAACCTGGGCCCTGTACCGGACTGGATGTCATATTTCAGCAGCTAGCTACAGTAAGGCCCTCAACGTCTGGGACCATGCTGGCTACCAGATAGCAACCTTGCACGAGACTTATCCACTAATCCTGACGCCCACCACTGCCAAGGTTGCTCCGCGGATCGATTCGCCAATGGTCTCCGATTCTCAAATTGCTCAGATGAAAGATATCGATTCTTTGAGCCCACGTGCTCAGCAACAGTTTATCTTCGACCAGTGGTTGCCAGCGTTAGCCCACTCCCCCTTCACCCAGCAGGCCAACCTGACCGGGGAACCAGCAATCAGCCTACCAACTCATCTCACTAAAGCAAAGCTCCCCCTCGGGATCCAATTAGTGGCTGGTAAAGGGCAAGAAGGCTATTTGCTCCAGGTAGCTAAGCTCTTCGAGGATCACCACCAACTTATTTTAAAAAATTAATTAACCGCATTCACGAGCCTTTAATCATCTCTTAGCATCCTCTCACTATTTTAGTGAGGAAGTTTTTAACGGTCTTACGGCATCCCTTTATGTTCATATATAATTAAGTATGGAAATACATTCATTAAATAAAGGAGGTGTTGATTTTGCAAACTAGAGTAAAAAACGAACGGTACCGCTTCAAGATGCCGTCCGCCTTCACCATTTTGTTTATCATCATCACTATCGTTGCAATTCTAAGTTGGTTCATCCCGGCCGGGAAATACTCGACCGATTCCAGTGGAAATCTGATCGCAAATACCTATCATACGGTTAAGTCCAATCCTCAGGGTCTCTGGGACGTTATGATGTCACCAGTACTTGGGATGATCGGGGATAAGAATACCGATGGGGCGATCTCTGTTTCGCTCTTCATCCTTGTAATCGGGGGATTTTTGGGCGTTGTCAACAAAACTAAGGCCCTTGACGCCGGGATCTCTTCGATTGTCAACCGCTACAAGGGACGCGAAAGGGTTCTGATCCCGATTCTGATGACCCTATTTGCCCTCGGGGGCTCCACTTATGGGATGTCCGAAGAAACGGTTGCCTTTTACCCACTCTTAATTCCAGTAATGATGGCCTGTGGCTTTGACTCCATCGTCGCCGTTGCCCTGGCCCTGGTTGGTACCTCAGTCGGAAACATGGCCTCAACTGTTAACCCATTTGCCACTGGGGTTGCCTCTCAAACGCTGGGGATCTCCCCCGGGGATGGCCTCTTATCACGGGTCATCTTCTTTGTGATCGTTGATGTGATCGCAATTGTCTTTGTAATGCACTATGCCGCTAAAATTCAAAAGAATCCCGCCAAGTCTTATGTTTACGCCCAGCGTGAAGAGGATTGGAAGTCCTTTAACATCGATGAACGCACCAACGACTTGGAACCAATGACTAGCCGGCAAAAAACCGTGATCTGGCTGTTCTTGACCACCTTTGTAATCATGATCATCGGCCTGGTGCCATGGACCAGCTTAAATAGGCACTTTACCTTCTTTAAAAAAATGACCACCTGGCTTGAAAATGTTCCTCTGCTGGGGACCCTATTGGGACACGATATCGCCCCGCTTGGGACATGGTACTTCTCCGAAATTACGATGCTATTCTTAGTTATGTCCGTCGTCGTAATGTGGGTCTGCCACATGAAAGAAAATATCTTTATTGACGCCTTCATGAGTGGGATGAGCGACTTTGTATCGGTTGCCATGATTGTTGCCGTTGCCCGGGGGCTACAAGTAATAATGAACAACGGGTTAATCACTGCCACCATCTTGCACGCGGGTGAAACTGGCCTTGCCCACGTTTCCCAGTCAGTCTTTATTATCTTGACTTTCATCTTCTATGTACCGATGTCCTTTTTAATCCCATCGACTTCTGGCTTAGCGGCCGCCACAATGGGAATCATGGGGCCGTTGGGTAATTTCGCCCACGTCTCTGGCTCACTCGTGATCACCGCCTACCAGGCCGCAGCCGGCTGGGTCGGTTTGGTTACTCCAACTTCCGGAGTTGTAATGGCGGCACTAGCTATTTCACACATTAGCTTGATGACCTGGTGGAAGTGGTCATTCCGTTTGATGGTGTACCTATTCATCGCCACGATCGCCTTTCTGGCAATCCTAGCCGTTATATAAGGAGGGCTAATATCTATGTCTAAATACATTACCAACCAAATCATGGAAGAAGCTATCAAGGCTTTACAAGAATTAGTGGCCCAACCGTCATACAACCAGTCTCCCGCCCCGAAAGCCCCCTTCGGTAAGGGCATCCACTTGGCCCTTAACCAAATGATGGCCCTATGCGACCGGCTAGGAATGCACACCTACGAAGACCCTGAGGGCTACTACGGCTATGCCGAAATTGGTGAAGGCAAAGAGATCTTTGGTGTAATTGGCCACTTGGATACCGTCCCGGCTGGCGATTTAACCTCATGGTCAACCGCTCCCTTTACCCCGCTCATCAAGGATGGCTTTATCTACGGGCGCGGGACCCAAGATGATAAGGGCCCGACAATTGCTGCTCTCTTTGCCTTAAAATCACTCTTAGACGCCGGCCTGGTTCCAACCAAGCGGATTCGTTTCATCTTCGGGACCGACGAAGAAATCCTCTGGCGCGGGATCGCTAAGTACAATGAAAAGGAAGCCCCAATTGACATGGGATTCTCACCGGATGCCGAGTTTCCACTTACCTACGCCGAAAAGGGGCTCCAGCAATCCTACTTAGTTGGACCTGGAACCGACCAGTTCAGCTTACACATGGACAATGCCATGAATGCTGTCCCTGCCAAGGCTGATTATGCTGGTCCAAGACTGACCGAGGTCAAGGCGGCCTTGGACCAGCACGGCTTCAAATACAAAGACCATGGGAACTCGATTACGGTACTAGGTAAGTCCGTTCACGCTATGAACGCACCACAAGGTGTTAATGCTGTTTTGCGTCTGTGCATCGCTTTAGATGATGTCTTTGATTTCTTACCCCTCGATCTAATCGGTAAGTGCTTTTTAGAGGATGCTACTGGTGAAAATCTGCTGGGTCGGGTTGTTGATGAATCTGGTCACCTGACCTTCAACATCTCTAGTTTTGAAGTCAATGAAAAAGAAACCCGCCTACAAATCGACATGCGGGTTCCCGTCACTGTCGACCACGACAAACTAATCAAACGGCTCAGCCAAAAAGTGAAGGCGTTCGATCTGACCTACGAGCACTTTGATTACCTAGCCCCGCTCTTTGTTTCAAAGGAAAGCAAACTGGTCAAGACTCTGATGAAGGTCTACCAGGATGTTACCGGTGATACCAACGCTAAACCACAGATCTCTGGAGGCGCTACCTTTGCCCGAACGATGCACAACTGCGTGGCCTTCGGGGGGATGCTTCCTGGGGTGCCAGACTACATGCACCAGGCCAACGAGCAGTGGTCACTTTCTTCAATGGCTAAGACGATGGGGATTTACGCTGAGGCTCTACGTCTACTTTGCTTTGAATAAGGTTTAGTAAAACGGCCACTCACGCCAAATGGTATGAGTGGCCGTTTTGATATTTTCTTAGCGGATTTTTTTACCCCAGTACTGGAACAGGTCGGTCCGTAAGGCCCCATTGTAAAGCTTACGTTTCTTGGTAGCCGGTGCCCCATAGAACTTTTCAAATTCCAGATCGGCAGTCAAGATATACTTAGACCAGGTGGTCATCGGCCGATAGAGTTCGCCCATCTGCCGGTAAAGCTCGCGAACCGATTCCCGGTCCGATAACCGCTCACCATACGGCGGGTTCGCAACAATCACCCCGTTAATTTGATCGGTGTGCCAATCTTTAACGGCCAGCTGCTTAAAGGTAATTTCCTGGCTTAACCCAGCCGCTCGGGCGTTCTCCCTGGCGATATCAACCATGTTTTGATCAATATCATAGCCGCAGATATCCAATTCAATATCATAGTCGGCAGCATCCTCGGCGGCATCACGAACCGTATCGGATAGGCCTTCCGGTACCAGATTAACCCAGCGTTCACAGGCAAAATTACGGTTAAGCCCCGGAGCAATGTTGTGGGCCAATAGAGCGGCCTCAATCGGGATTGTCCCTGACCCGCAGACTGGGTCCACGAAGGGGTTGTCCGGGAACCAATGGGCCAACATGACCAAAGCAGCAGCCATGTTTTCCTTTAACGGGGCACCCCCCTTAGCTTTACGGTACCCCCGCTTGAATAAGGAACTACCAGTGGTGTCCAGTAAGATCTGCACGTGGTCCTTTGCGATTGCTACTTCCAATGGATAGACACTGCCAGTTTCGGCCAGGCGTGTCCGCCGATGGTAAACTTGGGAGATTTTTTCAACAATCGCCTTCTTAACAATCGCCTGGGCAGATGGCACGTTGTGGAGTTTGGAGTTCTTACTTCGCCCTTCAACCGGGAAGTTGGCATCTAATGGCAAGATGTCTTCCCAGGGGAGCAACTTGGTCTGTTCAAATAATTCATCGAAGGTTTTGGCATCAAATTCACCTACGACGATCTTAATCCGATCAGCACACCGGAGCCAGACGTTGGTCTTTAAGACGTCTTCCGTCGTCCCCTCAAAGCGTACCCGGCCATTTTGTACCTCCACTTGGTAACCCATGTTACGGAGTTCTTTACCCACTAAGGCTTCAATTCCAGCAGCAGCCGTGGCAATTAGCTGATATTTTTGCACGTTTCATACCTCGTTTTTTTCAGTCTGCTTTCTATCTTACCACACTAGTTAGTCAGGGTGGCTACCACCAGATCCCACATTTTAGCATGCTGTCTGTTGAAAAAGTGGGGCGGCTGTTCAGGGTCAAAGAAGCGGGTGGTTAGTGTTTCTTCTTGGTCCGGTTTTTGATGACCGCTGTGCGCCCTTTCAACTAGGTAAAAAGCGTTGACAGGTTGAACTATATCGCCGTTTGGATAGGTGTAAATATCATCATCTTGCATCGCAATCAACTTAACCGGATTAACAGCGATACCAGCATCCTCTAAGAATTCACGGCAAACGGTGTCTTTAAAGGTATCACCATACTCCATATAACCTCCGGGGAATCCCCAGTCACCTGTATCAGCCCGCTCCTGGAGTAAGATTTTACCGTCCTCAATCAGCGCTCCGGAGGCGCTAGTCATAATTAAGGGAGTGTGCCCTACCTGACGGCGAATATCTTGAACATAACTCATAATTGTCCTCCTTCCCACCAGTCCGGCAGGTTAACCCGCCCACTTGTAACCTCTTGTCCATCCTGAATTACTAGCACCTGGCCAGTATCTAGCTGAACATCAAGCGGTGTAAGCCCCAGCGCTGCCCACTCTTCGGGGGTGGTTAGCCGGTGAATCAAGGCCCCGGCAAACTGGGAACGAAGCTTAGCTGGTAAATCCAGCGGTGACTGGGTAGTCAAGACCATCGCCAGATTGACCTTACGTCCCTCGCGTAGAATCTGGAAGATCCCATTAGCGGCCAGATCTTCATCTTTTGAAGGAAGGTAACGGTGCGCCTCGTCAATCACTATGCTAACCGGAAAATGCCCTGGCTTTGCTAAACGATCTTCCAGCAGACGCCTTAATAGAACTGAGATTACCATTTGCTGACCCGCCCCAAAGGACTTGAGAGCTGAAAGATCAAGTACCAGGGTTTTATGGTTGCTTGGCTGAGCCAAAAACATCTTCAAGACAAAGTTAAGCTCCGTTTTAACAACACCGGGTGTCTTTACAGTACCAAATAATTGCCGCATTCCCTTGTTATTTAAACGCTCCCGTAAAGTAACCAGCTGATCCCAGTGACTATTAATTACCGAGCGATCATAAACCTGACCGAGCATCCGGTAGTTAGCTCGCTCATCGGTGTAGGGACGTACCGTTTCTTCCACCAGCTGGTCAGCTAAACATGTGATGTCGTAACCGCTTGTCCAGTCATCCAGCTTAGCCACCTGGGACTCGAATTCTCTTGTCTGGCGGTCCCGTTTTTGGTATACCCCAGTGCTGGCAAGTACGTTCTGCTGAATCCGAAGGGCGGTGATTGCAGTACTGACCTTTTCTTTCAGCCACCCATCACCAGCGAGGCCCAAAACCATTAGTAACTGGTCAGCACTCAAGGATCCGGCATCCAGGTAGGCATTTCCCCCCAGCCGGTAAGTAGTCGCGTTGGGCAGCTTAGCGTATTCACCGGTAGGGTCAAAGATAATCGCTGTTTGGTTGGCCCGTTGAAGCTGCGATAAAAGGGCCAGGGTGGTTGTCGTCTTACCACTGCCAGTTTGCCCAACCACCAACAGGTGGCGATGAGTTAGGTCGGTCGCCACCACCTCCCGGCCACTTATTTGCTTAATTAACTCTGTCATAATGTCCCCCGTCAATTCGATAACTTTATTGTAAGCACCCAGGCCACTGCTTGACAAGGAAGAGTTCGGCATTGATTCTTCACCGAAAAATAATTATTTTCTCATTATTTCACAAGTCGTCTCACGGAATTCTTTACTGAAAACCCAGGTATCGATTCACTCACGAAGGCTAATTCTACCCTTTAGGCCTTGATACACCAAAAGGGGTAATTCATTACGTCATTAAAAAATGTGTTTCCTTACCTATGTACAAAAAAACCCGGGATAAATCCCGGGTGCCTGGATGCAGACTTCTGTAGGCCATGTTTTGTCAAAGTCCGGTCATCAGGCAAGACCGAACCGTGGTAATCATCTATCTCAGCGTATAAATACGCTCCCCTGGAATCGCTTCAGTTCGCTATCCAAAGCTCCCCTACCGTAGTTTGGGTTTACCGCTTGAGGGGTTTACCGCGTTCCACCATTAAGGTTTCCCTTAATGCTTCGTCACTGTGGCACTTTTCAGGAATACTAGGGCATAGTTAAAACCGTAGCCCGTTTTTCCGCCGTCACCGGATATACCGGTGCCCCGCCTTATTTTTTCAGCGAGCACAAACACTACGGGCATCACAGCCCGTGCGAGCATGGACCTTCCTAACACGACAGTTGCCGTGCTCAATTACCCAAAGCCTGCATCGAAATCAATTGGTCAATTACAATAAGTGAGAATCGTTCTCATCGTTACCGAGCTGAGAACCAAAAACTCGCCGCTCCAAATTAGACAAACGCTTTAGAACGTCCATGTTAGTGGCAGATGAGACCGGTTGGCTGGCTGCCGAACGGGAGCTGATTGATGAACCAACCTCCATTTGGCGGTTTAATTCATCAACCTTAGACTTCAAACGATCGTTCTCATCTTTAAGGCGATTAACTTCTTTATTGAAGGTATCGTAATCCTTAATAACATCGTCTAGGAAGGAATCAACGTCATCGACATCGTAACCCTTCCCGATACTCTTCTCCTTAAACTGCTTATGCAGAATATCTTGGGGAGTAAATTTAATGTTATCCAATCTCAACACCTCATCTCACTAAGTTATGACTGGTCAATACCTTTATTATTTTACCAAAAGTTGTCTAAAACTCAAGGGGAAATTTTACCCTTACCGCTTTCTTAAAGATTATTCTTCGTAATTTTGTTCCCCTTGGATACGACTCCACTCCTCTGCAGCCTCCTGTAAAGCATCCATATCAATAAAGTCCACCCGGTAGTCTTTAAAATCCTCCTGGTATTGCTTAGCCGCTCTGTAGAGCCAGTAGGGTTTACTCTTTTGGTTGGGATTATTTTCCTGGTCCGTATCATAAACCAACAGTAGGCGGTCAGTATGTTCAAACATAACGCGCTGATACATTCGCAACTGGTTAGGTGATTGATAGGGTCGTGGTGAAACTTCAGCGCTAAAGTCGACGGCTGCTTTTAAGGTTGCCAACCGAGCCTGGTTAGTTTCGTTCCAGTGCCCAGCAAAATCGGCAAAGGGTAACATCATTGCGACCTTTAAGTGGGGATAATTCTCCTTTAAATCTAGGCCAACCTCTAGTGCCCATTGCTCAACACCCAGTTGTGGCCCACTAATCAACCAACATTCCTCCTCGGTTTGGTTAAGCCACTGGATTAACCAATTTCTTAAGACCCATTGAATAACCTTTTTTTTCGGGTCATTAGGGTCAAAGACGGCCAATTCATAGGCCCGGTATCCGCTTACCCAAATTCGTTGCATAAAAAATCTCTCCATTCTTAAAACGTGAAAGAACGTCAGATTGCTTTCTCTGGTATAATGTAACACGTGTAGTTAAGGAGGTAAACGAAGATGATGATCAGATACCCTAACGGACAGGAGCCACCACAGGCCGGCCGGGTTGGGCAGCCAATCACCGCGCCCCACTCATCCAGCTTTGCCAAGCGGGGAATGTCACTTGAAAAAGAGATCAACGAAGCCAACCGCTACTACTTAGCGACTAAGCAGGCGGTAATCTACAAGAAGCCTACTCCGATTCAGCTGGTCAAAGTTGACTACCCCAAACGGAGTGCTGCCGTGGTTAAGGAGGCCTACTTTAAGCGCCCTTCAACAACCGATTATAACGGCGTCTATCGTGGCTTTTACATCGATTTCGACGCCAAGGAAACCCGAGGTAAGTTATCCTTTCCTCTTAAAAATTTCCACCAGCACCAAGTGGATCACTTTCGACGCTGCCTTGCCCAGGGGGGGATCTGTTTTGCCTTCATTCGCTTTACCACCCTTGACCTAACCTACCTCCTCCCAGCCTCGGACCTAATTGAATTTTGGGACCATCAGGCACAGGGCGGACGCAAGTCAATTCCCTTAACCACGATTAAAAAGCGCGGTTACGCGGTTAAGAATGGGTTGGTTCCCCGGCTGAACTATCTATCAGCCGTTGACCAGCTGATCGCCGCAAACCAAGCTAAAGGAGCAGATCATGAATAATGAAGAAGTTTCTCGGCGAAGCCAACGCCCCAATAAGGGCCGCGGTGGTCGGGGACGAGGAACCATTTTTAAACGAGTACTTTTATGGGCCCTCAGTCTCTTCGTCCTTGCCTTCGTCGCACTGGCAGCCCTGTTTTTCTACTATGCCTCCAGCGCCCCGACAATCACCGAAAACGACCTTAAGAGTCAAACAACCACTACGATTTACGACGCTAATAACAAGGTTATCTCACGACTAGGGGCCCAGAAACGGGAATATGCCTCTAACTCTGAGATTCCAACCCTATTAAAGCAGGGGGTTGTTTCGATTGAAGACCGCCGCTTTTACAAGGAACACGGGGTTGACCCAGTCCGGATTATTGAAGCGGCGATCAACAACGTCTTGCATCGTTCCAATGGGATGCAAGGGGGATCAACGATTACCCAGCAATTAGTTAAACTGTCAGTCTTTTCAACGGCTGCCTCAGACCAAACCTTCAAACGCAAGGCCCAAGAAGCCTGGCTGGCTATCAACGTGGAACGCCATTTCACTAAGGACCAGATTCTCGACTTTTATATCAACAAAGTCTACATGGGTAACGGGGTCTACGGGATGAAGACGGCTGCCCAATATTACTATGGTAAAAACCTTAATCAGTTGAACCTTTCCCAGCTTGCTCTGCTGGCCGGGATCCCACAGTCACCAACTTACTACAACCCGGCCAACACCAACACCAAGCCAGCAACCCAGCGACGCAACGAAGTCTTAAACGCCATGGTTCGGGCTAAATACATTACCCAAGCCCAGGCCAACGCTGCCATGAAGGTTAGCGTCACCGATGGCCTTGACCCCACCCATGGAAACACCAGCTCCAATGACTCCAACGTCAACGAAAAGGTCATTGATTCTTACGTTAAGGAGGTCCTGACCCAGCTAGAGGAAAAGGGATATAACCCGAATACCGATGGTCTGCAGGTCCACACCTCCCTTAATCTCGGAGCTCAACAAGAGCTTTACGACGCTGCTAACGATACGGTATCCTTCCAAAACGATAATATGCAAACCGGGGTCGCCGTTGTCGATCCACACAATGGGCAAGTGGTCGCCATGCTCGGAGGCCGCAAAACCGGTAACGTGGTCTACGGCTTAAATCGTGCCGTTCAAACCAATCGTTCCTCCGGGTCAACAGCCAAACCGATCATGGATTATGGTCCGGCCATTCAATACCTGCAGTGGCCAACTTACTACGCCCTATCCGACACCAAGTTTACTTTCCCGGGTACCAACACCCAACTGCATGACTTTGATAACCAGTACAAGGGAACGATGACAATGCGGACCGCTCTCGTCGAATCACGAAACGTACCTGCCGTCCGGGCTTTGCAAGCGGTTGGAATCTCACGAGCTACTAAGTTCTTAAAGGGCTTGGGTATCTCACAGAAGAAAGCCTACACCCTTAATAACGGGATTGGCCTCTACGTTTCCCCACTACAAATTGCTGCTTCCTACGCGGCCTTTGCCAACGGCGGGACCTACTACAAGCCTTACTACATCACCTCAATCACCACGCAGGATGGTAAGACAACCAACTACGACAAGAGTGGTAAGCGGGCGATGAGCAAAGCTACGGCATATATGATTACCGATATGCTAAAGGGGGTCATCAACTCTTCCAACGGATCTGGAACGGCCGCCAAGCTTTCTGGGGTTAACCAGGCTGGTAAGACTGGGACCACCTCAGCCTATTCAGCAGCTACCGGAACAACATCCAACTCCAATTCCGGGGTAATGGACTCCTGGATGGCTGGATATACCAAGAACTACTCGATCGCCGTCTGGACCGGGTTTGATAATGCTAAGACCTCGATTTCATCTAGTTACGTTAAGGCAGCCCAGTACCTATATCGAGATGTGATGCAGTACTTAGACGCCGAAAATCACGCTAGCAACTGGTCGATGCCAAGCACGGTTGAAGCCGTTCAAGTTGACGGTGTCCGCCAGCTGGTCATTAAGGATTCCAAGTGGGCCCTTTCAGTGACCTCATCATCAATCTCTTCTTCTAGTTCGGACTCTAGCTCCAGTGAGAGCTCCAGCTTGTCTAGTTCCAGCTCGTCCAATGCTAGTGAAAACTCTAGTTCTTCTGAGAGCTCCAGCTCCAACTCGAGCTCATCCAGCATTTCAAGCAGTAGCTCATCAATGCCAGCTAGTTCCAGCTCATCAACATCAGCTAGTTCTAGCTCATCTAACCCAACAGCAGGTGGTGGGACAACCCCAACACCGACTCAGTAACTAAAAAAGCTGATGGTATAAACCTCAATTAATAAATGGAGTTAGATAAAATCTTCGGATTTTATCTAGCTCCATTTTTTTAGCCATGAACCCTGATCTTAACGCGGTTAACCGGATAACGTCATTTCTTTAGTTGGCAAGGCCCCATTTTAAGACTATTATGGAAGAAACCGTTTTCGGAGGAATTATTATGCAACTAAAACCTGAACGCTACCAAAACATGACTTACCGTCGGGTGGGTAAGAGTGGCCTCAAGCTATCGGCAATTGGGCTAGGTTTTTGGCACAACTTTGGCTCAGTAGACCCTTTTGACCAACAAAGGGCAATCGTCAAAACTGCCCTGGACCTTGGGATTACCTATTTTGACCTGGCCAACAATTATGGACCGGTCCCTGGTAGTGCCGAAGAAAACCTCGGCCGGATGCTTCAGACTGATTTAAGGCCCCATCGTGATGAACTAGTGATTGCCACTAAGGCCGGCTACCACATGTGGGACGGCCCCTATGGGGAGTGGAACTCCAAAAAAAGCATTATCGCAAGCGCTGATCAAAGTCTACGGCGGCTGGGTCTTGACTACGTTGACATTTTCTATTCCCATCGTCTGGACCCAGTAACCCCGTTTGAAGAGACTGCTCTGGCTCTCGATCAATTAGTTCACCAGGGTAAGGCCTTGTATATCGGGATTTCTAACTATTCAGGTGAACAAACTGATGCGATCACCAAGATCTTTGATGCCCTAAAGACCCCTTATATCGTCTGCCAGAATCGCTATAATCTCTTTAATCGTCAGGTCGAAGAAGACCTCTTCCCCGTCCTCAAAAAAAGCGGTAAGGGCATGGTCGCCTTTTCACCTTTGTGCCAAGGTCTCTTGACCAATAAATATCTAAACGGTATTCCTGACAACTCACGGGCGGCTAATTCGACCAGCCCCTTCCTGCATCCCAGCCAGGTTGAACAGACACTAACCACAGTTAAAAAGCTTTCCGCCATTGCCGCCGATCGAGGTCAAACGCTGGCCGAAATGGCGCTTTCCTGGGATCTACGAAGTGATCTAGTCGCCTCCGTGATTGCCGGAGCATCACGGCCCGAACAACTAATTACCAATGTCAAGGCTCTTAACGCCCCGGCCTTCACTAAGGAAGAACTAGCAGTTATCGATGGTATCTTAGCCCAACAAGCTAACGTTGACTGGCAAAAAGAATAGCTATCTTCGTGCCATAATATGCGCTAAATAAAAAAGAGAGTGTAACGATTTGTGTTACACCCTCTTTTTTTACTAATTGTTAAACAGATTTTGAATCCAGGCGATCAGCTTTTGGAACCAATTCTGAGCGTCCTTAACGGCTGTTTTAGCGGCCTCGGAGTTAGCCCAATTTTTAGCCTTATTCATCAGATCCCCGGTTGAGTTCTTAACATTATTAATCGTATTAGTCACGTTATTAACGTAGGTCTTGGAGTTAGAGATCGGTGAATCTCTAAAGGTGATTAGGGCGTTAACGATTGTTGTTTGAGAGCTTGAGCTGGTCTTTGACTCAATCCCCTGTTTTTGCAACGCCTTAGTCAAAAGGGCCTGAATGTCAGCAAAGTTATCGGTTTGCCCATTTTGTTTGTCCTTAGCAACCTGCTTAGAGACGTTACCGACGGCCGCCATTAGCTTGCCAGGGTACGAGGAATCCCCAGAGTTTTCGTTAATTGCTCCTTGAGTGGCATCCAGGACTTGGTTAGCAGCACTGGTGTTTTGACTATCCAATTGCTGACCATCGGCGGCCAGAGCCTTATAAACCCCCGTCAACGCCGATTCTCCGGATACGGCCCGGTTGGCGGTTACGACAATCGTGACGTCCGTCACCCCAGCCATTTGGGCTACCATCGCATACTGCTGGGCTGTAACCTCGGTAATATTAGATTCACCGTCGTACTTCTTAATGTTAACACGTACCCCGGACCCAGGATCAGACGGAGCGATCGCCACTGAAGAGATCATAGCGGCGTTAGTAGTCGTCCCGTTACCGATATACTTTTCATAGTCGCTAGCCGTGGCCGTTAACTTGGTAAATGACGAATCCACACCCATCGTTGAATTCAGGTTTGAGTAGACGCTCTCCGGTGCCCCGGACCCGTACACAACGTAAGACTTAGAAATCGTATGGGTGGTCGAAGTTTGTCTCGACGAAGACGATGAAGTTGTTTGGGTCACCGTATCGGCGTGAGCCCGCACAACTGGCACTAAGGTCCCGCCGGAAAGAGCTGCAGCCACCATTAGCGTTGTTATTAGGGTTCTTTTTTTCATCGTGATTCCTCCGGTTATTAGAGTATCATCATTATACAACATTTAGGGATCGTTAATCGGTGTTTAGGTGAACTTAATCCTTATTTAGGGATTAATCATCCTTTGAATCGGGGTGGAGTTTTCTTAAGGAGGCCTTTAAAACCAGGGATTTATCACTGTTTGAACCGGGGCGCCCCTTCCCTTCTTGTTCCCGCGCCAGCTCATACTGGCGCTTATCAGCCATTACCTGTTTCGGCGTCGTCAGATGACTCTGGCGCCAGCGCCGTAAGATTCCCTCAATGTACTTGAAATTATACTTACCAGCTAAAACAGCCTCTCTTAGGGCCAGCTGGATCATCTCCAAGTTATAGTGGTCCTGGTCAATCCACTGGTTAACCGTCTGCATCTCCATCGGTGAAATCGTCCGCCCAAATTCGACTTGGATCTGCTTAAAAAGATCAGCTCGACTTTGTTCGGCTGCCTTTTGCTCGTTGACCACCCGCTCGTGGTTTAGTGCCCGAGCTAAATGATCATAAAGGGGGGTGAAATCATAGTAGGCATCCTCCTTGCCGTCTTCTTGACGGCGTAGGCGTTGCTCGACCAGGTTCTTTTGGATCATCTGGTGGACCATATCAAAAACCTGCTGAGCACTCGTTCCCAGGTGGTTAGCAATCTTCTCCAAGTCCGGATTAGGATTCCCCCGGTCAATGTACGATTTAAGCTCTAAATAGACCATCAATTCCCCCGTGGTCATATCAATATCATGGTAGTGATGTAATAAAAGGTTGGAAACACTGGTGGTTCCCGCCTCTAACAAGGTTGCTAAGAATTGATTTTTCGCCATCCTCTTCTCTCCTCCCTGTTTCTAAATTGTAATATACCAACAGAGCCCAGTGGTTCGAAAATCAAACCACTGGGCTCCTGTTATTTTTAAAGGTGCGAAAACAAAATTAACGTTTCGCCATCCACTTTTTCACATTCAGTGACTAATTGATTACGGGTAAAGACGGTTTAACAGACGAGGGAACGGAATTGTCTCCCGAACGTGGTCTTCTAAGGTAATCCACGTCAAGAAGCGTTCCAGGCCCAGCCCATAGCCAGAGTGTGGCACAGAGCCGTACTTACGTAGGTCAAGGTACCATTGGTAATCCTTTTCATCTAAACCAGCATCAATAATGGCTTTCCGTAAAGTTTCATAATCTGTTTCACGTTCAGAACCACCGATGATTTCACCGTACCCTTCTGGGGCCAAGAGGTCAGCACAAACGTAAACATCATCGCGGGTTGGGTGACTCTTCATGTAAAACGGCTTAATACTCTTCGGGTAGTTAAGTACGAAGACCGGCTTGGAGAATTGGTCTGCTAAATAGGTTTCTTCCGGTGAACCAAAATCTTCCCCCCACTTGATGTCCATTCCAGCCTGTTGCAACATTTCGATGGCTTCATCATAACTGATCCGCGGATACGGTAGCTGAGTAAATGGCTTTAAGGTTTCTGGATCACGACCAAGGACTTCTAATTCCCGGCTGCAGTCATCAATCACCTTTTGAATTAGGTAAGCGACGTACTCTTCTTGCAGTTCCAAGCTCTCTTCTTGGTGCATAAAGGCCATTTCTGGTTCAATCATCCAGAATTCGATTAGGTGACGGCGGGTCTTGGACTTTTCAGCCCGGAAGACCGGTCCAAAGGAATAAACCCGTTTTAGCGCCATCGCCCCAGCCTCTTCGTAAAGCTGACCCGATTGAGATAGGTAAGCGTCTTGCTCGAAGTATTCGGTGTGGAAGAGGTCGGTCGTCCCTTCCGGTGCATTTCCAGTTAGGATTGGCGGGTCAATTTTGGTAAAGCCGCGTTCGCCAAAGAATTCGTAGTTAGCACGAATGACCCGGTCACGAATTCGCATCATTGCCTGAGGCTTACTGGAACGCAACCAGAGGTGACGGTGATCCAACAAGAAATCAATCCCGTGTTCCTTGTTCCCGATTGGATATTCATCGGAGTCGCCGATCAATTCTAATTTTTCGATTTGAATTTCGTAACCGAACTTAGAACGGGCGTCTTCGTGAATTTCCCCGGTAACCCACAGGCTCGCTTCTTGACGCAGGTGGCGTGCCATTTCAAAGGTTTCTTCGTCAACCTTGTTCTTTAACAAGACCCCTTGAAAAAAGGCCGTCCCGTCACGCAGTTGCAGGAAAGCAATTTTCCCACTGGACCGCTTATCGGTTAACCATACCCCAATACGCACGCGTTCGTTAACGTGCTTGGGCGCATCAATGATGTTGATGGTTTGCACAATAATTCCCTCCAAAATAATGGTGTGATTATAAGTTGTTGATTTGTTGGATGCTCTTGCCGCTGGTGAAACTAATCAGGTCGTAACACAGGTTGCCCTTTTGGTTCAAGTAGGTCACTTCCCAGACCGGCTTATTGTTAAAGATGCCCATGGCTACTTTTAACACCTTCTTGGGATGACTGGCCGTTTTGACCTCGTTTTGCGCCTGACTAGCCGTTAATCCAGCTGCTTGTTTAAGGATCCGGATGTCGCCCCCCTTTTGCGGAACGATCACCAAGATTGCTTGTCCCTTAGCGTTCTTCCCCGCCACCGTGTAGTATGTCCGATCGCGGTTGTAGATATAAAAACCACTTGCAGAACGCAATCCTGCATACTTCTTGGCCATTGTTGTTGCCTGCTTTTGGGCTACGGCCCGTGGGTGGTTGGCAATGGCGTACACACTCCAAGTAACCAAGACGACTACTAACACCGCCACGACGATGCTGCGAACCGTCCTTTTTAATGAGCTCCGACTCTGCTGACGCTGAACGTCTCGCCGACTTTGCATAAAGGCCTTCCTTCCTAAAAATCAATATCTTTAATATTATAGCAAATTTCTCAGTTGATCGTGGAAGAATCGAATCCTTTTAGGAATTTTTTGGTTTTTACAATAATTAGATCGGATCTTTCGGCCACTACCGGTAGATCGTCCGGCAGGGCCGCCCGAATTGTCTTACCGTATCGTTTGCTTTCCAGGCGGGGGTCTAAAAGAACCGCCACTCCCCGGTCTGCTGGCGTCCGCAAAAGCCGGCCCAGTCCCTGACGCAAGCGAGTAGTTACCTTAGGCAGCTCAACCTGGTAAAAAGGATTTTTCCCCTCCGCCTTCATGAGAGCACTTTGAGCCCGGTTGATAATCTCGTTGGGGGCGTCAAAGGGAAGCCGGGTGATCACTAGTAGTTCCAATTGTTCCCTTGGCAGGTCAATTCCCTCCCAGAAACTAGCCGCACCCATTAAAATTGAATTAGTCCCGGTAGCAAACTGCTTCAAAAGCTTTTCACGGTTCCCGGAAATTCCCTGAGCAAGGATATCCCGCTGGTTGAAGAGGTCGGTGTTCCGCAGCTTGGCATAAACCTGTTCAATGGTTAAAAGGGAGTTGAATAGGACCATCGTTTGGCACTGGGTCTTAGTTGCCAGCTGGTAAATCATTCTGGCCAGGTACTCAACATACTCATCACCCAACTTGGCTCCCGGGATTGGAGCATCCTTAGCAATGAAAAGACGGGCGTTTTGCCCGTAATCAAAGGGTGATGCGAAGCGTTTAGTCCGAACATATTTACGATCGAGATCTAACTGGTTAAAGATATAGGCTGAGCGGCCGGAGGTAAAGAGTGTCGCACCAACAAAGAGGTGGTTCAAAAAGTGAGGGTAGACCATCCGGCTTAGGTAGTGATTGGCCACCAAAAGCCCCCCAGATAATTTCAAGGAGCTCTGCTCACCTCCCTGACGAATCGTCAACCAAAAGACGGTCGCCTCTGACTGAGTGGCTAACAAGTGACTGGCTTCCTTAATCATCTTAGTGGCATCTTTTAAACTAGTTAAATGACTAGCAAACTGACTCATTATGTAGCGATCAGCAGCCAGCCAGCTCTCACTACGCCCCGAAAAGAGGTGGTGTAAGGCTGTAAAGTGTAAGTTGATAGATGCTAAGGCCTGCTCTAAGCCAATCATGATCGGATTGGTTGGACTTAAAAGGCCTGCTAGTTTGCGGTTATCGATGGCTTGCTCGATCAGCTCATCATCCCGATTACCTTGCACCATCCCGTAAAGGGCCTGTTGCAGATCCAACAGGCACCGTTCAAGTTCCCGGAGATCACTGGCCAGTAACTCAACATTGTAAGCCCCTAGCGGGAGGTCTTCAAAAAGGGTAACCAAGTTTTGTTCATCAGTGTGATTCACTAGACTCTGTAGCTGGTGCAGAATCATCATCACCCGCGCAAAGGTCAGTGTTTGACGCGACTGCTTCAGGACCGCCCGACTAAGGTGCTGGGCCTCATCGACCACTAAAAAGGCCCCAGAATCACCACCACCTAACTCTTCAGCATGGGCGACCAGGTAGGCATGGTTGGTGATGATTAAGTTGGCTGTGTCTACCTGGCGGGCCCGCCGGACCAAAAAATCATCCTGGTAAAAGGGCGACTGCCGGTTCAAGGACCGCACCCCACGGTGGCGAACATCGATAAAAAAGGCCGCCTGCTGGGCGTTTAAGTTCAACTCGTCTAGGTCCCCAGTTGTTGTTTGTAAGAGCCACACCAGCATCCGGGCCTTGAGTTGCTGAACTAACTGCGAGTCTTCATGAACGGCCAGGGAATGGGCAAACCGCTCCAAGTTTAAGTAGTGATCATTGCCTTTAACCACTACCGCCGTAAGCTCAAAGGGTAAACGGGTATTTAAGGTTGCTACAGCCTGTTGGGCCACCTGCTGTTGTAAGAGATTAGTGGCCGTTGATACCACAATCCGGTGGTCCGGGTAGGTCAGGTAGGCTAATGGCAAGAGGTAACCCAGGGTTTTCCCGATCCCAGTTCCGGCCTCAACAACCATTTGGCGCACTGGCTCCTCCTGACTAAACTGGTTATAAATAGCATTCATCATCTTGGCCTGAACGGGACGGTACTCCAAGCCATCGCCAAATAAGTAGCGCTTTTGGCGCTTAGTTCCCGGGTACCTACTGATCGTCTGAGCAGTGGCGACTCCGGCCGGACGCACCTTATGGAGGACCAAACCGTTTGAAACGTAATGTTCCTCAGAAAGCGGTTTGGGATTTATTGCCCGCTCATTCAAGGCCCGGTTAAATAACCAACTCGTTTGCTGTGGTAGTTTTAGATCAAGGTCAACAATACTTTGTAAAGTCTTAGTTGGTAGCCTATCCAACCGTTTAAGTAACTCCATCAGCAGGTGACCAGTTGCTACGGCATCAGAAACGGCGCTGTGGGGATGATCATGATCAATCTCTAAGTAACTCGTCAGGTCGCGCAAGCGAAAACTAGGGGCTGTGGGCATTAAGATCTGACTCAACGTGACCGTGTCGATGGCTGGAATCGTGAGGGGAGCCTCCCCTGCCCGTTCAAACTCGGCATTTAAAAATGGAAAGTCGAAGTTAACATTATGGGCAACAAAAATCGTGCCGTCTAGTAAACTTTTTAATGTTGGCGCCACATCTTCAAACAAAGGGGCTCCCTTGACATCCTTATTCGTGATCCCGGTTAACTGCTCAATTGTTAACGGAACTACCGTGCGGGGATTAATTTTAGTTTCAAATTCATTAATAATTTGACCATCCTGCACTAGGACGCAGCCAATCTGGATAATCCGCGAGCCGGTCTTGACGCTGGTTCCAGTCGTTTCCAGATCAACCACCGCATATACCGGCCCCCGTCGCTTATTTTTTCCCAAATTAACCATCCCTTCGTTCTCTTAAATTCTCGTATCGATTGTACTACATTTTACTCGTACTTTGATACCGCCGGTGCCTAATTCACTCACCAATAAGACCAGTCGATTTTAGCATTATTACGACTGAATGTTATTTACATAATTAGCGAGTTTACCATCTGTGCTTATTTAGTGGTAAAATAAATTCTTACGGGTGTCTTACACCACCACGACGAAAATAGATCTCGAAAGAAAGCAGGTTTGACCTCATGCAAGCAAGTGTTTGTGGCACGAGCCACGCAAAAATCATATTGATGGGCGAACATAGCGTTGTCTACGGGGAGCCAGCGATTGCCTTGCCCCTGCCGAGCGTAACCACTACGGCCACCCTTATCTTTGGTGGCGAAGGCCAGCGCCTGACCTCCCGTTACTACCAGGGCCTCGTTAGTGACCTACCAACACAAATGATGGGCGTTGCTAAATTAATCAACGCCCTGACTGCTCATTTTCAAGGAGAAAACGACGCATGGGAATTAGTAATTGAAAGCGACCTTCCTGCCGAACGTGGGATGGGCTCTTCAGCCGCCACTGCCGTTGCAATCATCCGTGCTTTTTTTGCAGCCTACCATATGGAACTGAGCCACTCACAGTTACTTAAATGGGCCAACATCGAGGAGGAAGTTACCCACCGTAGCCCGAGCGGTTTGGATGCGGCTACCGTTTCGGCTAGTGCTACGTTATTCTACGTTAAAGGCCAGCAAAGCCAACCAATCGAAATGAACCTCTCAGCCACCTTAGTGATTGCGGATACCGGTATCAAGGGGGCTACTAAAAAGGCCATCGCCGAAGTCAAGAAACGGTTTGATACTCACCCTGAAGAAACTAGGCACCGCCTTAATCATATGGGCCAGCTGGTTGAAGAAACTAGGATCGCCCTTTCAAATAATGACCTTCGTCTGCTTGGTCGTGCCATGGACGAATGTCAAGCCGATCTAAAATTCCTTGGCGTTTCCTCCAAGGCCCTCGACCACTTAGTCACCGTTGCCAAGCAAAACGGAGCCCTGGGGGCCAAGCTAACCGGCGGTGGCCGGGGTGGTTGCATGATCGCTCTAACAGCCACCGCCCTGGGGGCCCGCAAATTGGCCGCCGTTTTAAAGGAAAATGGCGCCACCGCTACTTGGATCCAACCCCTGAAAGGAGACCTCTAAGATGACCACCACCGCGCGTGCTCATACCAACATTGCCCTGGTTAAGTATTGGGGCAAACGTAACGCTGCCTTAATGCTTCCCCAAACCGATTCGTTGTCTTTGACTTTAGACGAGTTTTACACCACCACCACAGTTGAGTTTGACCCGACCCTGTCCAAGGACCATTTCTACCTGGACGGTAAGTTAGTTGCCGACCAACAGGCACACAAGGTCGTTAAATTTATGGACCTGGTTCGTCAAATGAGCGGGCGGGCAGATTTTGCAAACATTGCTTCGGTCAACAACGTCCCAATTGCTGCCGGTTTGGCCTCTTCGGCCTCGGCATTTGCGGCCCTGGCGGGTGCAGCCGCCAAGGATGCCGGAATGGACCTGTCCTTAAAGGACCTCAGCCGCTTAGCCCGGCGCGGGTCTGGCTCAGCCACCCGTTCCATCTTTGGTGGCCTGGTTGAATGGCACCGGGGGACCGATGACCTAACCTCCTTTGCTGAGCCAGTTCAAGAGGTGCCCAAGTTTGGCATTGCCATGCTAGCAATCATGGTTGACACCAGCCAAAAGAAGGTTTCCTCGCGCGGCGGGATGCAGCTTGTGGTTGAGACTTCACCCTACTATCCTGCCTGGCGCCAAGTAGTCAAAGACGACATGGTGGCCATTAAAAAGGCGATTGCCACTGGTGACTTGAAGACCATCGGCCATATTGCCCAACAAAACGCCCTACGGATGCACGCCTTAAATCTGGCCGCTGATCCGGGCTTTACCTACTTTAACGGTCAGACGATTCTGGCCATGCAAACCATTGATCGCTTGCGTGAAGAAGGCTTAAACTGTTACTATACGATGGATGCTGGTCCAAACGTCAAAGTTATTTTTGACCCCAAGGACCAAGACGACCTCTTAAAGGCCCTTAGTCCCGTATTTGGAGCTGAGCGACTCGTGGTTGCCAAACCGGGCCCGGGGATTGAATACCTCGCCGACCCCGTGATGAAATTTTGAATTGAGAGGATCTAATAAGTTGATTACTGCAAAAGCTCCTGGCAAGCTCTACATTGCCGGCGAATATGCGGTGGTTGAAAACGGCTACCCCGCAATCTTGGTTGCATTAAACCAATTCGTTACTTGTACAATTACCGAAGCAGAAGATGAGGTTGGTCAGATCATCAGCCACCAGTACCATGATAACTCGCTTCAGTGGCGCCGACTGGGTGACCAAATGGTTGTTGATAAACGCGATAACCCCTTCTCCTACATTCTGTCGGCAATTAACGTTACCGAAGAGTTAGCCCGGAGTCTCAACCAACAACTTGGTATTTACAATCTGCGTATTGACAGTCAGCTTGATTCACAAAGCGGTAAGAAGTATGGTTTGGGTTCCTCAGCAGCGGTAACAGTGGCTACCGTCAAGGCCCTTTGTGAATACTACCACTTACCGGTCAACAAGGAAATGATCTTTAAACTGGCCTCCATCGCCCACTTCGACGTTCAGGGAAACGGCTCCCTAGGTGATGTTGCTGCTTCCGTTTACGGGGGCTGGATTGCCTATCGCTCTTTTGACCGCCAGTGGCTATCTGAACAACGCCACTACCTCGACTTACCAACCCTCCTATCTTTGCCATGGCCAGACCTAAAGATTGAACCTCTTGACGCCCCTGCCAACCTGGCACTTCTGATTGGTTGGACAGGTAAGCCCGCTTCCACCTCACGCCTGGTCGATAAGATCTCACTCTTCAAGGCCAAGCAACAAGACGAGTACCATCGCTTTTTGGACCGTAGCAAGGCTTGCATTCACCGGATGATCGACGGTTTCCATGCCGGTGACTTAAATAAAATCAAGGAAGAAATTCGCTATAACCGAAATCTCTTACAAGAACTGGCCCACCGCTCGGGAGTTCAAATTGAAACGCCCCTCTTAGAAAAATTATGTCAAATTGCTGAGGAATTCGGTGGGGCTGCTAAAACCTCTGGGGCCGGTGGTGGAGACTGTGGGATCGTGGCCATCGACGGTCACGCCGACCTGCCCGGCGTCTTAGAGTCTTGGGCTGCCAGTCAAATTGAACACTTACCGCTGTCAATCTACTTCGTCAACAATGTTCGCCGCTACACTATGCAAGTGAAACAACACTAATTAACAAAACATTGATGACGATCTCATGGAGTGACGGCTCGCTTATCACACCCACCTTTTTAGGAGGATTTTTCTGATGGAATCTGCTCATGCCCAACGCAAAAATGAACACCTTTCCCTGGCCGAAAAGGACTTTGCCTTAAGTCACCAGGACCACCCCTTTGATCAGGTACGCCTGATCCCGACCACCCTGCCTGAAATGTCTACCCAAGAGATCCACGTTGCTCCGGTCAACCTAGGGCTTAAATTTGACTGGCCCTTTTACATCGAGGCCATGACCGGCGGTAGCCAGCGCTCGACAGCCATTAATGCCAGCTTTGCCCGCCTGGCTAAGCGCTTTAACCTGGCAATGGCGACCGGGTCAATGTCCATCATGTTCAAGGATAAAACCGCCAAGGACTCCTTTGCGGTCCTCCGTAAGGAAAACCCAGATGGCTTTTTGATGGCTAATCTGAGTGCCAATACAAACTATAAAAGAGCCCAAGAAGCCGTCAACTTCATCAACGCCAACGCCTTGGAAATCCACGTCAACGCCGCCCAGGAGCTGATTATGCAGGAAGGCGACCGTAAACTTTACTGGCTAGAGACACTGGCTGAACTAACTACCCGACTTAATGTCCCCGTTATCGTCAAGGAAGTTGGTTTCGGGATGAGCAAGGAAACCATCGCCCAGCTTGAACAGGTTGGCATCAAGTGGATCAACGTCTCCGGGACTGGTGGTACTAACTTTGCTCAGATTGAGGACCAACGTAACCACGAACTAAATTTCACTGACTTGCACTCCTGGGGACTTACAACCCCGGAAAGCCTACTTGAAGCACATTTTAAGCGGCCAACAACCCACCTGATCGCCTCTGGAGGAATCACTAGCCCGCTGGACGTTGTTAAGGCTGGGGTGCTCGGTGCCCAAGCTGTTGGCGTTGCCGGCTACTTCCTCCACATTCTGATTAAGGAAGGTGAAAAGGGACTAGAAAAGGAACTCACCCGTTGGCAAACCGAGCTCCCCCGGATCATGACCTTAGTCGAAACTACCGACTGGGCCGACCTTTACTTAGTCGATCACGTCTTTAGTTCTGATCTGCTTGCCTACGCTAACCAGCGACACCTAATCTAAAAAAGACGTGTAACAAAGGTCCTGTCACGTCTCTTCCAAATCCACAATGAGGCCCAGTGGTTTAGCATTTACTGAACCACTGGGCCTCATTGTAGATTGTCAAATTTAAAAGCGGAGTCCCTTAGGGAAGAAATTTTTTAAAGTATCATTGACCAACTTACCCCAGCCGATCGTGTGCCCCTGGCAGACCAATAGATACCAGCCGTTTTGATACGTCCCTTTAATTGGTAGCGTGTCACCGTGTACGTAAGTTCGCCACTGTTCCAAGTCAAGCTCAAGAACTTGGCTTGCCTCACTTGGATCAAGCGCTAGGGCCAAGGCTAGTCCGGGTTCAAAACGGTTCTTCTTAAGAGTCCCCAGGTGCAGTCCCGGGCGAACCAGACTCATTTGATCGATTGCCGGTATCTGATCGGGCAGGTCGTAAAGCTGATCCCCGAAGACTACCAGCCGGCCAGCCTGATAGTTAGGCACGACGGCCCCTTGAAAGTTCTGCCACAACCCTTGCTGGTCCTTAGTGGCGGCTAGCTTACTCCGGGTCCCCTTCTTTTTCTTCTTGGTTCTGGTTGAACGTAGGGGCGCCCCTCCTTCAAGAATAAACTTAGCAATAAAATGGCCTTCCCCCTTCAAGTGATGGGGAAAGAGGCGGACAGCCTTTTTCAGTTCCGGGTTACCGTTCGCCCATTGCGGGCGTCCATCATCCATCCCTGGCGCCTTATCGATTTCTTGGATCGTAAGGCCCGGGTAGTTTTCAAGTAACCAGGCAGCCATTTGCTCGTCTTCTTCCGGAGCAAAGGTACAGGTTGAATATACCAGGGTTCCCCCCGGTTTAAGCATCTTCATCGCCGAGGCTAGAATCTTTTTTTGACGGTTAGCGCATTCAGCGGGGTAATCCTCGCTCCAGTATTCAATACCGGCCGGCTCCTTTCGAAACATTCCCTCTCCCGAACACGGGGCGTCTACTAAAATCCGATCAAAGAACTGTGGGAACTGATCCTCTAACTGATCTGGACTCTCGTTAGCCACCACCACGTGCCGGCCACCCCAGCGTTCCATGTTTTCAGCCAGAACCTGGGCTCGGTTACGAAAAATTTCGTTAGAGACTAAGAGGCCTCGATCACTCATCTTAGCTATCAAGTGGGTTGATTTCCCCCCTGGGGCCGCACACAGGTCCAAGACTCGCTCACCGGGCTTAGGATCGACCACTTCCCCCACGAACATCGCCGATGGTTCCTGACTGTACACCCAGCCAGTGACGTGGTCCAGACTGTGCCCGTCAACGTGACCATAGTAGCCGTTTGAAACGTAGGGAACGGGTCCTTCACTTTGTCTAATCGTGGCAGCTGGTTGACCAGGCTTTAAGGGGTTAACTCGAAAGCCACTGTGGCTATCTTTTTCAAGAGCCGCCAAAAAGGCCGGCGCCTCATCCCCTAATAGGTGTTGGTACTTTTTAATAAAGGCATTTGGTAATTGCACGGTTGTCTTCCCTTCTTCGTTTTACATCCGTTTTATTTTACCCGCCCAGCGGTTGACGCGCAAGATTTGCGGCGTTCCCCCTGAATCGGTATAATCAAGACATTGACTCTACGAAAGAAGGATTGAAATGGACCAACACTTGATCGCCCTAGATATGGATGGAACTACCCTAAATAACCAGTCTAAACTAACTGACCACACCATTAGTACCTTACGCAAGCTAGCCAAGGAAGGCCACTTGGTGGTAATCGTGACCGGCCGACCATGGCTGATTTCTTCGCACCTATACGACCAGATCGGTCTCAACTCCCCGATTATCAACTTTAATGGCGCCTTAGCTCACCTCCCCTACCACAATTGGAAACACGAGTACGCTATTAAGGTAACCCGGGAAATGACCTTAGACATGTTGGCCAGCCACCAAGAACTAGGGGTCCAAACCTTAATCGCCGAAGATAAGCACCACGTCTGGGCTAACCACCCGTCCAATGAACTACCTGAGTTTTTACCGGACCAATTAACCGAAGATCAAATCTTAAATGAGCATAACTTGACTGACGACCCGATCGCCCTAACAATTCAGTTTGATCCCGCCAAAAAGGAAGCGATTCTCGACCGGGTTAACGAACGCTATGGTGACTTTGTCGAACCCCGGATCTGGGGCGGGGGATATTCGATCATGGAGTTGATCCACCGCGGCACCCACAAGGAAACCGCTCTTTCCTACCTGGCCAAGTACTACCAAATCGATCGCCAACACATCGTGGCCTTTGGCGACGAACATAACGACCTAGAGATGATTGACTTTGCCGGTCACGGGGTCGCCATGCAAAACGCCATTCCGGAATTAAAGGCCGTCGCTAAGGACGTAACCCCCTTAGATAACGAACATGACGGCGTTGCCAATTATTTAGAAGCCTACTTCAAACTAAGATAAGACTTCTTTAACGGCATAGCATCCTAATAGAGCCCAGTAGCTTGTAAAATAAGCTACTGGGCTCTTAATTTAGATCCGCTTCAATTCTGCCAGGGTCTCGATCCCCAACTCATCCATTAAGCTTGGAAGTTGGGTGGCGATGTGTGGACAAGCGGCAATATCTTTGAAATGGGCCGCCCCAACGGCGACTGCACTAGCACCGGCCATCATGAATTCAATCACGTCAGCAGCGGTTTCGATCCCCCCCATTCCGATAATCGGTAAGGTGGTAGCGTGGGCAACCTGGTAAACCATTCGGATTGCCAACGGCTTAATAGCCATCCCGGAGTAGCCACCCATCCCGTTGCCCAGAACTGGTTGGCCAGTATGGATATCGATGTGCAGTCCCAGGACAGTGTTGATCAAGGAAAGGCCATCAGCTCCCCCCGCCTCGGCTCCCCGGGCTACCTCGGTGATATCGGTCACGTTCGGGGTCAGCTTGACATACAGGGGGACCGCTCCCACAGCCTCCTTAACCTTGGCAGTGAGTTTTTCTAAAACCTTGGCATTTGTCCCAAAGGCCATCCCCCCGTGAGCAACATTAGGACAAGACACGTTAAGTTCCAGGGCTGAAACCAGGCCTGATTCGGCTAGCTTCTTGGCAACTTCAACGTAGTCTTCCTCGGTATTTCCGCCGATTGAGCCCACTACCGGAAGGGCGGGGTACTTTTCACCCAAGGCCGAAAGCTTCTCAGCGATAACGGTATCGACTCCCGGATTAGTCAGTCCAACTGCATTCATCACTCCATCGGCTAACCTGGCGATTTGGGGCTGTGGATTCCCAGTCCGGGCTTCGGGGGTGGTCGTCTTAATTACCAGGGCCCCGAGATCGTTAAAGTTCACCTTGTCAGCCCCCCAGGCATCACCAAAGCCAAAGGTTCCAGAGGCTGGCATCAAGGGGTTGGTCATCTCAAGGCCGGGTAAGGATACGGCAAGTCGATTAGTCATATTATTCTCCTCTATAGTTCGGTGGTTCTATAAGACTTCATTTCTAGTGCGCATAGCAGGGCAGCAACCGTGTCCAGAGCGGTTAAGAGCGGTACATGGTGCTCAATGGCGGTCTGACGGATGATGAAGCCGTCAGAATTCTTCTCATCATCATGCCCCATTGTATTGATCACCAGGTCAACTCCCTTATCCTTAATCACGTCCAAGATGGCTGGTTGCCCGGCCTCATTAAGTTTGGCAACTGTGGTGGTCGGAAGACCGTGTTTTTTCAAAAAGCTAGCTGTCCCGCAAGTGGCAAACAGCGCAAAACCAATCGCATTAAACCGCTTGGCTAGAGGCAAAATTTGGGCCTTGTCACCATCTTCAATGGTTAACAGGACAGCGCCGTTATTTGGTACGGCCATCCCTGCTCCGGCGAAGGCCTTATCGAGTGCCTTTTCAAAGCTCACGTCCGCACCCATCACTTCCCCAGTCGACTTCATTTCAGGACCTAGGTAGGAATCGACATCACCAAGTTTGGAGAAGGAGAAGACCGGCGCCTTGACATAAACTAGTTGGCTTTCTTGGACGAGCCCGCCCTGATATCCCTGCTCAGCTAAGCTGGTACCCATGATCACCCTGGTAGCCAGTTGGGTCATCTCAATCTGTGTTACCTTGGATAGAAATGGTACTGTCCGACTGGCGCGCGGGTTTACTTCTAAAACATAGGCTTGATTGTCGTGAATGATGAACTGGATATTCATCATCCCAATACACTTAAGGGCGACGGCCAATTTTTTCGTGGCATCTTCAATTTGGGCCTTAACATCATTCGATAGGGACTGAGGTGGGTAGACGGCCATCGAATCCCCAGAGTGAACCCCGGCATGTTCGATGTGCTCCATGATTCCCGGCAAGAGAACACGCTCCCCGTCACAAATTGCATCAACCTCACATTCGGTCCCCTCTAAATAGGAATCAACCAGGATCGGGTGACTCCCCGTGACGGCCTCGTTTTGGTCAAGATAGGCTTCCAGTTCAGCCTGATTATCAACAATCTCCATTGCCTTGCCCCCGAGCACATAGCTTGGCCGAACCAGGACCGGGTAGCCAATTTCTTTGGCTGCGTCCAGCACCCCTTGGCGACTAGTGGTGGTCATCCCAATCGGTTGACGTAACCCCAGGTCCTTGATGACCTGATCAAAGGCTTCCCGGTCCTCAGCGGCATCAAGATCCTTTACGGTCGTACCAAGGATCTTAATCCCATTTTCCTCCAGTCCGGCAGCCAAGTTAATTGCCGTTTGGCCCCCAAACTGAACAATGACGCCGATTGGTTGCTCCAAATCGGCCACATTCAAGACATTTTCTAGAGTTAGGGGTTCGAAGTAAAGTTTGTCTGATACTGAGAAATCAGTTGACACCGTTTCGGGATTGGAGTTAATCACGATTGCTTCGTAGCCCATTTTTTGTAAGGCCCGAACACAGTGAACGGTAGCGTAATCAAACTCAACCCCCTGGCCGATCCGAATTGGTCCCGCACCAATCACTAGAACGGATGGCCGGTCAGTACGCTTGCTCTCGTTTTCCGCTTCATAAGTGGAATAAAAGTAGGGCGTTGCCGAGTCAAACTCCCCTGCACAGGTGTCAACCATCTTATAAACCGGCACGATCCCGTTTTGCTTACGAAAGTTACGCACCGCGATTGGTGACCGGTTAACCAGTTGGGCAATCGTAGCGTCAGAGTAGCCATCCTGCTTGGCCTGGCGAATAGTGGCTGGTTCCAAGCCAGCCCGGGCAATTTGTCCTTCCTCTTTAACCAATCCCGCCACGATATCCAAGAAGTAATGGTTAATCTGAGTAAGCTCGTGAAGATCATCTAAGGAGTACCCCCGCCGAAAGGCCTCAGCAATGTAAAAGAGGCGGTCGTCTTGAGGGTGTACCAACTTGGCCTCTAACTCGCGGTCACTTGCCTCTTGAGCCTCCCTTGATAGCAAGTCCTTTTGGTCAATCTCCAAGGATGCAATCGCCTTTAACAGGGCTTCTTCAGCCGTCCGCCCAATTCCCATCACCTCACCGGTTGCCTTCATTTGGCTCCCCAGTCGGCGATCGGCTTTGGAAAACTTATCAAAGGGCCAGCGCGGAATTTTAACGACCACGTAGTCCAGGGCCGGTTCAAATTGGGCATAAGTTGTCTTGGTGACCGGATTCTTGACCTCGTCTAGGGTTAACCCTACGGCGATCTTGGCTGCTAACTTGGCAATCGGGTAGCCAGTCGCCTTCGACGCTAAGGCTGAGGAGCGAGAAACCCGCGGATTAACTTCAATCACGTTGTAATCATAAGAGTTAGGGTCCAGGGCCAGCTGAACGTTGCATCCCCCCTCAATCTTGAGGGCTGAGATCAACTTCAAAGCACAGTCGCGCAGGCGCTGATACTCACGGTCAGACAAGGTTTGACTGGGGGCAAAAACAATTGAATCACCAGTGTGGATGCCGACCGGGTCGAAGTTTTCCATGCAGCAAACAACCATCGTATTATCAGTGGCATCGCGCATAACCTCAAACTCAATCTCCTTAAAGCCCGCGATCGACTTTTCAATCAAGCACTGAGTGGCTGGCGAGAGCTCAAGGCCATTCTTAGCAATTTCGGTCAGCTCAGTCTCATTGTTAGCCAGCCCCCCACCGGTTCCCCCCATCGTGAAGGCGGGGCGGACGATGACCGGGTAACCCACCATCTTAGCAAAGTCAAGGGCCTGGTCGACCGTTGCTACCGTCAGGGACGCCGGGACTGGTTCGCTAAGTTCTTGCATCAGTTCCTTAAACTTTTCGCGGTCCTCGGCCTGGTCAATTGAAGAAAGCTTAGTACCTAGCACCTCAATGCCCATCTCATCCAAGATACCCGTCTTATTAAGGGCGACGGCTAGATTCAAGCCGATTTGTCCACCCAAAGTCGGTAAGAGCGCATCCGGTGCTTCTTGGCGTAGGATCCGGGTGATGGTTGCAACGGTTAGTGGCTCGATGTAAACATGGTCAGCAACTTCCTTGTCAGTCATGATTGTGGCCGGATTAGAGTTAACTAAAACGGTTTCGTAGCCCTCCTCTTTAAGGGCCAGGCAGGCCTGAGTCCCCGAGTAATCAAACTCGGCAGCTTGACCGATGATAATCGGTCCTGAACCAATTACCATGATTTTATGAATGTCAGTGCGCTTCGGCATTAATTTTGTCCTTTCTTACGTTGGTCAACGAGGCTGATGAAGTCATCAAAGAGCTGATCGGCATCATGAGGACCTGGAGCGGCGTCGGGATGGAACTGAACGGAAAAGGCCGGGTAGTGTTTATGACGAATTCCTTCCACAGTTTGGTCATTTAGTTCCAGGTGGGTGATTAAGAGCTTTGTTGGATCAATTGAGCTAGCATCGACGGCGTAACCATGATTTTGGGAAGTAAAGTTTACCGCACCGGTAGCCACGTTTTTGACCGGATGATTGAAACCACGGTGACCAAACTTCATCTTAACTGTCTTGGCACCATTAGCCAGCGCCAGGATCTGGTGGCCCATGCAGATACCAAAGACTGGCAGGTGTTGTTCAACTTCAGCCACCATCTCGACAGCCCCCTTCATCTCTAGGGGATCACCAGGGCCGTTTGAAAGTAAGACCCCGTCAGCATGCAGACTCAAGATCTGCTTGGCCGTAGCATTGTATGGTAAGACGATCACGTTACAGTCCCGCTTAGCTAGTTCACGCAGAATCGAATGCTTAATGCCAAAGTCAACCACAACGATGTTACGCTTGGTTCCCGGGTTGGGATAGGGATTCTTGGTTGAAACTTGGGGAATAACATTTTTCATCGGGGTCGCCTTCTTTAAATCGGCGATAACTTGGGTAATTCCTTCAGTTTGGTCAACTAGTCGTCCCCGCAAGGTACCGTAACGGCGTAGCTTTTTAACCAACGCCCGGGTATCAATTCCCTCTAAGCCGGGGATACCCCGCTGAGTTAAGAAGTTATCTAAAGTATCTTGCATCCGCCAATTAGTCGCCACATGGGCGAGTTTACGGCACACAACCCCCTTAATCTGAGGAAGCAGTGACTCATTATCATCAAGATTGACGCCATAGTTGCCAATCAAAGGGTTAGTGAAGACCAGAATTTGGTTAGCAAAGGACTGGTCGGTAATCGCCTCTTGGTAGCCCGTCATTCCGGTGGTAAAGACCACTTCACCAGTTGTTTCCTGATTCGCTCCAAAGGCCGTCCCCTGGTAGATGGTCCCATCTTCTAATACTAGGTAGCGTTGCAAATTAGTCCTCCTTTCGCCGGTAAACCACCTGACCATCCACCATTGTCAGTACAGTTTGACCGTAAACAGTCATTCTGGTAAAGGGGGTGTTACGTCCCTTGGACAAGTAATCACGTTGGTCAATGACGTAGGCATGGTCTAGATCAAAGATGGCGATATCAGCGGGTTTCCCAACCTCCAAACGCCCCGCTTCGGTTAAGTTAAAGGCCGCTGCCGGGTTGGTGGCCATCAGATCCAAAAGCCGTTCTAGCTTCAAGAGTCCAGCCTTAACCAGTTTGGTGTACAAGAGAGCAAAGGCGGTTTCGCTCCCGGTGATCCCGTTAGCACCGCAATAAAAGTCAGTTCCCTTGTTTTCTTTGGTGTGGGGGGCGTGATCGGTAGCGATCATGTCAACCGTACCATCGTTTAAGGCCGCCACCAGAGCCCGCCGATCTTCTTCATGACGCAGGGGCGGGTTCATTTTATAGTTGGTATCGTGGCCATCAATACATTCGTCTGATAATAACAGGTGGTGCGGGGTCGCCTCACAGGTCACTCGGACACCATTTTGCTTGGCAAAGCGGATCATTGCTAGACTATCCTTAGTTGAAACGTGGCAGACATGGTAGTGAACTCCGGTGGCCTTGGCCAAGGCAAGGTCCCGCGCTACCTGGGAGGACTCAACAACTTCCGGGCTACCTGGCAAGCCTAGGTATTTAGCCCGCGCCCCTTCCGTCATTACACCACCAAAGAGCAGTGACTCATCTTCCACGTGAGCGGCTAGAGGTAAGCCCACTGCTTTGGCGGCTTGCATTGCCCGGTACATGGTACCAGCAGATTGAACACCATTACCATCATTAGAAACAGCGAAGGCACCGGCCTTCTTCACCCCGGCCATGTTAACCAGTTGATCACTGGTCCGACCGGTCGTAATGGCGCTGTACTGGGCGATGTGGACCAGGCCATCTTTTTGATTTTTGGCAATCATCTGGGCCACTTTTTCCGGAGCATCTGGAACCGGATCGACATTTGGCATTGCACCAACCGTGGTAAAGCCACCATGAGCAGCCGCCGCCGATCCAGTCTTAATTGTTTCCTTTTCAGTTTGACCCGGCTCGCGGTAGTGGACATGCACGTCAACCAATCCCGGACTTACCAGCAGGTTACCAGCGTCAAATTCTACGTAATCATCGGTTAAGTATTCATGAAGATCCTTACCCAGTGCTCGGATAATACCGTCTTCGACCAGGAGGTCTTCGTTGACCAGGTGACCCTCATTAAAGACAGTCCCGTTTTTGATCAGAGTCTTCACTATTCCAGTCCTCCTAACTTACGACCGCGTAAAACGGCTTCCAACATTGCCATCCGCATGAAGACCCCGTTTTCCATCTGGGTTACAAAGGCTGATTTTGGTGCTTCGACCAGTGAGTCAGCTAATTCGACGCCGCGATTGATCGGACCCGGGTGCATGATAATTGCTTCTGGCTTCAGGCGACTATAACGTTGTTCGTTGATTCCATAGTGCTCGTGGTATGCCTGAGCGGAAAAGGTTCCCTCGTGAGCATCTCCTTCATGGCGCTCATGTTGAACCCGCAGGAGCATCATAACGTCAACTTCTTCAACCAACTCATCAATTGGGCAGAACTTACCGTACTTATCAAAGGCGTGGTCGTACCAGTATTCCGGACCGGAGAAGTATACCTCCGCCCCTAACTTGTTTAAAATTTCCATGTTGGAGCGAGCGACCCGCGAGTGGGTGATATCACCAACGATGGCCACCTTAAGACCCTTAAAGTAACCAAAGTGTTCGTGAATGGTCATAATATCGAGCATGCATTGGGATGGGTGTTGACCTGACCCGTCGCCCCCGTTAACGATTCCCAAGTCTAAATAATGCCCCGCTCCTGGGTTGATTAGCGGACGATAGTAGTTATTTTCGGAGGCTCTAATCACTGTTAGGTCGACCCCTAACGCATCTAAGGTTAAGCAGGTATCATAAAGGGTTTCACCCTTTTTCATTGAGGAGTGCGAGGCATCAAAGGGAATTTCAGTTAAGCCTAGCTTCTTTTCGGCCATTGCAAAGGAGGTGTGGGTGCGGGTGGAGTTTTCAAAGAACATGTTAGTGACATAGACTGGTTGGCTAAGGCTTGGTGCAACGGCACCGCTTTTGAACTCTTCAGCCCGACGAATAAGGGCGTTGACCTGGTCAGTCGTTAAATCTTCAACCGAAACAAAGTGAGGTAAGGAAACCAGGTTTTCAATCAATTGGGTAGTCATGAAGCATTCTCCTTTTCTATTTGCCCCAAGAAAAAACCTCTCCGGGGCACGTGCTTGCTCCAGAGAGGTTGATCGCTACCACAACTGTTCACTTCCAGCCTTTGGTAACCATTTTGCCCTCACGGGAGCAATTTGATGGTTTAATTCTCGGCTGTCCCAAAAGAAAACCCTTCACTTCAGCTTCCGCCGCAAGTGAAGGGTTCAACGGGCCCCACGGGGGGCATTACTCCGTTACCTTTCTAGCCTCACGGGACTAGCTTAAAGGACATCTGATTGCTTAATACTGTACCCCCCTCCTCCCACAGTGTCAAGATAAAATTAAAACTGTTATGTAGGCCAGTTTTGGAGATTGTGGTTCAAAATGTCGTGATTCACAGATTACTGAAAATTGTAAATATACCCATATTACTAAAAATAAAACTAATATCCCCAGCTGATCACATTCACTTAGGTAGTAAAGTTACTACAATGAACGCGGTTTGTTTAAATACCGATGACTACTAGTGCATCTTGCTAAATTCCTAGCAATTGCTTCTTTTTTTCCTGAAATTCTTCTTCTGTGATTACGCCCTCATCAACTAATGGCTTGAGTTTGCGAAGTTCGACGATGAGCTGGTCGGTATCTGTGGGCTCGTCATGAGTCGGGAATACCGGTTGTTCGTTATTCTTTAGAAGCGACTTGTATTTCTCCGCTTGCTCTTTTATAGCATTGGCCATAACGGGAGCGTCTTGCTTCTTGACATTTTCTAGCTTGGTAACGGTTGCTCCGTTAGTAACGGAAATTTTGCCTAAAACAAGGCCTTTTTCGTATGACACCCCGTTTACCATATCCAGCGGAATTTCCGTCGACTTAATACCATAAAGCAATCCCTTGTCTAGCATTAGAATGCGTCGATTAGTCAAAATGCATAGAACCGTGTTTCCATCATCAAGGCCAGAGCAACCATAGATAATCGTTTCGTTGTCGGTCAGAATTTTAGGAAGTTCCTTCACTTCTCGCTTTGTCCCGAAAAGATCCTTGATTCCAACCTGTTCCATTTGCTCTTTAATTTCATTTAACGAGTAAGACATGTATTTCCCTCCAATACTTCAAAATAATCTATTTAATATCAAAAATTATGGTCTACTTATTATTTTTTTAGCTTTATTTTAAAATCCTCCCATACAGTTTTTAACCTCGATCAAGCCACCACTCATCTTTTCATGTAAAGGGAAGAGGATATAACTTGAGAGGTGGTTCCTCCAGGCTATACTATAGCAGGCGATTAACTCCGACATTAAATCGTTTTCATGTTCTTTCTGTTATTATAACAAATAACCCATCGTCTTTTAGTTGCATCCATCAACTAATTCCTCTCCACCTCTACTAGATAATTATCTCATATATCCACGTCATATAATGTCGTTCTCATAAGAAATTTGTAAAAAAGAGGCTAGAAAAATCTCAACCTCTTTATAAGACCTTACTTGTCGTGACGTTCAGGAGTATGTGCGTTTTTACCAGTCCGTTCATGGAATTACTGATGATATACCACAATGGTGTTAATGTTGTGTCATTGCCGGTTTTATTTGTACTTATATTATGTATAATTAATAATATATCATTACTTTTTCGAATCTTTGCTACCCAATACCTACTTTACAAACTACTTTTTTCGTAGAGCTTTAATAATAGTCGTAGCTTTCATGCTAGCGGTAGTCACTACCAAAGTGTGACCAAGTTTTCGTTAGGACCCTTCTGGCTATTTTTCTTTGCTTTATCGCAAATTGGTTTTAACGTAACTATTATTCACCCTCCCAAAAAAACTTTAGCAGCTTCTACATGTTAAAACATACGGAAATAAAGGTTCGAGCCTTAACTTTCACCCTATTTTCGCTTAACTCTTAAAGAAAGTATCATAACAGACTGACTAAGAAATCAGTAACTTCAAGTTAAAAAGAAATGTCTGGTTGGACATCTTCCTTCAAGCACTTTTTTGCATACTTTGGGCGATGCTTTTTCAGAACTATCAACTCCTTAGTACCTTACTTAATATATAGCTATAAAAGAGCAGGTAATTTACGAATATCCCGTAAACCTCATTCTATGCTATATAGTTATATTGACCGTTAAGCCGAACCTGCATGTGGAATGTATGCGTATTAACCTCCACACGCGACCAGGTTTGTCATTTGCCTACACGCCTGGATTTAAATAATGGATACCACTATCAACATACAGCCCAGTAGTATTTATATTTGACATTGAGCTACCCGACTGAATAAACGTACCTGCATCGCTAATTGATGTCAGTATAAACAACTTGTCGTACCGGACTCTTAGCTTACTACCATCGTCTTTTAGCCGATTAGCAATCAGATTATTCTCAGAAAAACTGATACCACCGTTGAGTGAGCTCAAGTTGTAAAATTTATATCCTACCGGTTAAACGTAATGCCACTCCCATCGGATTTAAAATTAATTAAACCACCATTAACCGCTATGTAGTTGATTGTGAACTTACACTGACTGATTATGGTGTCATAGCTCGAGCCGCAATTGTAGATCTCATTTTTATCGATAGGAGATCGCTCACTATTAGCCCTTGTTGTTCAAATTTAATCTATTCCTATTGATCACATCACTGATCGCTGTAATCAGTATCGTCAAGGTCAGGTAAGACGACTTGAAAAACGAATTGGAGGCACCTAGTTCCGGTACTTGATTTGCACCTGAAACTTGGCAAGAGTTTTAAGTAACTCGCTAATATTCCCTTCAAGATTGAATAGGTAACTTGTTAGGCGAGGCTGTTCTTAGTAGATGACGTAACGCTAGTTACCTTGCGGTTAGATTAGCTGTTGTTCAGAATACGGTTGGTTTTATTGGTTACTCCTATTCACGTCTTTCTCTTACTAGCTTCCATCATTACTAACAATGACTGAGAAATTTTAGTTTTTCTTACATCTCTAGATTGACTTAATCCAGCAGAAATCCGTACCTCTTTTGAAAGTGTTCCTGACACCTTACCCCTTTTTGATGTGATATGTAGATGTATAATTGAAATGAAAGTGAGGTTAAACTATGTCATTAGATCAATCAATATTAATTTGGGCTTTATTAGGGCTTTCGGCCGCTGGAAATTATTTCCAATACAAACTCTCTTGGAAAATCAAAAATTCGTTCACGAGTTGGAGACAAAGCGATTAGAACAAGAAAAGGAAAGCAATGACAAGAATTGTGAATTTCAAGCCGAGATCACTAAGCTAAATAACGAACTTAAAATAAATCTCGAAAAAGATTCTCAAACTTTTCAGATTAATCAAACAAAGTTGGATAAATCATTAATAATTAAGCAGAATTTAATTCCTGAAGTTAAGTCTGTTTTTATTAGCTACTTAGCGATAACGGTCGGTGAAATTAGTGATTCTAAAACATTTCCCATTCTATTCTCTCAAAATCAACACCAACTTGAAGCACAAGTTGTGTTATATTGCCCAAAAGTTGTCAAACTCATTAATGAGTTTAAAACGAACAATGATAGTTCAGTGGTCAAAACTGATCTGGATTTGAGCCCAGAAAATAAATTAATTGAACTTTTGGAAGAAAAAATTATCCCTGTTCTATCCGAACAGTTATTATTGATCGATTCAACAGCTGACGATAGATAACCGAATTCTTAATTTCCTCATTTAGTCGCTTTTGTAACATTATATCTCTAGTTAAATCATTAGCCATCCAGCGTTGCTAACTCTCTGCTTAATTTAATAAGCGTTTCGTTCTACCATTTTCTATTTCCTTTCCTAGTTATTAAGGTCTTAATCAACCTTAAAAGTATCAGGCTAAGTCACTTAATGTGAGAGGTGGTAGAAAATAAAAACCATCTTTAATTGAACGGACAACTCATTTACTGTATTTAGCCTCGTTCAAAAGCTTATCTACACAATCTTTTTTACAAACTTATTAATATTTCTTTGCTGATAAAAAGAATTAAAATAGCTTTTACAAACATCTATTCTAAACTTTCTTTTTTTGGTAAGCTATAGCATCTTCAAATCCTATGTCGCTTTATGCTTGCAGAGTGGTAATTAACTTCTTGCCAATGGTTTAATTTACTTATAAAGGAGTGAAAAAGATCTTCTGGAAATTATTTAAACACGCTATATGGCCTCCTTACATGACTTACACAATAGCAACAATTACCTCCATTTGGGCATTACTGGAGGGGATGCGGTCGTTTACACCTTGGCTCAACCGAATATCCGTATATATATTTATTGGATACTTGATAGTTCTGCTAGTTGCCTATTTAGTGTGTATTATGGCTTACTCTTACAAACTACAACAAACTATAAAAGAATTGTCAGATAATAACAACGGGCTGATAAATCAACACACGTTGGACTCGAAGGACAAAAAGCATCTTAAAGATCAATTAAAACTCCAACAATTGATTACTTGTATATTAATTAACGAAATTCCAAGTGATAACTTACCTGCTGTTGAATCAAGGCTAAATATTATTAAGGAAGTGCATAATATTGATGAAAGAAATGAAAATAGCAAAGATAATTAGTACAAAGCAAATCGTTATTAATGCAGGATCTAATTATGGTTTAAAAGTCGGAGACAATCTAGAAATTATCGATAAGTTTGGTGATGATCCTATCATTGATCCTGATACCGGTGAAAGCTTAGGGACTCTTGATATAATCAAAGGAACTGTAGTCGTAAGTAAGGTATATGCTCATATGGCAATTGCTGATTCACCCAAATCATCAGTGATCTCTGACCTTATGCAGCATGACTATTTAGCACCAGCCTTATATGGAAATGCTATCCAAAAAGATTTAAATGTTGATCCTTCACAAATAACCGGTGGTTTCCCCGAACCTAGTGATCAGCAAATCCATATTGGCGATATTGTGATTAAGAGATAAGAGTAATCCAGCTTAAAAGCTAGGGTTGGAAGTTAAAACTAGTGGAAACGCTATTTCAAATGAGTCTCCCAGTATTTCAAATAGCGATGATAAGAATCATCATACCGAAGAAAAATAAATGAACAAGGAAAGATATAAAAAAACTAGTTTTGAACTCTTTTACTGCCAAAGCGACTAGCGTATAGCGTAGCAATTACGATAGAAATCAGAGCGCTTGGCTCAAATCTATCTGTAAATGCTTTAAATATGTCTTCCCTCCCCCTTTTCCCTTTAATTTTAAATTAATACGAACTCGTCTTTAAAGACAAAAAATTTAAGATGACGATAAGTACTAAAGCTCCTTCAGAATCAAGGTGACAAAATTAACCGAGATTAGCAACTACCCAGAAAAGGTAGCCCTTGACCATAATATCAACGTTATCTAGACCGATAAGCTGGCTTCCTGAAACCCCACCGGGATGTTCGCTCCACTATCGCAATATAGTTATGAACCTTAACTGGCATCGTCCTGCTGAAGTTTCGTTCCAACTTGCTCACGAGATTTCGCACATCTTAAATGGCGATGAGACTGATATTTGTTTCTATCACGCCACTTTTACCGGTAAACAATCCGTTGAATATAAAGCGAACACAGGCGCCGTTAAACTCTTAGTTCCATTCTATTGCCAAAATGTGCCGAAAGAAAGCATTAACGTGTATGACTTTATGGAGAGTCAGGTACCAAGCTATCTCGACAACGCAGTTAAAGAAGAAGTACACAACTACTATGTTTTAAACAGATACTAAAGTATGTCCAAACGTGATCGACGCTAAAAGCTGAAAAATAAAAGCCCTCTCCGAAGAAAGGACGTGAAGAATATGGACCCAAATCAAATAATTAGTTCTGGAATAGATGTTTATAATTCATTACCTCTATCAACTCAAGAAGCTATGTTAAATCCTGCAGCCAAAACATTAGGTGAGGCACTAGATGGTGCTACTACGGTTATTTGTTCTCCACTTATAATGCTTGGGACTGTATCAAAAGCTTTATTAAAAAAATTCTCTACAGAAATTGACAATAAAATAAATGAGATTCCCTCAGAAAACCGAGACATTTCTAAATTAGGCTTAGTAATTAAGGCAATGGAAGAATCACGATATCAGTTGAATGAAGATGACATTCGTAAGATGTATGTCAATTTAATTGCATCAACGGTAGATAATTGAAAAAATACTGTTATCAATCCAAGATTAGCGACTGTTGTCGCACAGTTTGGTCAAAAAGAAGCCGAGTTTCTCAAAATAATCTATCAACAGCAAGAACACCAAATGCCATTCGGATATCTTGTTATTAAAAACGATAAGAATGCTACCACTAGAAAAATAACAAGTTATTTATGTAGTATTGACGATGAATCATATCTATTTGGAAAAGATGAAACTATTGACATCTTTAATTCATTAGGAATTATAGAGTCCCATCAAGATTTTTGGCTTTCTTCATCTATATATGAATCTCGTTATCAAACCTTAGAAAATCTTCTTAAACAAAAAGTTAATATAAACTTAGGCGAAAATGAAAGCTTCAAACTAAATAAATGTTATTTGAAACTTAATTCGTTTGGCTCTTCCCTTTGTCACTGTATTTTTGAATAAGCAGCTTAATTGCGGCTACCCGCTCATAGTTTAGAATAACCCTATCTATTCCTTGAAAGTCATCATGTAATATAACCTGACCATTAATAATTTCAAACAGATTTTTCTCAGACATTTTTACACCTCGAACATTAGTTTTCTTAATTATAACAAGCATACTTGATTTAAATAAACCCCATCGAAATTGACTACTTTAAAGGGAGACATATTTTAAAAGATATGATTAATAAACTCGATATTGAAAATCTGGATAAAGCTACAATTAAACAATTAATAAGCGCTGAAAAGTATCCTGATAATGAGATGGAATATAATGACATAATTAATCAAATAGAACAATCGTTAATCATTTACAGTAATTCATATCACTGTAAAGCTACCGATACGAATAGAAAAATCGTTTACGACTTTCAAATGCATACAACACCATTAGAGACAAATTTTTCAATTGGACTAATGTTTACTGAGTATGATATTCATCTGGTACGCTTTGATTTCGGTAATAATTTAAGACACAAAAATAATGTGGGTTCTTCACAAGAAACTGTTGTGCTAGGGTCACATGTCCACTTCTATGCTCATGCTAATAAGTACATCCCTAAAAACGTTGTTCCTATAGGTAGTATCAAAGAATTTGTTAACATCTCAAAAATAAAAGATGCGCTGTTAAATTTCATTGACTATACTAATATCAAAACAAGTGAGAGGAGGTAATACCACGTGAATGCTATCAACTCTAGGATTCTTAAAAAAATTATTATTCCTGGCTTAAAGAAGAACTGGTTTTTTCCGAAGTTGGTAATGGTTATATATCCATCAGCACTCCGTTTTTAGATAACGATTTCGACAACATTAATCTATATGCACGAATTGTTTTTCCTGATGAAATTGAAGTTTCTGATTTTGGCTATACTCTATATAATTTAGAATCCTTAGGTATAAAAATCAATAAACGATCTAAAACCGCCTGGAGAATTTATGAACAGACCATTAATAATTTTGGCGTTTCTCAAAAGAATGGAATACTGTTTATCAAAGCACCAGTTAATAAGTTTCCAATTGCAAAGAATAGACTATTGCAAGCTATTCTTCGTATTAACGATATTGCCTACCTTAATAAGAATAACTTCAAAGAAGTATTCAACGATTTACTAAGTAATTTCTTTAAAGAACATAATATCCTTTTTACATCTAATATTGAGATTGCTACTGGTAGTGGGACATCATCATACTTTGACTTTTCTATTCCAAACTCTTCTGGAGTTGAACGGCTTGTCAAAACATCGGCACGGCCTAATGACTCCGCAAGCGCTAAGGTATTTAATTATGATGTCATAGCAACCGCTCCAATTAGAGATAAAGCCGTATTTTACTATGTAGTTAATGATGTGGATCGTAAGAAGCGTGTCTCTAAAGAAACAATTGAAACAGCAACTCGCGGTTTAAGTACGAATTTAGCTGGAGTAATTAGTTACTCAGATGTTTTGAAAGACAATAACATTTTGGTAAATAACTAAAGCCCACTCTAAAATGGGTGAGCTTAATTTTTACGTATTAAACGAACGTACGTTTATTAATAAAGGAAGGATATTATGTATGTTGTCAAGCGCGGAAAAAATACAGATTCACAGAAACCTATCGTGACCCATTAACTAATAAACGTCGACTAGTTTCAGTTTCATTAGCCAAGGATACACAGCAATCTAAGAATCAAGCCCGAATGATACTGCAAGCTAAGATTGCTAAGATCATGAGTCAGGTTAATCATATTGAAACGATTCATGGGATTTCCTTGCAAAAACTAGTTAACGATTATTTGAACAACTATAAGCCTCGCGTCCGTCGCTCAACCTATGCGAATGCTGAGATGATGTGCAGATCGCTGGTCAAGTCTTTAGATAAGGATGCGCTGATTGAGAAAATCACTCCGCTAATCTTAACGCGGACCATTGAGAATATGATTTATGGCCCACAACACATCTCGAATGCTTATGCATCCAAGTTTAAGATCTTTCTGCATCAGCTATTTGCTTTTGCGGTCAAGAAATCCTATCTAAACAGCAACCCTGCTGAGAAGTTAGAAATTGCCTATCGCCCCAGTGAAGGTGGCAGCTTAACTCGCAGCAAATTTTTGGAAACCTATGAGCTTAACCGTCTGCTTAAGTATGCTTATAAGCACAATACCTACGCTGTTCTCTGTGAATGTCAAACCGGGATGCGTTGTGGCGAAGCGTTGGCGCTGAGTGTATCTGACGTTGAAAAAACGGTAGACGGCTGGGTTGCCCACGTTAATGGCATGCTTGAGTATACAGGACTTAAGGTGGACGCCTGGCACAAGATCGATCAAACAAAAACGCCCACCGAAATGCGCGATGTTGCGCTATCCAAGCAGGCTGTCGAAATCTATCATGATAGATATGCTTATGCTGACGGACACGGCTATCTGTTTACTACGAAGAATCATACACCAATTCAGATTTCAGCATTCAATACTTTCTTACGAAATACAGCCAAAAAGTTGGAAATAAACAAACCGGTCGGCTCTCATATCTTCCGTCATACTCACATCTCAAAACTGGCTGAGCTTAGTGTGCCGATGTATGCCATCCAGCAGCGAGTTGGCCACTCTAACAGTCGAGTTACTCAGGAAATCCACACTCATGTTACACATGAAGCGCTTGTGAAAAATCGTGATAAATTGGAAAATTTATAGCAAAGTGTCTGCCAATTGTCTGCCACAAGCTTTTTTTAAATCCACAAACTCAATCTGTATTTTTTAAATTAGAGCAAAAGAAAAACCCTTGCAGAACAAGGGTTTTAGCAGTCGTAAGACTACTTAACGTCGCGGCGACGTTCAGGAATACGTGCACTCTTACCAGTCCGTT
>NZ_BCAH01000032.1 GCF_001293735.1 Limosilactobacillus gorillae | reverse complement strand
TTCGGTGCGTAGTTGACAGGTATTTGATTACCATAGTTTGGCTTAATATGTATTGGAATGGTATGAGCTTTGAGAGTAGACGAAAGGAATTTAAAGAGTGGCAACTAAACAACAATTATCAGATGCAGTAAGTAAGCGGCGAACGTTTGCAATTATTTCACACCCGGATGCGGGGAAAACAACGATTACAGAACAATTACTTCTATTTGGAGGCGTTGTTCGAGAAGCTGGGACCGTTAAAGGACGGGGTAGTTCAAACTTTGCGAAGTCTGACTGGATGGAAATCGAGCAAAAACGGGGGATTTCTGTTACATCATCAGTAATGCAATTTGACTACGATGGTAAGCGGATCAATATCCTAGACACCCCAGGTCACGAAGACTTCTCGGAAGATACTTACCGAACTTTGATGGCAGTTGACTCTGCAGTTATGGTGATTGATGGTGCCAAGGGGATTGAACCCCAGACTCGTAAACTCTTTCAAATTTGTAAGATGCGGGGAATCCCGATTTTTACCTTCATTAACAAGTATGACCGGGATGCCCGGGAACCACTTGATTTGATGAATGAAATTGAAGAAACCCTGGGAATTGAAACTTACCCAATGGATTGGCCAATTGGAATGGGACGTCAATTTATGGGGGTCTATGATCGTCACAATCGGCGGGTTGCATTGACGCACCCTGCTGATGAAGAAAATCCGTATCTGCCACTAGATGAAAATGGTGAAGTAATTGGGGATAACCCACTGGCGGGTGAAGGTGAGTGGGAAGATGCTCTGGAGGGAATGGAATTAATTTCTGAGGCCGGAAGCGAATTCTCTGAAGAAAAAATTGCAGCGGGAGATCAAACCCCGGTCTTCTTTGGTTCAGCCTTGACGAACTTTGGGGTTAAGACCTTCTTAGAAACTTACTTGAAGTATGCTCCGGCACCAAGTGCACACAAAACAGAAGAGGGAAAGGCAATTGATCCGCTCTCACCAGAATTCTCAGGTTTTGTTTTTAAGATTCAAGCAAACATGAATCCTAAACACCGTGACCGAATTGCTTTTGTCCGGGTCTGCTCGGGTGAATTTGACCGGGGAATGGACGTTACCTTGGAACGGACACAGAAGCCGCTTCGGTTGTCAAACGTGACAGAATTCATGGCAAACACACGTGAAAACGTTGAAAAAGCCGTAGCAGGTGACATTATTGGTCTCTATGACACAGGGAACTTTCAAATCGGTGACTCAATTTATACCGGTAAGGAAGACATTAAGTTTGAGAAGTTACCACAATTTACGCCAGAACTATTTGTTCGGGTTTCCGCTAAGAACGTTATGAAGCAAAAGTCCTTCCACAAAGGGATTAACCAGCTGGTCCAAGAAGGGGCGGTTCAGCTTTATCAAAACTACAATACTAACGATTACATCTTAGGGGCCGTGGGACAACTTCAATTTGAAGTCTTCAAGTTCCGGATGCAAAACGAATACAACTCCGAAGTGATCATGGAACCAATGGGCAAGAAGACGGCTCGCTGGATTAAACCTGATCAGTTGGATCCAAAGATGTCCTCTTCTCGTAATATCTTAGTTAAGGATATGCAAGGAGAACCACTCTTCTTGTTTGAAAACCAATTTGCCGAGAACTGGTTCAAGCAAAAGTACCCGGACGTTGAATTAACGTCGAAGTTATAGGAAGTCAATAATGTATAAGGAAATTGAAAGTTCCAAAAAGTGGGATGGGTTAGTAATATTAATCTTTTTAATCATTACATTTACTATTACGTACCCATTATGGAATTCGCATCAAGTTTTTGTTGCTAATGACTGGTCGTTTCATGCATCACGTGTCGAAGAAATCTACCAGAATTTAAAGTCTGGTCATCTATTTACTTATATTGCGACACACACATTTCAGAAAACAGGGGTTGCCAACTTTCTTTTCTACCCTACTATCTTTCTTTATCCATGGGCGATCTTTCGATTTTTATTTAGTCCCGTAACAGCTTTTTATGCCTGGTTTTCATTATTCAATTTAATTACGCTACTATTAACGTACTACTGTGCAAAAAAGGTCACAGGTTCACCAATTAAAGCCATAGTAGCTGCTATATGCTATGTAGAGATGCCGTACCATCTTTTGGTGGGAGAAGGAATCTTTGGCGCTTTTTTAGCATGGACTTTCATACCGTTAGTTATGTTAGGTGGGTATCAATTATTCTTTACGGATAAAATGAATTGACAACCGTTGGCAATAGGCTTAGCGTTAGTTAGCTATTGCCATATTTTAAGTGTAATTTTGTGTATTGAAATCTTATCCTTTTTATTTTTGATATCATTATTTCAGGGTAAGTGGAAGAATAGAGAACGGATTTTGGCTCTATTAAAGTCCATTATAGTTTGTATATGCCTAACATTAGTGATAGTTGCTCCGTTCATTTCTGACTATATTGGCCAAAATATTGTAAGTACTAATGTTGGAATTAATTTTTCAATGGTTACCTCGTTGGAAAATGTTATCTTTAATTCATTCAATAAGTACTATAGCCAGAATGTCGGTATACTACTTATTCTTTCAGCACTTACTGGCTTTGCGACAAGTTCAAATAAGTTATATCGAGGTGCTTGGTTTATAGGAGTTATACTATTAGTAGTTACCTCAACATTATTTCCGTGGGAGACGATACAAAAATTAGTACCGATTTTGGGTGTTATTCAGTTTCCATTTAGGTATATCACCTACGCAGGGATATTTTTAGCACTAGTGGCGGGTGATGCGATTGGTGAAGCAGTAGAAAAAAAGCAAGTTAACAATGCTAAGCGACTGTCCATTTTTATTGCTATTGCAGTGGTAGCAGTGGTATATCCGCTGAGTGCTTTACAAAATCATCACTGGTGGAATAACAGCTCCCTTGATCAGATTACATTGAAGGCAGCGGGGACTGTGCCTGGAACACAATCAGGATATAAGTTATCGAATTCTAATTACTATGAATTATTTTCACACGGTGTGGTTTATGGTGGGGAGGATTATTATCCCAGCCAAGCACGGGGAAATAATTATGCTGACTTTAACCTAGCGGTTGAAGTTCCTAAAACTCGTTCAATTGTTGATGGTATTACGTATGCGGATGGCAAGGTAATTAAGGCCACAAGGATCTCTGGAGCTAATAGGTTAACGTATAAGTTGAAGAACGTAAAAGGAAAAACCATTAATTTGCCATTCCTTGTTTATAAGAATACGTACTTAGAAGTTGGAGGGAAGCCTGCTAACTACCAAGTAAGCAAGCGAGGAACTATTGAATTTAAGGCAACATCGAACCAAGTTGTAGCAACTGTGGGATACAAAGCAACCATCTTAATGAAAATTGGTATGCTTGTAACCCTTATTAGCTGGCTAGCAATAATTGCTAGTTCAGTTTTAAAATTAAGGCGAGCTTCTTAAGATGAATAAAATAAATTTAAGTATTATTATTCCAACTTACAATAACGGTAAGTTGATCGCTAGGGCTATTCAAAGTGCCTGCGCTTATGGGGGAACAGACTTAGAAATCCTAGTGGTTGATGATGGGTCAACGGATGGATCAACTAATGAGTTACAGAATATTGATCCACGGGTACAAGTGATCCATAAAGAAAATGGTGGGGTAAGTTCTGCCAGAAACCTAGGCTTACAAAAGGCGCAAGGGGAGTATATTCTTTTCTTAGATGCAGATGATCAGCTAACCCCGGAATGGGGTCAGCAAATGGAACATCTGAAAGGGCAAGACTTGATTCTTTTTAACTATCAAACCTCTAAGGGCGAAATTCGAAATAGTAATCGTCAGTGTTTGCTAAGTGGGGATGGATTAGAGGAATACCGATGTACGATGATTTCGAATCCGACCAAGAACTTAACGGTATGGGGAAAGTTTTTACGTCGCCAAGTCATCGAAGAACATGGCTTACACTTTGATGAAAACCTATCTTTTGCAGAAGATGGGGACTTCATGGTTGCTTTCCTGTTAGAAATTCAATCGCTTCAATTGGTTCCAGCGTCATTTTATCGTTACTTGGATAGTCCCAGCTCTGTTATGCGTACTTTTGATGGTAAGAAAGTAGCAGGATATCTTGATGCACTAAGCATGACGACTAAGCGCTTTGAGCATCAGCATGAAGATATTCAAATGGCAGGTGCCTATTACGTTCTTATGCACGTGAACGTAATGATGGTTCGCGAGGTCTTTGACATTAATAATCCGGCATCAAACCGGCAAAAGACTCAGCAATTAAAACGAATCATTAAGGAGCCAGTAATCTCAAGTGCCTTAGCAAAAGTTCCCTTGCGGGCGTGTCGAAAACCGCGTCTTGTTCCCATTGCACTACTAAAATTACGTTTGTATTGCTTGGCAAGAATGATCTTTACCTTACGATCAAAGGAGAATCATAAATAACGAACCTTAGCTGAGTGGCGGATACCATTTAACTTTGCCAAAAGAGTGGGGGGATCAATTATGAATATTTTGGTAACCGGTGGTGCTGGCTTCATTGGGAGCCACTTCTTACACTACCAGCTTAATTACCATCCCCACGATCGAGTGGTGAACCTCGATTGCTTAACCTATGCCGCTAACCTAGCTAACGTGGTCAACTTAGAGAATCATCCCCATTACCGTTTTATTTTAGGTGACATTCGCAACGCCCAGACCGTTAACCAGGTGATCGAAGAAGAGCACATTGATGTGGTGGTTAACTTCGCGGCTGAGTCACACGTTGACCGTTCGATTGAAAAGCCAATGCCCTTTGTTTCGACTAACATCATGGGAGTCCAGGTCCTGTTGGATGCCTGCCGTAAGGCCCAAATTCGGCTGGTGCAGGTTTCAACGGATGAGGTTTACGGATCGTTAACAACGGGACGGGCAACCGAACAGACGCCCTTAAATCCCAGTTCCCCTTACGCAGCCACCAAAGCCTCGGCTGATCTGCTAACTCTGGCGGCTTATCACACATATGGTCAGGAGGTAGTGATTACCCGGTCCGCCAATAATTACGGGCCTAACCAGTATCCGGAGAAACTGGTGGCAATGATCATTATCAGGGCACTTGCGCATCAACCAATCACGATTCAGGGAGCGGGTGATGATGTCCGCGACTGGCTTTACGTAGCCGATAACTGCCAAGCCATCGACCTGGTAATGAGAAAGGGTGATGCCGGGGAAGTGTACAACATTGGGGGCTTTGAGAGTCAGTCGGTTATGGAGGTGGTGACCCACTTACAAAAGTTAATCGGCTTTGAAGATCATCAGGTTATTCACGTTGCTGAACGGCTAGGTCATGATCACCGTTACGCTTTGGATGATACTAAGCTTCAAAAGGCTTTTGGTTGGCAACCATCCACAGGTCTTACCGATGGGCTTTTAAAGACCATTAGGGCGTTTCAGTTTAATTAATAAAAGGTCTCTTAAAAAAGAGGCCTTTTTTCTTTTCAGAAGACAACAAGTTCTGATTTATTGGGAGTGGATTTCCATTTTTACTCTAAGACACAAAACATTTTATATTCTTACTTACTTATAATAGTTATTTTGAAAAGGGTTAATTTTTAGTTCGATAAATGTTAAAATAATCCTGGTTTTGTAATTTCTTTGTGAATAAACGGAGGAAAAAATGGAAATAAAAAAGCACTTTAAGATGTATAAGAGTGGTAAACAGTGGTGTGTTGCTGCTCTAGCAACCTTAGCTATTACTACTGGAGGAATCTTAAGTACCTCAACGGCTCATGCAGATACCACGTCAGCAGTACCAAGTTCTGCAGTGGAAGCTGTAAGTACTAATTTATCTGCTAATAATGAAGCCGTAAGTGCTAGTTCGTCTGCTAATAGTGAAGCGGCTGATGTTAGTTCATCATCTACATCCAGTGCAAGCTCAAGCCAGGGAAGTGCAAGTGCAGAAAAAGCTACAACCGTGAACGTTGCAACAGGTACGAATACATCAGCATCAAGCGCTGCTGCTACAGCTGAAAGTAGTAATACTAGTAGTTCAGCAACAACAACGAATGATGATTCTCAACCTATTCGAGAAGTTAAGGCTGCTGTTTCAAACACAACCAATGCTCGTTTTGAAACCAAGGATGGTAAAGTTTATTACTATGATGCTGAAAACCACATGTACCAAAACCAATGGTATGAAAATTGGGGTAATAAATACTACTTTGGTGATGACGGGGCACGAATTACTTCCGCAACTCATGATATCGATGGGGCTACTTATTACTTTGATAACCAAGGGATTATGAAGAGTAACTACTTCCTAAACCAAGGCGGGAAGGTTTACTACTTCGATAAGGACGGTAAGGAGTATAAGAATCGGTTCTACTCTAACTGGGGTAATAAATATTACTTTGGTGCTGACGGGGTACGGATTACCTCCGCAACTCATGATATCGATGGGGCTACTTACTACTTCGATGACCAAGGGATTATGAAGAGTGACTACTTCTTAAACCGAGACGGGAAGGTTTACTACTTTGGTAAGGACGGTAAGGAGTACAAGGATCAGTTCTACTCTAACTGGGGCAACATGTATTACTTCGGTAAGGATGGGGCCCGTTACACTAACCAGTATTACTTTAATTGGGGGCATACCTATTACTTTGGCGAAGGCGGGGTTCGTTACACCAGCCGGTTCTATAGTAACGACGGAAAACTCTACTACTTCGATAAAAAGGGAATTCGTTTAACCAACCAGTGGTACCAAAACTGGGGTAATAAATATTACTTTGGTGCCGACGGGGCGCGGATTACCTCCACAACCCACGATATCGATGGGGCCACTTACTACTTCGATAACCAAGGGATTATGAAGAGTGACTACTTCTTAAACCAAGACGGGAAGGTTTACTACTTTGATAAGGATGGTAAGGAGTACAAGGATCAGTTCTACTCTAACTGGGGCAACATGTATTACTTCGGTAAGGATGGGGCCCGTTACACTAACCAGTACTATTCTAACTGGGGTCATACCTACTACTTTGGCGAAGGCGGGGTTCGTTACACTGACCGGTTCTATAGTAACGACGGAAAACTCTACTACTTCGATAAAAAGGGAATCCGTTTAACCAACCAGTGGTACCAAAACTGGGGTAATAAATATTACTTTGGTGCCGACGGGGCGCGGATTACCTCCACAACCCACGATATCGATGGGGCCACTTACTACTTTGATAATCAAGGGATTATGAAGAGTGACTACTTCCTAAATCAAGGTGGAGAAGTATACTACTTTGGTAAGGATGGTAAGGAGTACAAGAATCAGTTCTACTCTAACTGGGGCAACATGTATTACTTCGGTAAGGATGGAGCACGGTATACCAATCGCTTTTACCAAAATTGGGGGCACACCTACTACTTTGGTGATGGGGGCGTCCTACTAAAGAACCAAACGAAGCAAATTGATGGGATTACCTTGACCTTTGATAAGGATGGGATAATCACCAATACCTCTAGTGTTACTTCTGTAATTCGGGAACAAATTGCTAAAGAGGTAGCTCAGAAATTAAATAGTGACATTAAGTGGGACTGGACTAACCAATCCAATGGTTATCAAGAACTTGCCTTGCACGACCTGGCACAATTATTGGCTCAGGGTGATGCTAATAATGATGGAGCGGCCCTTGCTAAGCGACTTCAAAGTGACTCACTCTTGAGTGGAGAAGTTCTTTCTTCAACCGTAAAAAGGTTAAATGGAACACCAGCTAATATTGCTGAAGCCTTTGTAAGTCAGCTAAATGCGACTAGTGATCAAAAGAATGGCGCCGTTGTTGGAGTGGGTTTTGACTTAGCTAACGATCAAGTGGCAATCATCCTATTTAAGCCGGCAAATGAACAGGCGGTAGCCCAAGTCTCCTCTTCAATTATTGCGAAGATTGCTGAAGTATATAAAGCTGCGGGAATTAATAGCAATGTTGAAGTAGCGAATGGTCTTACGACGGGTACAACCGTTAGTGCCTCAGAATTAGGTTCAGCTTGGCAACAACTCAACACAGCTCTACTAAAAGGAACAGCAAACGAAACAATTCCTAGTGACGTGTTACAAGCCATCTTTAATGATTTACCAGGGAATAAGACGGCCCTTAATGGTACAAAAACCTACACTACAGCTAATGGTGATCAGTATCATTACGAGTATTGGTTGGCTGGTCAATCGGCTGATGACAAGTTACAGAATTTCCTAAAGGAAAATCAAGGGGCTAAGTACGGCGATCAATTAAAGGTTAATTACACAGCTACTTTAACTTGGGGGCCAGCTAGTCAAGTCACAACTGATACAACACCAGCTAGTCAAAAGACAGATAGTCAATTAGATTTAGCTTACCAAACGGGAAGTGAAACAGGGGCCCGTTATGATAAGGTCACCGTGGAGAAGCTTCCGGGGATGACTGAAGACATGATTCGAGGGGTTGATATTTCATCCTACCAAGCCCTGGTTAATGCTGGGGTTCAATTCTATGACTTCAACGGTAATAAGGCTCCTCTCTTCAAGGTCCTCAAGGATGCTGGTGTAAACTGGGTTCGGATTCGGGTTTGGAATGACCCATATGATAAGGATGGTAATGGCTATGGTGGGGGAAATAATGATGAAGCAACCCTCGTTAAATTAGCCACTGAAGCATCTCAATATGGATTGAAGGTGCTCGTTGACTTCCACTACTCTGACTTCTGGGCAGATCCAGCTAAGCAACCCCTTCCAAAGGCATGGAAGAATTTAAGCTCTAATGATCTTAACCAGTCAATTTACCTCTATACCGCTAAGGTCTTAACGGACTTACGGAATGCTGGTGCTAATGTTGGGATGGTACAAGTTGGTAACGAAATTACTAACGGAGTCTTTGGCCTTTACAGTGACCGCGATCATGGTGGTAATTGGCGGTCACTTTGGCAAGGGAAGGATGCTAACCAAGTTGCCCAGTATTTAGCAACCGGAACCTCGGCTGTTCGAGCAATCTTACCAACTGCTAAAATTGCCCTTCAACTTGAAACACCAAATATTGATAAATACCGGACGATTATGACGGTTTGGAAGAATAACCACGTTGATTATGATTACCTGGGAACTTCATACTACCCATTCTGGTCAACAGGTGACAATAACGGTACTTACAACGGTCAAAACCTTGGAACGGGTGCCAACACACCAAATAACTTGAAGGCAATTGAAGAAATGGCCCAAAATGAATTTGGCAAACAAGTGGTTGTTCTAGAAACGGCTTGGGTATCTACCACCCAAGACAGCGATGGGACGGGTAACTCAATTGGCTCAACTTCAGATACTAGTGCCTATCCTGTTAATCCTCAGGGGCAAGTAAATGCTTTAGAAGATATGTATAAGGCCTTGATAGCCGGTAACGGGGTCGGTGGTTTCTACTGGGAACCGGCATGGATTCCGGTCAAGGCTGGTTGGGATAACTGGCAGTTTAACAAGGAAATGTCTAACCTTTATGGAACGGGATGGGCTTCTAAGTACGCAATTGGCTATGCACCAGATAATGTAATGTATTACAACGGTCAACCAACCTGGGGTGGAACCACTTGGGATAATGCCGCGCTCTTTGATGATCATGGTCACCCGCTTCAGTCATTGATGGCTTACGCTGGTATGCTGAATGGCTACACCACGCCAACAATTGAGCAAACAAGCTCAGTTAATGCAAAGGTGACTCAAATCGTTAACAAGACGGATGTAACGCCGAATGATGGGTTAACAACCAATGCTGCACCGTCGATCACCAATCTGATTTCTGAGGATGGTCAAAAACTTTTGAAGGGTGATCCAAATCAGACAATTAGCAAGTCTGTTTTAGAACAGATTGCTAAAGACCTGATTACTTCTTCAAAGAGTCAGATTTATACCGCTGATAATGGGGCAATCTATCACTACGTTTATACTCTTGATGGGGTAACTGCAGATGAACAAGTTGCTAACTTTGTTAAGGCTAATGCTAATGCCAAGTACGGTAACCAGTTGGTTGCTGACTATACAGCAACAGTAGTTGTTGATCAAGAAGCTACGCCATTAGTACCAACGGCTGGTGAAGCAACTTCACCGATTGTAGTCAAAGTTGGCCAAGTTTGGAATACCGTTGGAAATGGAACGGTTAATGTTACTAACGGACCTAAGTCAGGTGACGTATTAACCTCTAACGACCTTAACTTACAAGGTATTTCAACGACGGCGGTTCAAAAGCTATTAACGGGTAAGAAGGGAGAAGCCATTAGTGCTGATGCATTAAATCAAGTTAAGTCTCTTTTAACTAATAAAGCGGTTGAAGGCACGAAGACTTACACGGTTGATGGTAATAACTATCATTATGAATACTGGCTCCAGTCAGTTGACCAAAATGGAACTTATGGCTCGCCCGTAACCTTAACTTACTCTGCTTCCCTTAAATGGGACGGTAAGACGGCTTAATTAATAAAAAGGTCTCTTAAAAAAGAGGCCTTTTTTTCTTGCCAAATTACTTGGTTAGTTATATAGTTGGTTACACAAGTAATTAACCAACTAAGAAAAATGAAAGGAGGAGCCCATGAATTTCGAATTCGACCAGTCCAGTCCGCTGTATCAGCAACTGGCTAACCAACTTGCCGAAATGATTTTTACTGGGGTGTACCAAGAGGGCGAACAAGTTCCTTCCACTACCCAACTATCCGCCAGTTTAAATATCAACCCGGCTACAGTGTTAAAGGGAATGAACCAACTAGTGGCGTTGGGACTGCTTGAAAAACGACGCGGGCGGGGGATGTTTGTCACCTCGGGGGCCCGGAAAAAGTTAGCTACTAAGCACCGGGATGATTTTTATCATAATTACGTGGTAGCGATGGTAATCGAAGCGAAAAAACTCGATATTTCAGAGGAGTATTTACAAGAATTAATCAAACGGGGGTATCAAGATGACAGTCAATGAATTAATAATCGACCACATCACCAAGCGCTACCGGCGGAAGACGGTGATTAACGAAGTTAGCTTTAACCTGGCACCGGGTAAGATTTACGGCCTGCTGGGGCGTAACGGAGCCGGGAAAAGTACCCTGCTAAACATCATTACTAACCGGGTCTTTCCAACTAGTGGGATGGTAACGATGGGACCGCAAAATATCAACAATAATGATGCCGCGCTTGGGAAGATGTATTTGATGAGTGAAGTTAACATGTATCAAAAGTCAACCAAGGTTAAACGAATGCTGGCCGATGCTGATAGCTTCTACGGTAAGTTTGACTTTGAAAATGCCCGGCGGATGCTCAAGCAGTTTGGCATTGACGAAGGAGCTCGCTTCTCCAACCTATCAACTGGGCAAAAGACGGCGACTAAGATCACGATTGCATTAAACGTCAATGCTCAATACATTTTCTTGGACGAGCCGACCCTAGGACTGGATGTTAACTACCGGGAGGCCTTTTACCGGGAGATGCTACGGACCTACAGTGAAAAGCCCCGGACCTTTGTTCTGTCTACCCACCTAATTAGTGAGGTTCAACAGCTGGTGGAAGACGTACTAATTTTGCACGACGGCAACATTGTCATTAACGAGCCGGTTGAACACCTATTGGAACGATCCTACCTGATCACGGGACCGATCAAGTTGGTTGACGAGTACACCGCTGGACTGAAAGTAAATGACACACAAACAATTGGTAACTTGAAAGAGGCAGCAATCATTGGTGAACTAGACGATATGCGCCCAATTCCAGACCAGGTTCAAATCAAGCGCTTAGATTTACAACGGGTCTTCACGGCCCTCACCAACAAGGGGGGAGAATAATGATGAAGCTAAAGCAACAGTACAAGAAGCAACTGTGGGAGTATACTCACGCAACATTAATCGGTCTAATAGTTATGGCTGGCCTGGGTATTATCCAGTTCTTACTTATCCCGCTTGTAGCGGGAAACTTTGCTAGTTTTACGATAAAAAGATTAGGTAGCTCAATCACGGGTGGAATTAGTACCGCTTTGAGTATTGCTGTGTTTATCATGTTCGTAGTTAACATCATAGCGCCATATCCCAACTTCAAGGAGGCGATTGCCAACGGAGTGTCGCGCTGGACTAACTGGCTGGCTCATCACCTGGCCTTAATTACCTTCTTAGTTATTATTTCGCTTCTTGATATGGGAGTGTCTTTGGTTAACGGTGAGACAGTTGGAGTCAATACGATCGTAGCGGTAATCATCATGACCACGACCTTTGGGGCCTTGGGTAACGTTTACGGCCTGCTAAGCATGCGCGGTAGGTTGATCCTAACGATCGGCTTAATAGTAGGTTTCTTTCTCTTTGCCTGGTTACTCGCTAGGCTGATTATCCTTCTATCACCTGAACGCGTTGTAATGGTCCTTCAGTCAGTGAACCATCCACTGGTTTGGGACGCACTTGGGGTGATCTGGGTTGCCCTGATGTTAGCCATCGATTATGGCTGTTCCATGCGGATGCAACTACGCCGTGACTAAGTCGAATAAACTTGGAAGCCTTCTTAATTTATCAGAAGAGGTGTCCATTAAAAAAAACCTGCCCGCGGGCAGGTTTTTTTATTACTTCTTTTCAACGAAGAACTTTGCAAAGTTCCTGGCGTAGGAATGGTTGATCCGTTTTTCCATGATCCAGCGCTTGAATCCCATATCGGCGTCATAGTGGAAAGTGGTTCCCCACTTACCAGCCTTCAAAAGCTTCTTAGCCACTTCCTTGGCCTCGTTTTCCCGGGCATACTTGAGGAAGGTTTGCTTGGAAACCCCTAGCCATAGTCGGTACTTGCTTTCATCCTTGAAGGCGAGCACCGGTTCCTTGTCTTTTAGGGTCTTAGTGATGTAATCTTCAACCGGGTAAGATGGTAGGTTATAGCCATTTAAGGAGACGAAATAAGAGCTCCGGCCCTGGCGCGGGTTTAGATCAAAGACCTTGAACTTGTTGTCGCGGTGGTCAAACTTCAGGTCAAAGTTAACGTAACCAGTGAAGTCAACCTGTTCTAAGAACTGCTTGATATCGTGGTAGATCTGCTCGTTGTATTCTGGCAGGATGGCCACGTAGTTTCCGACGTTTAATGGGTTACAGTCTTCTAGTAACGGGTTCCCCAGCGCCATTAGCTTTACTTGGTGGTACTGGTCGACGTAACAGTTGATTGTCCGCATGTTAGAATCATCGCCAGGGATGTATTCTTGAACAATCAAATCGCCCTTATATGGGCTGTGCTTGTAAATGATCTCTAAGACCTCTTTTAAGCGGTCTTGGTCATTGATAAGATAGGCCTTTTCGTACCCCTCAAAGTTTCCCTTGTGCCATTCAACGGCGTCAGCAGCCTTTAAGGCAATTGGAAAGCCGAACGGCGACTGATAGTTTTGCCAGTCGGTGTCCGGCGTTAAAATTGACGTCTTCGGGTACGGAAGCCCGTATTTTTCACAGGCTTCGTAGAAGGTTTCCTTGTCGGTCAGGTCACAAACCGTCTCGTAATCGGCGTATGGGGTGACCATGTGGTCGATCAGTTGCTTACGGTTTTTAGCCACCAGCTCGGTGTAATCATCTCCGCAAGAGATTAGAAGCGGGGTAATCCCCTTTTCTTGGTATTGGTCTGCGATGTCGATGATCGTCTTGGTGAAGGTCTTGGCGTTCATCAAGTCCGGGACGTGGTGGAAGTTGATAATTTTGGAATACTTGGTTGGTGCGAGGCTCCCCTGGGCGTAAACTTCGGATTTAACCCCGTAGGCGCTGTAAAGCTCCCGGGCCATTCCGTACGCGTTAAAGTCGCTCCCCAGAATTAGTGGAACAAATTTTGCATCCACGATGGTTCCTCCTATACATAAAGATTTTTTGTTAGACACACTGGACATTCTATCATTAATTAGACCGGTTTGATAGACCAGATTCAATGCGTAAGGCGGGAAAAATCAAACTGGGAAATTAGGTTAGCCAGGAGCAATAGTCCACCACCGATTACGAGTGACCAGGTTAGGTGATCGAAGCCTAACAGGACTGAAAAGAGGCTCGAGAATAGCGATTCCGTCATCATGATCATCCCGGCAGCGGTAGCGTTAGTTAGGCGCTGGGCATAGATCTGTAGGAGCTGGGTCATCAAGGTGACCAAAAGCGCCACGGCTAGGAGGGGTGGCAGGGCGGCCTGCCATTCAATCCTAGGCCAGGCTTGGCGCTCAAACAAAAGTGAGTAGACCACCCCGCCCAGACCCTGGACGAGGCTGACCCAAAAGACCATCACCCACGGTGAAACCGTGGTGGCAGTGCTGGCGTAGTAGACGATCTGGAGGGCATAAAAAAAGGCCGATACCAGGACGAGCAGATCGCCCAAGCGGAGGACAAAACCGGTCCGGGCCAGGTTGGTGAGGATCACCATCCCAATGATGGCAATTACGACTGAGCTAAAATCTTGCTTACGGGGGCGCTGGTGATTAAGCCAGGCCAGGAAGGGGACCATGGCGACGTAGGTGGCCGTCAAAAAAGCGTTGTTAGCCGGGGTGGTGTAATAAAGACCGATCGTCCCGAACTGGAAGGCGACGTAGGTAATCACACCGCCGATTAAGCCAACCTTAACGCTGTGGCTGCTCATGTGGCGGAGCTTTTTAGGAAAAAGCAGGGCAATAAAGCCGGCCGCAACCAACCCCCGCCAGCCGTTGATCATACCGGCTGGCATCTTGGCGTTGGTTACCATCTTCATCAAGACGTAGGAGCCACCCCAAATTGCGGCAACAAACCAGAGTAGGGAGTTGCCCACCAAGCGCTCCCGGTTAGCCAGCATCATGCCCCCCGCTGGCCTTGTCGATGGCCTCGATTAGTCCGGCCCGAAGACCGTGTTGCTCTAAGGCATCAATTCCACGGATTGTGGTACCGCCCGGCGAGGCAACCTGGTCACGTAAGAGGGCTGGAGCCAAACCGGTCTCCAGGGCCAGCTTTCCAGTGCCGGTAACCATAGCGGCGATAACTTGGTAGGCGACCTGGCGGTTTAAGCCGTGCTTAACTGCTCCATCGGAGAGGGCGTCCATCATCACGTCGACAAAAGCCGGGCCGCACCCCCCGATTACGCCGACAACGTCAAGGTCTGCTTCCTTGACTGGAATCACCGTTCCCAGGCTGCCCAACACTTCGTTAATCAGGGCGCTAGCGGATTGATCAATCCCTTTACCTAGGGCCAGCCCAATGGCCCCGGCGTTAACGGCAACCGGGGTGTTAGGGATCATTGTGGCCAGGGGCTGACCGTTAAGGGAGGCCGCCAGTTCTTCTTGGCTGATACCAGCGGCAGCCGAAACCATCGCCGTGCCGTTTGGTAGGTCCGCCAAAGAGGCGGCAATCTTTACGGTCAGGGGAGCCGGAGTAGTCAAGATTACCATGTCCGGGGAAAGTTCGATCAGGTCAGCTGGCTTGGTTACCACCGTCATGGAAAGTTCTTCACCCAGTTTTTCAACTCGCGGGTTAACCGGATTGAGCCCGATCAGCTGGTACCGCTTGGTGTTGGCCAGACCCTTGGCGATGGCGCTCCCCATGGCCCCGACGCCGACAATCGCAATTTTTTGCTTCATTTATATCACCTAATTCTCTTCATTCATTAATTGAACGTATGCGCCGTTAATGAAGCCGTGGTCCTCGGCCTCGTACCAAGTAACGCCATTATCATCAACGATTTTGCCGATCAAAACAAGCGGCTGTTTATCATTAACTTGGCCGATCACGTTGCCGTAGGCCTGGTCATAAACATTGACTTTACCATCAGGGATAAAGTCAACCAGGGCCTTTGCCCGGTTGAGCTTTAGGTAGGTAAAGTCGTTTTCCAGGTTAACCCGTGCCGTTGCGGATTGGTTTTTATATGGGGCGGTGGAGAGGATGGTAATGGAATCGTCTCCCTTAACCCAGCGATCGGCGTTAACCTGATACCACAGGACGTGGTCAGTAGTTTCGATCAGCTGAAAAGCCCGTAAGTACAGGCCGGCAGGAACTTTCAGGTCGATAGGCATCCCGTCAACCTGGTCAAACAAGGTGGTTGGTTCCGAGGTTTTTAAGTAGAGAGTTACGTCTTTGATCTTATGCCAATTTTGCTTTCGGTAGTATAAGTGAACCACTTTTTGGTGGTCATCAAAGGTTCCCGTTAATGGTCCCGTCGCCTTAAAAAATTTGTAGCGGGGGATTGCCAATTGGTCAACGGAATATTTATCACCGAGCATCCCTTTCAAAAGGGTCGGTATGTGAAGATTGATGCCGGTGTCAACGTCGGTATAGTACACCCAGACGGGAATACCGGTCCGGAAATTTACGCCCATGATTTTTCACCCCATTCAGTCTTTCGGTTTTGTACACAGTATACCGCAATTGGGGGTTCAAAGTCGCCTGATCAGCTGGAAAATGACCCGTAATCTTGGAAACTATGGTAAAATATTAAGGATTGTTTATCTTGAAAATAGTAAGGGGCTTCCCACTTTAAGGATTGCTCATTGAGTCCTGAGCAGGGGATAAGCCGCCCATTCAAAGCGCGTAAGCGTATTGGTATGCTATAATTGATTGAGATTATGTTGATTTCAAGGATCAAAAATAATACTGATAACCCCTCACTTCACCATGACATGAGGACATACGTAATTCCAGCTGAAGTACCCTTGAGTTTGTGCTGGGATGACGTCATGGGTTGTGGGCAGGTTAACAATAGCTGATTAAAACCACGTCAGTACCTTTGAAAACGCGGAAGAACTGAAATTAGGCTTGGAATGATCCTTGGCGAATAGTTGTGACCGCTGCTCGAATTAGTAAAGTAAGCTGACAATGTTCCAAAATCTCCCACTCTAATCGTTACAGGCAGGAAAGGTGGGGGAGTTTAGAAGTGAGTGGGATAGAGGAGAGAATAGAATGCAAAATCGTCAACGAATTCAGCGCCTGACCACTCAGGCCCTCTTAATTGTAATCATCGTGTTGCAAGATTTGATCCCCATGATTGGGAATATTCCACTTGGCCCCCTGTCAATCACGACCCTGCCCATCACGGTCGGTGTAGTTGCCGTCGTGTGGGGACCAAAGGAAGGGATGGTCGTTGGAGGCGTGTGGGGTCTGCTAACCTGGATCCGGGCCTTTGTCTACCCGTCCAGCCCGCTGGCCCCGCTAATCTTTACTAACCCACTGATTTCGTTTGTCCCCCGGCTCCTAATTGGCCTGGTGGCCGGCTGGGTCTTCATTGGGTTAAAGAAGATGGTTTCCCCAAGCCTGGCGGCCTGTTTTGCCGGCTTGATGGGGTCGGTGACCAATACGGTCTTGGTACTTGGCGGAATCTACCTGTTTGCGAACACCCCGGCGGTTGCCCAGGCCTATCACGCCACCACCAGTAACTTGGCTACGGCCCTGTTAGCAATCGTTACCACCAACGGGTTCGTTGAAATGCTCGTCACGGCGCTTCTGGTTCCGGCAATTGCTTTACCAATCATGCACGCTGTAAAAAAAGACCAAAATAACTAAAAACAAGGCGCCCACCGTTCATTTACGAGCGGTGGGCGCCTTGTTTTAGCTGTTCTTTCATTAATGGTGGGCGTGGATCATTTCTTGTTGCAAAGCGGCCAGGCGCGGTGAGAGGTAAACAGGGTAGCGATCCGGGTTGACCAGACGCTTGGTGGACTCTGGCAGCTTGGCCAGGTGCTCCTTGGCCCGTGTTTGTAGGGTTAAGACGTTGGTTTCAATGGGGAGGGCTCCGGCGCCGACGACCGGGGCCTGAAGAGGTACGGCCGTAAAATTGGTTAGGGTCGTTTGGTTGACGGTGGCCAGCGGGTCGACGTTGGTGACCGTCAGGTTTTCTGGTAATTCCTCATCCGCCAGAGCAATTAGATCGGCAAAGGCCGTTTGCTCCCCGCGGTGAAAGAGGCGATAGGATTGCTTTTGGCCTGGTAGCGTGATCTTTTCACGGGTGTTGGAGAGTTTGATCTTTGGTTGCCACCGGCCGTTGACCTCAAGGGCGGCCAGCTTGTAGACACCGCTTAAGATCGGAGCGGAACCGCTGGTGATCATCTTGTCGCCGACCCCGAAGTTATCGAGGGGCGCTCCCTGTTCAAGCAAGGAAGCGATCACCCCTTCGTCCAGGGAGTTGGAGGCAGTGATCTTAGCATCTTCAAAGCCGTCCTGATCAAGCATCTGGCGGGCAGCCTTAGCAAGCTGGGCGATGTCACCGGAATCAATCCGGATCCCGACTGGCTGGTGACCAGTGGCCTTAAGCTCCTTAAAGACGGTGATTGCGTTAGGGACGCCGGAGGTCAAAACATCGTAGGTGTCGACCAAGAGTGAGGCGTTATCGGGGTAAACTCGTGCCCAAGCCCGAAAGGCGGTCAGCTCGTCATCAAAGGATTGGACCCAGGAGTGGGCCATCGTCCCGGCCGGGGGGAGGTTAAACTTCTTGGCCGCCAAGACGTTGGAAGTGCTAGAACAGCCACCAATTACGGCTGCCCGGGCACCATAGGTAGCGGCGTCCGGTCCTTGAGCCCGTCGTGCACCGAACTCCATCACTGGCCGACCCGCGGCAGCAGCCACGATCCGGCGGGCCTTAGTGGCGATCAAGGACTGGTGGTTCAAGATGTTGAGGAGCCAGGTCTCGATCAGCTGACACTGAACTAGCGGGGCGCAGACCGTCAGGAGGGGTTCACGGGCAAAGACCGGTGTCCCCTCGGGGATGGCGGTAACCGTTCCGGTAAAACGGAAATTCTTGAGGTAGTCCAAAAAGTCCTGCTGGTAAAGGCCAAGCGACTTGAGGTAGGCCAAGTCATCTTCGTCAAAGTGGAGGTTGTTGAGCTCGTCGACAACCTGGGCCAACCCGGCGGCAATTACGAAGCTGCCGTTGTCGGGAACCGTACGGAAGAAAACGTCAAAGACCGCCCGGCGCTCGTCGTCAAAGGAAGCCCGAAAGCCGTTGGCCATTGAGAATTCGTATAGGTCGGTTAAAAGTGCGCACCCCTTCATTTAGGCCACCCCCTCGATAACTTTGGCACCCAAAACATTCTGGAAATGGTTGAGGGCCCATTGTTGCCCCGTTTCAGAAAGGGCGGCAACGGCGTCTTTATACACGGTGAGTTGGTAGCCCTGATTGTATGCATCAATGGCGGTGTGCAGGACACAGATATCGGTGCAGACGCCGCATAGGGCCAGGTGATCAATCCCGCGCTCCTTCAAGAAGAGGGTAAGGCGGGTGCCGCAAAAGGCTGAGTAGCGGGTCTTATCCAGCAGTAAGACGTGGCTGTCATCCCGGTGAGCCTGGTACCAGTCCGCTAAGGGGCCGTAAAACGCCCGTCCCCAGCTCCCTCGCTCGTTATGGGCGGGGAAGAGTTTGCTTTCCGGGTGGTAGGGGTCGTTTGGCTGGTGGACATCGGTGGGAAGAATTACCCACTGGCCCTTGGCGAGGGCCTGGTCAGCGAGGGCGACGATGGTATCGGCCAGTGCCTGGGCCGGCTGGCCACAGGTCAGGGCACCGTTGTCGGCCACGAAGTCATTGGTGTAATCAATAATCAGTAGTGCTTGCTTGTCCATGGAAAACCTCCTTGGTCAGGGCGTTGTTATGTTAATTAAAGTAAAAATTACCTAAATCACAATAAAGGTAAGAGTGACTTCTATTCCTTGCAGTCAATCCTACTCTTCTTGCGTCGGTTTAGCTACCCTTTCAAACGATAAATTTTGGGTGGGCGGCCGCTTTGTCTTGGTACGGCAGTTCCGTACTCCTCAAACAAGTGGGCGTGCGTCTTGCGAAAGTTGGAGTTGTCGATCGCAGCGGGGGTTGTTTTCAGGAAGATGGCGTAAACGGTCCGGGCTTCTTTTAAGGTGAAGGTGTCACCAAGGATCTTCAAGACGTTGGGCTGGTAATCGAGTTTATTTTTGATTCGGGTTAAGGCGGTAGCCACGATCTGGTCGTGATCAAAGGCCAGGGCTGGCGTAGCACCCCCCAGGGTGAAGGTATGGCGACCGTTTTGCAGGGTGTCGCAATCGCTGAACCGCTTGAGGGTAAACCAGGCCACCTCGCTAGCCCCATAGCCCGGTTTGAGCGTTGGCATCGAAGGTAAGAAGGTCATGTAGGCTAGCGCCAGGGCCCGCTCACCCGGTGTCCTGTCGGGGGCGGTGAAGGTTGCTAGCTGTTCAGTGGCCGTCAGGTCTAGATCCAGGCCAATTTTGTCCTTAATAAGGCGAATGGCGGCATCATCGGCGCTTTCGTGGCTGCGCAGGAGGGTTTCAGGTAGGGCCCAGGCGTGTTCAAAGGGGGCCTGATTGCGGCGTACCAAGAGGAGTTGGACGCTTGAGGTTGTTGCGTCAAACGACCAGATGAGGTTGGTGACCGTAATTAGGGGGCGGGTGAGTAGTAATTCGTCACTCACGGGATCAATCCTTTCATGTTGATTAGCTCCATTTTATCATAGTAAAACCCGCCTCCCGGGGTGGGGAAGCGGGTCAGTAGGTTAGTAGTGCCTAGTCTTCTTGGCTTTCTTTGGTGGTGTCGCTTGCCGGAGCGGCGATAGCCTTTGGTGCGGCGACCACGGAGATCTTACCGTCTTCATCAACTTGGGCGGTTAATTCAGTGACGCCAGCGTGATCCAAAACGTAATCGGCGATCTGGTCTTCAATGTGTTCTTGGATTACCCGGCGCAGTGGACGGGCCCCCATCTTCGGGTCAAAGCCCAAGTCGACTAGCTTTTCCTTCACGGCATCTGGCACGTTAATGTGAAGGTTGCGGTCGGCTAACATCTGGTTGACATCGTCGATCAAGAGACCGACGATCTTCATCAAATCAGCCTTGGTCAGGGCGTTGAACTCAACGATGTCGTCGAAACGATTCAAGAATTCCGGCTTGAAGTAGTTAGTTAGCTTGGAAATAACCGACTTAGTTTGGCCAGCTGCTTCGGCCCCGAACCCAACGGAGGCAACCATGTCCCCGGTCCCGGCGTTAGAGGTCATAATGATGATCGTATCCTTGAAGGAGACCGTCCGGCCCTGGGAGTCGGTTAAGCGGCCGTCGTCTAAGATTTGTAAGAACATGTGCATCACGTCAGGGTGCGCCTTTTCAACCTCGTCCAACAGGATTAGGCTGTACGGGTGACGCCGGACCTGTTCGGTCAGCTGACCGGCCTCTTCATAACCAACGTACCCTGGGGCGGCCCCAATCAGCTTCGAAGTTGACGTTTTATCCATGTATTCGGACATGTCAAAGCGGATCATGGCATCCTTGGAGCCAAAGAGGAGCTTAGCCAGTTGCTTGGCGGTTTCGGTCTTCCCGACCCCAGTTGGTCCAACGAAGAGGAAGCTTCCGATCGGCCGGCCGGACTTGTTCAAACCAATCCGGTTACGTCGAATTGCCCGGGCGATCTTATCGACAGCCTCGTTTTGACCAATGACGTGTTCTTCCAGCTGCTTGTCTAAGTCCTTAAGCTGGTTTTGTTCCTGCTTTTGCAAGTCGCTGACCGGGATGTTAGTCATCTCTTCGACGATCTTTTGCATGTCAGCAGCCGTCACCGTTGCCGCTTGGTCGGTGTGGTTTTCTTCGGCGTCCTTCTTAGCCTTAGTCAGACGGGTGACTTGGTCACGGTAGAAGGCGGCCTTTTCGTAATCCTGGGATTCAACGGCCTGTTGCTTGTGGGCCTCAGCGGTGTGAATCTCGTTTTCGATCGTGCGTGGGTCGGCAGTCTTTAGGGTTAGGTTCTTACGGGAGCCGGCTTCATCCAGGAGGTCGATGGCCTTATCAGGCAAGAAGCGGTCCTGGATGTAGCGATCAGATAGTTTTGCCGCCGCAATGATCGCGTCGTTGGTGTAGGAAACGTGGTGGTAATCTTGGTAGCGACCCTTGACCCCATTTAAGATCTGGATCGTTTCCTCAACGGATGGCTGTTCGACTTCTACCGGCTGGAAGCGGCGGGCCAGGGCCGCATCCTTTTCGATCTTACGGTATTCGCTTAGGGTGGTAGCCCCGATTAATTGGAACTCACCGCGAGCTAAGGCCGGCTTCAAGACGTTACCGGCATCCATGCCACCCTCGGCGTTACCGGCGCCCATGATTTCGTGGATTTCATCAATAAAGAGGATTACATTTTCATCCTTAGAAACCTCTTGAATTAGCTGTTGCATTCGCTGTTCAAATTGGCCCCGGATCCCGGTGCCTTGCACTAAGGAAACCACGTCGAGGCGGATAACTTCCTTGTTGGCCAGCTTTTCTGGCACCTGGCCGGAAACAATCGCCTGGGCTAACCCTTCGACCACGGCGGTCTTCCCGACCCCGGCTTCTCCAATCAGAACCGGGTTATTCTTAGTCCGTCGGTTGAGGATTTCGACGACCCGGGCAATTTCCTTGTCCCGGCCAATTACCGGGTCGATCTTCCCTTGGCGGGCTAATTCGGTCATGTTAATACCGAACTGGTTGAGTAAGCCCTTGCCGTTACCCCGGCCGCCGCCTTGGCGTTGCTTTTGGTTTAAGTTGGCTTGCTGAGTATCATTATTAGCTTGCTGGTTTTGCATGTTGTTCATGGCGTTCATGAAGTCTTCGAGGCTTCCGAAGCCGAATCCATTATTCATATCATTGCCCCCGTTCAACAGGTTCATTTGCATATTTTGGAGTTGTTGGTAGCAATTTTGACACAGGTCAATCTGCATCTTCTGCCCGTTCACCATCATTTGTAGGTGAATGGTGGCTTGGTTTTTCTGACAAACTTGACAGAGCATCAATCAATCCCCCTTCGTCCTTGGTCACTTTTGACCTTTCTTGACCATTACCCTCATTATACTTACTTTTTGTGGGATCGCAAGTGATTTACACCCTCAATTGAAAGGGCGTGCCCCTTTAATTTCGATAAAAAAATTACCATGTAAGGGCTCCCGATACCGAAAATTTTAGCACTGTTTGTCAACTAATGCTAAAATGAGTGCTAGCCTAGGTAAGGGATAGGAGGAATCAACATGGTGTCCAAGGAAGACTTTGAACGTCAACTGGCCGATTTACACGATGGGAAGGTCGACGAACTAATTGTGGAGCCCGACACGTTTATGGCTTTTCAGCGCGCCTACCAGGAGAGTTCTTTCCGGAGTCAAATTGTGGGGAAGGCCAACCGGGGCGGGAAAATTCACTATCGTCTTAAAACTGACTAAAAGATATCATGGATCGCCTTGTATTTACCGCTTACAATCGCTATAATTTAAGTAAATAGTGAGTGTTGGCCTAAAGAGATGCAATCTAACTGTTACCAACGCTAAATCACACTAAGGAGATTGATTATAATGGAAAAACGCGACTTTACGATTACTGCCGAAGCTGGGATTCACGCCCGTCCTGCAACGATTCTTGTTCAAACGGCATCTAAGTTCACTTCAGACATTTCCCTTGCTTACAATGGTAAGAGTGTTAACCTGAAGTCCATCATGGGAGTTATGTCTCTTGGGGTTGGCCAAAACGCTGACGTTACCATTACTGCTGAAGGTGACGACGAAGCGAAGGCTATCGAAGCCGTTGCCGAAACCATGACTAAGGAAGGCCTGGCTGACTAATATGGCCACCATACTCGACGGGGTGGCTGCCGGTGGTGGGATTGCCATCGCCCCAGTCTACCGGTTGGGTGAATCGCGGTTTACGGTTAAAGCTAAATACACCGATCATGTGAATCATGAAGTCAGCCGGCTTCATGATTCTTTTTCGTTAGCACGCCGTGAATTGGAGGACCTTCACCGCCGAGCCCACCAAAAGATGGGAGAGAAGGCAGCTACCGTGATTGACGCCCAGTTAGCCATTGCCAAGGACCAGACCTTTGAAAGTGAGATCGTTGACGCCATTCAGCGTTATTCAACCACGGCGGCTTGGACGGCCAGCCAGCGAATCGATCACTACTTGACCATCTTTAAGAACCAGTCCGCTAGTCAGGGAAATTACTACCACTCCCGCGGGGTGGCGTTGCAAGATTTTAAGAAGCGTCTCTTAGCCCATCTCTTAGATGAAGAATTACCGGACTTAGGTAAGTTAGACCACCGGGCGATCATTGTCGCCCACCAGTTGACGCCGACCGATATCATTCAGTTGAATCCCCAACTGGTGGCTGGGATCGTTACTGACGTGGGGGGCCGGGCCGCTCACTTTTTGGTCATGAGCAAGGAGATGCGCTTTCCGACCGTGGTTGATACTAAGGTTGTTACTGAACGTGCGGCCACTGACATGGTGGCGATCATTGACGGAACTCATGGGCGGGTGATTTTACAACCAACGCCCCAACAGATTGATGATTACCAGCGCAAGGCCAGCCAACAGAGCGCCCATCTTCGTGAACTGGGGGTCTTAAAGAACCAGGAGACCGTTAGTGCTGATGGCCACCACTTTGAGGTTGCCGCTAACCTGGCCCTCGCCCGGGAAAGTGATGAGTTAGCAACGAGCGGAGCCGAGGGGGTCGGATTATTCCGGAGTGAATTTTTGTTCTTGCACCAGAAAAACCTGCCGGACGAAGAGAGCCAGTTTTGGGCCTACCGGAAGGTCTTATTAGCCGCTGGTAACCAGCGGGTGGTGATCCGGACTTTAGACGTCGGTGGCGACAAACAGCTCCCCCAGGTCCCCATAGAACACGAGCATAATCCCTTCTTGGGGATGCGGGGATTGCGGGTCAGCCTGGCTTACCCGGAGCTGTTTAGGACTCAGCTACGGGCACTTTTACGGGCCTCTGCTTACGGGCGATTGGCGATCATGTTCCCGATGGTCGCCACGGTTGATGAATTCAGGCGGGCCCAGCAGATGGTGGATCAGGAAAAGAAACACCTCATCCAGGAGGGAATTCCAGTGGGTCAAGAATATGAAGTTGGGGCAATGATCGAAATTCCAGCCGCCGTTGCGATGGCTGACCAGTTAGCTCAATACGCTGACTTTTTTTCGATCGGAACCAACGATTTGATCCAGTATCTCTTTGCCGTCGATCGGGGTAATGAGCATGTGGCTAGCCTCTACCAGTCCCTGCACCCGGCAGTCTTACGGGCCGTCAAGCAAACAATTGACTGTGCCCACGCCGAGGGAAAGTGGATCGGAATGTGTGGTGAAATGGCTACAATTCCAGCTGCCGTCCCGCTACTAGCGGCGATGGGTCTGGATGAATTTTCCGTGCCGCTGGGCCAGATTTTACCGATTCGTTCACAGATTCGCCGGCTTAAGGTGCGACAATTACAGCCGCTAATTCACCATGCCTTGGCCGCCCATAGCCCCGCTGAAGTCAGGGCGCTAGTCGATCAATTAACCAGTTATATGAAGTAATGATCACATTAAGGGAAGCTTAAGCTGACCGCCAAGAAAAAGTGGAACTTCATCATCTGACGGGGTGCCGTGCTAGAGTGCGGGCACCCCGTTTGTGGTCTCACTTGCCCTAGGATGGGAAATAGGGCTAAAATAGCTTAAATTGCGCCTGAAAATTACCTTTAGTATAATTAACCATAGTTTATTCCGAAGAATTAAAGGAGCGAAACTTTGAAGATTGGTTTGTTTACAGATACGTACTTTCCCCAGGTGAGTGGGGTGGCCACCTCGATCAAGACCTTGCGTGATCAGCTGAGCGCAATGGGCCACGAGGTCTACATTTTTACAACCACTGACCCAGCTGCCGACCCTAAGGAAGATCAGGCGGCGGGAATTTACCGCTTTCCTAGCATTCCTTTTGTCTCCTTTACGGATCGGCGGATTGCCGTTAGCGGTTGGTGGAAGGTATTACGATTGGCCAAAAAGCTTGATTTGGATGTGGTGCACAACCAGACCGAGTTTTCCCTGGGGATGATGGGGAAGATGGTAGCCAGGGAGATGAAGATCCCGTGCCTGCACACCTACCACACGATGTACCAGGATTACCTCCACTACATTGCTAACGGTCGGGTCCTGCGGCCAAAGGACGTGGCCCACTTAGCCCACTTCTACCTTAAGAATATGACCGGGGTAATCGCCCCTTCCGAGCGGGTCCTTGACACCCTCCTGACCTACGGGGTGGAAGCACCAATTCGGGTGATCCCAACCGGGGTCAACCTGGAGGTCTTTCAAACTCCGGACACCAAGGAGGAGATCAGTGCCCTGCGCAAGAAGCTGGGGTTTGACGATGATACTCCGGTACTCTTATCACTCTCACGGGTGGCCTTTGAAAAAAACATCCACGCCCTTATTGAGGCGATGCCAGATATCCTGGAACAACAGCCGGCCGCTCAGCTGTTAATTGTCGGCGAAGGCCCGGCCCGGCCGACCTTGGAACGCCAGGTGCGGGAGATGGGCCTTAGCGATCATGTTTCCTTTACCGGTCAGGTTGATAACAACCAGGTCAGTCACTACTACCAGATGGCTGACGTCTTCGTTTCGGCTAGTGATTCTGAAACCCAGGGCTTAACCTACGATGAGGCACTGGCCAGTGATCTGCCGATTGTGGTCATGCGCTCTGAATATACCGACGAATTGATTGATGACCCAGCCATTGGGCGTTCCTTCCAGAAACGGGCCGACCTGGTTAAGGGAGTTTTAGAATACCTAACCACACCGACAAGTACGGAGGCGGTGGCTAAGCGCCAGGCGAAGCTTCACGATATCTCTGCTGAGGTGTTTGGTGAGCGGGTGCTCGACTTTTACCAAGTGTGCCAAAAGGAGCTGGAACAAAAACGAAGTGCCGGGAGTAGGCGCCGTCGTTTTCGTCATTTGAGGAACCAAAATGATTAAAATTACCATGTATTCTTCGGCCGACAAAGTTGCCGGTCAGGGGGTCGGGAGCGCCTATACGGAGCTTTTGTCTCTTTTAAAGGATCGCTTTGACGACCAGTTTGACATTCAGATCAATGAATTTAACCGTCAGAACGACATCAGCCACTACCATACGATTGACCCCCGCTTTTTTATTTCGACCTTTTCTAAGAGACGGGGGAAAAAGATTGGCTACGTCCACTTTCTTCCCGAGACCATGGAGGGGAGTTTAAAGATCCCCCAACCGTTTCGGGGGATCTTTTATCACTACTTGATCTCCTTTTATAAGCGGATGGATCACCTGGTGGTCGTCAATCCCTCCTTTATTCCGAAGCTGGCTGCCTACGGAATCGATTCGAATAAGGTAACCTATATCCCTAACTTCGTGGACGACCAGCGCTTTTATCCGGTTACGGAAGAGCGGCGGCGACAATTGTACCGCCAATGGGGACTTGACGATGAACGCTTCACGGTAGTTGGCAGCGGCCAGATCCAGGAACGTAAGGGCGTCTTTGATTTCATCCAACTCGCCCGGCAGAATCCAGCCTTTCAGTTCATCTGGGCCGGGGGTTTTTCCTTTGGGCGAATCACCGACGGCTATCAGGAACTCAAAAAGGTGGTTGCTAATCCGCCAGCCAACCTTAAGTTTCCCGGTATCGTCACTCGCGATCAGATTGCCGAGTTAAACAACATCGCCGATCTATTCTTGTTGCCATCGTACAACGAGCTTTTTCCCATGTCGGTGTTAGAAGCCTTCTCCTGTGGGACGCCGGTCATGCTACGGGACCTTGATTTATATCACTCAATCATTGATGGTTACTATCTGCCGGCCAAGGATGTCAATGAGATGCAGGCCCAGCTCGAGCGAATCGCTAAGGACCCGGTGGCCTTAGATGAGTTGCGCCAAAAGTCACTGACGGCAGCACAGCGTTACTCCAAGGATCACTTGGCCGCTGAATGGCACCACTTCTATCGAACGCAGGCGGGAGGAAAGTAAGATGTCACGAAAGAACTGGATCGTCTTGATCCTAATGCTGCTGGCGGGAGGGGGGATTTTTGCCTTCTCCCTTCGCAATACGAATTTAAAGCAGTTAGGCATTGACCTAGCTAACCTCAATTGGGGCTGGTTTAGTGTGGCCGTTCTATGTATCTGCCTGTACCTGGGCCTAGAAGGGGTGGTCACCAAGATCTTCATGGCCGACCGTTACCCGGACTTCAGCTGGAAAAACGCGATGCGGGTGCCGCTGGTCGAACAGTTATTTAACGGGATTACGCCCTTTTCAACAGGGGGCCAGCCTGCCCAGTTAATAGCAATGCTCCAGGCCGGTGTCGATGGGGGCCGGGCTAGCTCGGTTCTATTGATGAAGTTTGTTGTCTTCCAGGGGATGATCGTGATCAACTTCATCATCAGTATGGTGATTGGTTTTCATTACATCGCCACCAAGCTGCATGCTTTATCCTTGCTGGTGATGTTTGGCTTTATTATTCACCTGGGCGTGATCGTTGCCCTACTGCTAGTTATGTATTGGCATTCCTTTACTAAGCGAGCCACTAACTTCTTATTGCGCCCGGTGCGCTGGTTTGTTAAACCAGAGCGCTACCAAAGATGGCAGACGGTCTTGGACGCCCGGATTGACTCCTTTTACGCTGAGAGCCTGAAGATGCGTCAGGAATATGGGAAACTGGCTAAGGTCAGTGTGGTTACGCTGGTTCAATTGGCCTTTTATTACCTGATTCCCTATTTTATCTTACTGGCCCTAGGTGTTCCCAACATCAATATGGTCATGGTCGTTTGCTTAAACGTCTTGATCTTCATGATTACCTCTCTCTTTCCAATTCCTGGTGGAACTGGGGGGGCTGAGTACTCCTTTACCGTCTTATTTGCTAGCTTCATTTCTTCAAATGCCAAATTGGTTTTAGCGATGTTGTTGTGGCGGATACTGACCTATTACTTCGGGATGTTTGCTGGAATGGTGGCTTTGGTTATCAAGGCGGATCCGGTTAAGCCTTATAAGTAACTCGGCAACGCCCCCATATAGTTGTTAATAAGCGCAGTCTCCTTATGGGGGCTGCGTTTTTTATTTGAAAGAAGGCGGGGACGTTAACTTAAGGGGAATTGTGGTTGTCGTTGCTGATGGATGAGTGGGACCGATGGAGACGTGAGACGGTAACCTTGTTAAAGTGGTCCAATAACAATGGGAAACGGTTAGCGTTTTTACATCCCCTGCGGATGATGATGGATAGAGGGGACTGAAAAAGGCCTTATGACCCCATTGTGTTGGCATAAGGAGACTCTTTGCCTTTACTAGTCAGGAAGGGTAGAATGATTTAGGTGACAAGGAGGGAGCGAGTGGGATGGTTAATTCAAATCTACGCCGGATCATTAAACGCTTAGAAGCGATGGTGATTGATAGCGCTGGTCCTATTCAGGTACGTACCTTTGAGCGGTATGGAATTGCCGTGTGCGACGTACTTTACAATCAAGAGAGTGGCGAGTTCGTTGTTAAAAGGGTTATGTCCGGGGAGTTGACGGTGTTTGATCAGCTCGACCTAGCTGCCATTGAGGTGTATGACTGCGTAGAAGATTTTCGCCAACAATTTTAAGTTTTTTGTTCAAAAGTGTTGACGATAGCAAAAGTCGCTGGTATAGTATTTAATCGTTGTGATAAGCAAGGCGCTTCGTTAACGAGGCGCCTATGAAATCCTTCAAAAACATTATTGACAGTTGATTATTTTATGTGATATATTAATTAAGCTGTTAAATTAGAAACAACGATGAGTTGTTAAAGGAATTAAAAAAGTTCTTGACAAGTTAAATTGTTTCTGATATAATGTTTAAGTTAGCTGGTTAACTTAACCGGTTGGCGGTAGACCTTTGAAAACTGAATAATGTTTCGACAAATCAAATGTGTAGGGTCCTTGATCATTGATCAAGGCAAATAACATTTGCGAAGTCAATTCGCTTAATTAATTACAAGAGCTATTCAAGCTTCTTATTTAATATGAGAGTTTGATCCTGGCTCAGGATGAACGCCGGCGGTGTGCCTAATACATGCAAGTCGAACGCGTTGGTCCAATTGACAACTGGTGCTTGCACCGGTTAGATTTTGGTCGCCAACG
>NZ_BCAH01000031.1 GCF_001293735.1 Limosilactobacillus gorillae | reverse complement strand
TTACCAGTCCGTTCACGGAGGTAGTAGAGCTTAGCGCGACGTACACGACCGTAACGTACAACTTCGATCTTTTCCACCCGTGGTGAGTGAAGTGGGAAGGTCCGTTCAACCCCAACACCGTTACTGATCTTACGAACAGTGTAAGTGGCGGAGATACCAGCACCGTGGCGCTTGATAACGACCCCTTCAAAGATCTGAACACGTTCACGAGTCCCTTCAACAATGAGGGCGTGTACACGAACAGTATCACCGGCACGGAAATCCGGGATATCACTACGTAACTGACCTGCAGTTACCTTTTCGATTAATTGATTTTGACGCATAATTTTCTTTCCTTTCACCGACATTCATTAATTCCCACGGAACCAGCGGAACACCGTTTATGCGGCTACATAGCCAATGACTAATTTACCATTTTTACTGGCTAATTGCAAACCAAATTTAGGACTTCTTAGCAAGAGTTGAGTGGCGAATCCCGTAGGCAAAGTACACCACCATCCCGATGGCAAACCAGCCAACCATCATCCATTTAGCATCAACGTTAAGGTTCCAGAAAATGACAGCCGAAAAGATTACTGACACCGCTGGAAGGATTGGATAACCAGGCATCTTAAACTGAGCCTCCGGAAGATCCTTTCCTTCCCGTCGACGGAGAGCATAAATTCCCAGAGAAACAAAGATAAAGGCTACCAACGTCCCGGCTGACACCAGGGTTGCCAAGAAGGTAAACGGAAAGACAGAACCCAAAATCATCGCTAAGACGGTGATCATCCATAGGGCCCGGTTTGGTACCCGCTTCTTATCAATGTGACCTAAGAAAGCTGGTAAAAGTCCATCCCGACCAAAGGCATAAATCAATCGTGATGAAGCTAATAGGATTGCGATCAGTGCTGAGAAAATCCCAATCAAAGCTACGATTGACAAGAGGTTAGCAGTTAAATAGTGACCTGACTCACGCAGGGCCCAGGCAGCTGGCTCAGCGTTATTTGCGTAGCGAGAATACTTGAACATCCCCACCAGGACCAGGGAAACAACGATGAAAAAACCGGTCCCTAGTGCCAAAGTTCCGATTAATCCCCGCGGCATTGTCCTCTGAGGATTCTTGGTCTCGGCGGTGTTAGCCGCAATCGCATCAAAGCCTACGTAGGCAATAAAAATCTGTGAAGCCCCGGCCATGATTCCACTCCAGCCACCGAAGGTCGTTCCCGGTCTGTGTGCTGGGATAAAGGGATGGTAATTTTGGGTGTGAATGGCCGTCGCCCCAACAACGATGAATAAGATAATTACCAAAAGCTTAATGGCCACGATCGTATTTTCAATCCGGGCCACCTGATGAACCCCGTGGGACAAAAGCCAGCCAACCGCTAAGATTGCCACGGCCGCAAAGATATCAACGTATGAGCCTTTAGCAGGGTTAAAGCCCCCGGCTAAGGCCGTTGGTAACTTAATACCAAAGGATGCCAAGAACCCCTGCATATAGGCCGACCACCCCGAGGCCACAAAGGCCACCGAGATGAAGTATTCAGCTAACAAGGCCCACCCAGCGAGCCAACCAAAGAACTCCCCAAACAAGACGTTCATCCACGAAAAAGCCGAGCCGGCAAAGGGCAGGACCGAAGCGGTTTCAGCATAGGCCAGTGCTGATAACCCAGCTCCAATTGCGGCGACAATAAAGGCTAACGGGACGGCTGGACCAGTGTGTTCAGCTGCCACGATCCCTGGCAAGGTAAAGATGGCCGTTCCAACCACCATCCCGGTTCCTAAGCCAATCAGGTCCAGGGTCGTCAAGGTTGGCTCCAACTTGGAATCTTTAATTTGATAGACGCTGGGATCCTCTTGTTTTAAGAGGCGTGTAATTAATTTTTTCACGCTTGGCCTCCTACTTTGGTGCGTCCGGATCTAAGTCAAGCTTGAGGTCTTGCAAGATAATCTGCTGTTCCCGGCTCAGCTTAGCGGTTTTTAATAAATCGGGGCGCCGTTCCAACGTTCGTTTCAGTGCTTCTCTCATCCGCCATTCGCGAATCTTTTCGTGGTTCCCACTAGTCAGGACCTCTGGCACTTTCATCCCCCGGAAGTCAGCTGGGCGGGTATATTGAGGATATTCTAAGAGTCCGTTTGAAAATGAGTCGCCCATCGGTGAAGACATGTTCCCCAGTACCCCGGGAACGAAACGGACGGTGGCGTCAACCATTACCATGGCGGCCAGCTCGCCCCCGGTCAAAACGTAGTCCCCCAGGGAAGCTTCGTCGGTCACTAGTTGACGAATCCGCTCATCGTATCCTTCGTAGTGGCCACAAATGAAGGTTAGGTGCTCTTCTTGAGCCAGCTCCATGGCGTAATCCTGGTCAAAGCGCCGACCGGCCGGATCCATCAAGATCACACGCCCCTTTGGGTAGGTGCCTTCCACTTCCTTATTAATTGCGTCCATGGCATCAAAGATTGGTTGGGCCTGAAGTAGCATCCCAGCCCCTCCACCAAACGGGGTATCGTCAACATGGCGGTGCTTGTCAGTGGTGTACTGACGAAAGTCCGTTACGTGAATGTCTAAAAAACCTTCATCTTGGGCCCGACCAACGATGGACTGACCTAAAGTGGCATCAAACATATCAGGAAAGAGACTTAAAATATCAATCCGCATTACTCTAATCCCTCCAGTAATTCCACGATTACTTTATTATTTTCAAGATCGACTTCTTTGACTACATCATCAATCACTGGCAATAAAAGATCCCGCTGGTTTGGGCGTTGAACCACCCAGACATCATTGGCCCCTGGTGCCAAGATCTCCTTAATCGTCCCCAGCTTCCGACCATCACCGGTTTCAACTGTAAGCCCAATAATTTGGTGGTAGTAGTACTGGCCTTCCTCTAACTCATCTTGGTCCTGATCAGCCACCTTTAATTCAGCCTCACGAAAGTGTTGCACCTCATTAATGTTATTGAACTGCTTAAACTTAACCAGCACCATCCCCTTGTGTACCCGGGCATGCTCAACCGTTAGTTCTAAGGGCGCCTGGTTCTTTTTTACCAGGTATAGGGTGGCATCATCCTGAAAACGCTGATCAACAAAATCGGTGGTGGCTAGGACCTTAACTTCACCCCGGATTCCGTGGGTATTAACGATTTTTCCAACCGTGTAGAGTTCCATTCGCTCGTTCCTCTTTCTTTCTAAAGCATGTGTTAATTCAAAAAAACTCCCACAAAGGCTTGTGGGAGTTTTCTAATGACGGCGGTCATGAATGATCAGCCGAATTTTCTTGTCGTTTACTCGCTTATCACGAGCCCCTTCAACGATGGTCCGCAAAGCTGCGGCAACATGTCCTTGACGGCCAATCACCCGGCCAGTATCCACGGACGCAACGGTCACGCGGAACTGATGGTAGCGTGAAGTTCGCTCTTCTTCTACCTTGACCGCCTCAGGGTGTTTAACTAGTGGTGCAATTAAAGCAACCACTAGCCCCTTAAAATCAACTTCTTTCATGACCGATCACACCATTACTTCTTTGCGTACTTGGTTTCGTGGTACTTCTTCATAACACCGGCCTTTTGCAGCATGTTGCGAACAGTGTCGGAAGGTTGCGCACCCTTTTGTAACCAATCCATCACAGCCTCTTCATCGAAGTTAACTTGCTTTGGCGTGGTCAGCGGGTTGTAAGTACCAAGAGAAGTGATGAAGCGACCATCACGTGGTGAACGTGAGTCGGCAACAACGATCCGGTAGAAAGGACGCTTCTTGGAACCCATCCGCTTTAAACGAATCTTGACTGACATAGTGACACCTCCTTAACCTTTTTTCTAACAGGTAATAATATACCAAGTTTTCTAAGGATTGTAAAGTAGTTTTTCTTGACAGTCTTAGAAAATTTTAGATTAAGGATCGGCGCCCCTCTATTCTCGTTCCTCTAGCTTACGTTGTACCAAGCCCGGGTCGGTCTTACCTGGGTTTAATTCAACTAGTTTACCAGCACCGATGTAGATAACCCATTCGGCCAGGTTGACGATATGGTCACCGGAGCGTTCCAGGTTCCGAATGACGGTCATGTAAGTCTCCAAAGCCGGAATCGCCGCTTGGTTTTTCATCATTGCCTGCATGACCCGCTTTTGCTGGGCCACGTAAATCATATCAACCTTCAGGTCTTGGTTAGCCACCTCGTAAGCAGCCTTTTCATTGGTGTAGACGTAAGCATCCATCACCTTCTCTAGCATTTGGCGCACGATTTCAGTCATCTTTTCGATTTCTTTCTCAATCTCACCATTATGGTTCTTCTTGTCGAAATTAATCGCCGAACGGGCAATGTGGGCGGCATAATCTCCCAGCCGTTCCACGTCGCTAGAAGCCTTTAAAATTGAAATAATCTTCCGAAAGTCGCTGGCCAAGGGCTGTTGTAAGGCCATCAGCTTAAGGGCTCGCTTTTCCAAACTGATTTCTTCATCATTGATCTGATCATCGCTGGCCAACACCTCTTGAGCCAGTGCGCTGTCATGATCGGTAAAGGCCTTGGCTGCCTTATAAATCTGCTCGGAGGTATCGATCCCCATTTCCATGAAGCGGGTCCGTAACTTCTTTAGCTCTTCATCAAAAATCACACCCATTGTTATCTCCCCCTTACCTTATCCAAACTTCCCGTTTAAGTAGTCGTTAGTTGCTTGTTCATGCGGGTTCATGAAGATTTCTGTGGTCTGGTTAAATTCTATCAAATTCCCCTGGTGCATAAAAGCGGTCCAGTCCGAAGCCCGAGATGCCTGTTGCATGTTATGAGTCACGATGATGATGGTATAGTCTTTTTTTAGCTCCATCATCGTTGCCTCAATCTGAGTCGTTGAGATTGGATCCAAGGCACTGGTTGGTTCGTCCATTAAGATGATCTCTGGCTTGGTGGCCAATGTCCGGGCAATACATAGCCGCTGCTGCTGTCCCCCGGAAAGCGAAAGGGCGCTGGCCTTCAACCGGTCCTTAACCTCATCCCATAAGGCCGCATGCTTTAAACTCTCCTCGACCCGCTGGTCTAAGACCCGTCGATCCTTTTCCCCGGTTAAGCGCAGGCCATAGATGACATTCTCATAGATCGACATTGGGAACGGGGTTGGCTGTTGAAACACCATCCCAATCTCTTGGCGGACCTTGTAAACATTGACCTTAGGCCGATTGATGTCAACATCGTGAAAAAGAATCTGGCCGGTAACCGTGGCAAGCCCGTCATTCATCCGGTTAATGCTCCGTAAGAGGGTTGACTTGCCAGACCCCGAAGCCCCAATCAACGCTGAGATCTGGTTTTTCTTGAACTTCATTGAAACGTTGCGGACGGTTGGTTCGGCCCCGTAAGCCACCGAAACATCCTTTAATTCAAGTGCGATATTGTCTTCCATTATCGTTCCTCCTTATTGACGGAAGTGTTTTGCAACCAGTCCCCCAACAAAGCGGGCTAACAGGTTAAAGGCTAAAATAGCAATAATTAGAACCGCGGCGGCCCCAGCAGAGACGGCGGTTGCGTCCGGAACCAATCCTTCAGTATTTAGCTTCCAGATATGGACGGCCAGGGTTTCGGCCGGTCGCATTGGATTTAAAAAGCTGGTTGGACTAAAGGGATTCCAATTACTGTAAGAAACGTTGATTGAACTCTGGCCGGCCGTATAAATCAGGGCAGCGGCTTCACCAAAGATCCGCCCAGCCGAAAGGATTGCCCCGGTCATGATCCCAGGTAAGGCGGCTGGGACCATGATCCGCGTTGTTACCCGCCACTTGGCCATTCCCAAGCCTAAGCCCGCTTGCCGCTGCAAGAAGGGGACCTGAGATAGGGCGGTTTCACATGACCGGGTCAATAACGGTAAGTTAATGATCGTGAGAGCCAAAGCCCCAGCTAACAGTGAAAAATCCATCTTCCACTGCAAAACAAAGACTAAGTAGCCAAACAGTCCCACGACCACAGATGGTAGCGACGACAATACTTCGATTGCCAGGCGTAAGATACTGGTTAACCGGTTCTTAGGTGCGTACTCACTTAGATAGATAGCCGCCCCTAAGGATAGCGGTACGGACACCAGCAGGGTCAAGATAACTAAATAAAATGAATTAAAGAGCTGGTCACGAATCCCCCCGCCGGCCGTAAAAGAGCTAGCTGCGCTGGTCAAGAAGTGCCAGGAGACATGGGGGAGCCCCGTTGCTAACAGATATAAAACCAAGGAGAGTACGATCAGGCTCACAATGGCGGCGAAACAGAGAATCACACCGGTTGCCAGCCGGTTACTTTTTTGCGGGTCCATCCTACCCCTCCTTATTGCGGTTCACCAGGCGCATGGCCAAGTTGAAAATTAACGACATAACAAGTAATACCAGGGCCAAGGACCATAGGGCATCGTTAGCAGCGGTTCCCATGACCGTATTCCCAATCCCCGTTGTCAGAACCGAGGTTAAGGTGGCGGCCGAGCTCATCAAACTGGTTGGCATGATTGAGGCGTTTCCAATCACCATTTGTACGGCTAAGGCTTCCCCAAAAGCGCGGGCCATCCCGAAGATCATCGCTGTCAAGACTCCCCCGGCCGCACTTGGCAAAATGGTGCGATAAATAGTTTGCCACCTAGTCGCCCCAAGGCCCTTAGAGGCCATTCGGTATGATTCCGGTACTGCTAGGAGCGTATCTATCGTCATTGAAACCATGGTTGGTACGATCATCAAGAACAAAACCACCGTGGCGGCTAGCATCCCAAACCCAGTCCCGCCAAACCACTGACGCAAAATCGGAATAATCACCGTCAAACCGACGAACCCGTAGACAACGGATGGAATCCCCACCAGGAGTTCAATTACTGGCTGAGTTACCTTGCGAAAGGCCGGTGGAAGGATTTCTGTTACTGCCAGGGCTACCATCAAGGCTAATGGTAGGGCCACAATCCCGGCTAGCATTGTAACCCCAAAGGAGGTGACGATCATTGGCAGAGCTCCATAAGAGCCCTTCTTCGGTGACCAATCGGTTCCGGACACGAAGTCCCAGATGTTTACCCCGTACTTGATAAATAACGATAAGCCCTTGCTGGCCAAAAAGATTAAAATAGTTGCAACCAGCAAGCCAATCACGGTGATTGACAGGGTCGTTAACACCCGACCAACACGTTCTTGATTGGTTTCTTTAGAAGGCCCAGTGAGCCGCTTTTCCCAATCACTCATTACTTCTCTCCAATCTTTGTAACTACCCCGTCAGCATCCCGTCTAACCTTCATGTCGTGAATCGAGATATAGTGGGCTTCCTTTACCAGGTGGGATTGAACATCGGCCGACTGCAGGTAGCGAATATAAGCCAATGTCGCCTTTTTAGCATGCTTAGTCGTATACATGTGTTCGTAAGACCAGAGCTTCCACCTGTTATTGCTAATGTTTTTACTTGTTGCCTCAACGTGGTCAATCATAAGGGCTTTGACCTGGTCATTTAAATAGGCTGAGGAAACATATGAGATTGCCCCCGGAACGTTGGAGACGATTTGTTTAACCGTCCCATTAGAATCTTGTTCCTGGGCCTTAACCGTTTCCTGCCTACCCATGACCACCTGTTCAAAGGCTAGCCGGGTTCCGGAGCCAGATGCCCGGTTAATCACGGTAATCTTTTTATCTGGTCCACCGACTTCCTTCCAGTTAGTAATCTTGCCGGCAAAGATCCCCCGGAGTTGGTCCATCGAAAGGTTGTCTACCCCTAACTTAGGGTTCACAATCGGAACGATCCCGGTAACAACGATAATATGGTCGGTTAGCTTGCTGGCGTCAATTCCAGCTTGCTGAGCGGCAAAGACGTCGGAACTCCCAATATCGACAGCCCCGGCCTGTACCTGGGACAGACCGGTCCCTGATCCCCCACCCTGAACAGTGACGTTAATATTCTGGTGGTTTTTCAAAAAACCCGGGATGGCTGCTTCTGCCAAAGGCTGTAAGGCTGTTGACCCCACATCAGTCACCTTGGTGATGGTGGCGCCACTGCCCCGAGCTTGAAACCAACCGAAGCAAAGGAGCAGCAAAAGGGCAAGCGCCCCTAAGGTTCCCATGATTTTCTTCATTTTCAAAATCCTCTCGTTTTCACTTTGTTGACTGTCCAGCGCCCCAACCAAATGGGCAGCAGCGTACTAACCAACCCTTGGCTAATGAAGGTGCTATAATGACAATTGATAAGCGATCTTAATGTTTTCCCACATGTTTTTCCGCTGTACCCGGCGATCAAGCGTGTGGAGGAGGGATTGGGTACCAGCCAATACGCTCCCATAAGATACCTATAATTTAACAAGGCCTTGTAAACCTTCCACTTTCATCATGTAAAGCTTTTGTAAATTCAGGGAGGCATTGTCATCAAAAATTTCTTACTCATGACAAAGGATCAAACCTTTGCAACCGATTTAGCGCACTTTTGCCATCACCAGCACTGGGACTTAGACCGGGTCACGACCGCCACAGCCCTAGTGGTTAACCTAGAACAAAATACCTATACTGGGATTTTATGGGACCTGGCCGCCACCAACCTTGACACCACCATTGCCACCATAACCTTGATCCGCAACCAGCAAAACGGGCCCCTCCTAATCTTCTCCCCTAATCCTGACGACCGTCAGCGCCGTAAACTCTTCCGAGCCAAGGTTGATGATGTCTTGGAAAAAGAAATCACCCACGATGTTTTACGGCCCATAATTGAACAACGGTGCTGGCTCTACCAGCACGCCTCGGTCACCACCGAGGATCCGTTTGAGGAAGAAAAGCCACTCGTTGAAGATCACGTTCAAATTGGCGATTGGGAAATTGATCCCAAGAAAGTTCAAGTTACTAAGGCTGGTCAGAAAGTCAGCCTTACCCGCAAAGAGTTTCAGCTTTTAGCCTTCTTAGCTGACCACCAGGGGCAGGTTTTGTCACGCGAACAGCTCCTTAATGGTGTGTGGGGCTACGATATCTTAGGAAGCTCCCGGATTGTAGACATCCATGTTTCCCACCTCCGCGATAAACTTGAAGATGATTCACAGAACCCGGTTCATCTGACGACCGTCCGCGGTTTTGGTTATAAGCTAGAATAAAAAACGCTCATCGCCATTTTTTGGCGGTGAGCGTTTTTTAGACTGACTAACATCACAATTTCTTGAAACCTCACTAGCTTTTTAATTGATAAAGGCCACCCCTTATAACCCAAAAAACCTGCCAACGAATTACCGTACGTGGTAATCCATCAACAGGATTTAGATTATTAACGCCTCTTCTTCAGGCGCTTCTTTTTATTCTTCTTCATCTGCCGGGCCATCCTGTTCATGGCAAGCTTACCTAACCGGCCTCCTGGTAACTGGCCCCCCATCAGGTTTTCCATCCCGCTGAGGTTTCCGTTGGTAACCTGACGCATCATCTTGCGCATCTGGTTGAATTGCTTAATCATCCGGTTAACTTCAACGATTGGCCGCCCAGATCCGGCCGCCAGTCGCCGACGCCGACTTGGGTTCATCACGTCCGGATTCTCACGTTCCTCCGGTGTCATTGAGTAAATGATTGCCTTAATGTGAGCAAATTGCTTGGGATCTAAATTAATATTCTTTAGGGCCGGATTGTTGGCCATCCCCGGCATCATCTTCAATAGATCTTCCAACGGTCCCATCTTAGTAATCTGGTCCATTTGGTCCAAGAAATCGTTAAAGTCAAAGGAGTTTTCCTTCATCTTGTTCATAGCCTGGGCCGCTTGTTCCTGGTCAAAGTTTTCCTGGGCCTTTTCGATCAGGGTCATCATGTCCCCCATTCCCAGGATTCGGGAGGCCATCCGATCTGGGTGAAAGACGTCCAAGTTGTCCATCTTTTCCCCTTCACCGACAAATTTAATCGGCTTCCCGGTCACAGCCCGAATTGACATGGCTGCCCCACCGCGGGTATCCCCATCCAGCTTGGTTAAGATAACCCCAGTGATGTCTAATTGATCATCAAAACCTTGGGCGGTATTAACGGCGTTTTGCCCGGTCATGGCGTCAACAACCAGAAGGATTTCATCCGGCTTAGCCAGTTCCTTGATCTTGCTTAGCTCATTCATCAGCTGTTCGTCAATTTGCAGACGGCCGGCCGTATCGATAATCACGTAGTCGTTGTGCTTTTCCTTGGCAACCGCCATCCCCTGGCGAACAATTTCAACCGGGTCGACATTAGTTCCCATTTCAAAAACCGGTACGTCAATGCTTGAAGCTACCTGTTGTAGCTGGGTGATGGCTGCTGGCCGGTATACGTCGGCAGCGATAAAGAGCGGCCGGGCGTTTTCCTCTTTCTTCAGGCGCTTAGCCAGCTTTCCGGCCGTAGTCGTTTTCCCAGCCCCCTGGAGCCCAACCATCATAATGACGGTTGGAATATGAGCGGATTTATTGAGGGGCGTTGCCGTTTCACCCATCATTTCGGTCAGTTCGTCGTTAACGATCTTAACGATTTGTTGAGCCGGGTTCAAGCCCTTCAAAACCTCGGCCCCAGCTGCCTTTTCGCGTACCGTTTTAACGAAGTCCTTGACAACCTTAAAGTTAACGTCGGCTTCTAGGAGGGCCAGCCGAATTTCACGCATCGTTTCACGTAAATCAGCTTCAGTCACCTTGGGTTTCCGCCGCAGTTTTTCCATTGCCTTTTGCAGGCGTTCTGTTAAACCTTCAAATGCCATGTATTTCTCCCCTAATTTTAGATTCTTCGCCTGGTAAATTTACCAATATCACTTTTTAATTTTACTACATTAGGCCTTTTTACACCATGATTAGCTAAACTGACAACGCCCCCACCTGGTCATACCAAATGGGGGCGTCCATTATTCGGCTTCTAAGGTTTCCATTCCAGCTACCAACCGTTGTAACTCGTGGTCATCAGGGTAATGTTGTTGCACGTAATCACGAATTAGGTCAGCTTGCTCATTACGCACCTCAAATTCAGCATAGAGGTGTAGCTTATGTTCGTAGCTCTCCAGAATCCTTTCGGTCCGTCGAATGTTATCGTAAACCGCTTGCCGCGACACGGCAAACTCAGTCGCAATCTCTCCTAAGGAGTAGTCATCGGCATAGTAAAGCTGAAGGTAGTCATTTTGTTTTTTGGTCAAAAGGGGTTGGTAAAAGGCAAAGAGGGCGTTGATTCGTTCATTTTTCTCTAATTCCATCTTGCACCTTTCTTCCCTTAATCGACCGTAACTAGGCCCTTAAAGAGTCCGTAAACAAAGTCTTGGGCGTTAAATTCTTCTAAATCATCAACCTTCTCACCTAGCCCGACAAACTTCACTGGTAGGTGTAGCTCGTTTCGAATGGCTAAGACGATCCCCCCACGGGCGGTCCCGTCCAACTTGGTTAAAACGATCCCGGTAACGGCGGTGGTTTCTTTAAACAGCTTCGCCTGAGTTAAGGCATTTTGTCCGGTGGTCGCATCGAGGACCAACAAGACCTCGTGCGGGGCATCCGGAATTTCCCGGGTTAGAATTCGCTTCATCTTAGCCAGCTCGTTCATTAGATTAACCTTATTTTGCAGGCGGCCGGCAGTATCAACAAAGAGTACATCGTAGTGATCCCTTTTAGCCTTAGTGACGGCATCAAAAACAACGGCCGCTGGGTCACTACTTTCCGGCCCAGTGACGATGTCAACTCCATCACGCTGGGCCCAGACCTCCAATTGTTCGGTAGCCCCGGCTCGGAAGGTATCGGCCGCCGCCAGGAGGACCCGCTGTCCCTGTTTCTTAAATCGTGCTGCCATCTTACCGATCGTGGTCGTCTTACCAGCCCCGTTGACTCCGACAAACATGATTACGGTTGGTCCCTCTTTGGCCATTGTCAAGGTGGTCTGCTCCCCCTGACCGGCCTCATCGTATAGGTCAACCATCTTTTCAATGATTACGTTTGAGACATCCTGCTTGTTTTTGGCATTTTGAAGCCGAACCTCTTCTCGTAAGGAATCCGATAGCTTCATTGCCATTTCATAACCCACATCGGACTCAATCAGCATGTCTTCTAAGTCATCGAAAAAGTCCTCGTCAACGTGACGAAAATTAGCTAAGAACCTGTTCAACCGGGCCCCAAAGCCGTTTCGTGATTTTTCAAGCCCCTGGTCATACTTCTGCTCGGTAGCTTGTTCTTGCTCTTCTTCAGTTTCCGGCGCTGCTTCTTCGGTTGTACTCTCCTCTGAAGCTGGCGGCATTTCATCAACTGACTCTTCAACCTGTTTAACCCAGTCGGCGGTAACAGGAGCCACGGTCTCCGCTGATTCCGGTGCCGAAGCTTCCGATGCCTCTGGTTCTAGTTTCTCACTTACCGGATTCGTCTTTGTTACCACCGGTTCATCTGAGGTCACCTGTTCTTCTTTGACTGGGCTCTCTTTTATTACCGGTTGATCTGCTTCAACTACTTCTTCAGGTATGACCTGACTTATCGACGCCTGAGTTGCGTTTGCTTTATCTTCTTTAGCTGGCGCTGCCGTGGATGTGCTCGAAGAAAGCTCCTCGCTCGTTGGCATTTCCTGGTCAGTAGTCTGCTCTTTCTCTTCTTTTTTATGGCGCCGGAAAATATCAAATAATCCCATGTGCTCCCCCTCGTTTCTATGCTTGGTGTTGTTCTAACGTTTGATTGACGTCCACGGAGACCATCCGCGACACCCCAGATTCCTGCATTGTCACCCCGTATAAGACATCGGCGTTCATCATTGTCCCCTTCCGGTGTGTGATGACGATGAATTGGGGACCTTGATCCCCAAAACGATCCAGATAGTGGGCAAAACGGTCAACGTTGACAGCATCTAAGGCCGCTTCCGGTTCATCTAAGATGGCGAACGGCACCGGCCGGACTTTTAGAATTGCAAATAAAAGGGCAATCGCCGTTAGCGCTCGTTCTCCCCCAGATAAAAGCGAAAGGCGCTGATTACGCTTACCAGGTGGCTGGGCCGTGATGTCGACCCCGGTAGTCAACGGCTGATCTGGTTCGGTTAAGAGTAATTTAGCCTCCCCGCCATCAAAGATCTGAGTAAAGGTTTCACTAAAGGCTACCGATACCTGCTTAAAGGTAGTCATAAAGCGCTTTTCAACCTGTTGGTCCATCTCCGCCATTGTATTTTCAAGTTGCGATTTAGCCGCCATCAAATCGGCCCGTTGGCCACTCAAGAAGTCATAACGTTCCTTAACCTGCTTGTACTCAGCAATCGAAGCCGTGTTGACATCGCCAAGATCGGCAATTCCCCGGTTTAAGAGCTTAATTTGGCGGGCCAACTCCTCATCGGCCAGCTCGGCCATGTCCTGACTGGCTGCATCCAGGGTCATTTGGTAGCGTTCACTCAAGTGATTAAGAGCCTGGTCAATCGTCACCTCTAGTTGGGCCTTTTCAGCTGCCAACCGGGTCTGTTCACCCATGGCCACCTTCGAGAGGTCCTGTAGTCGTTGGGCCTCCTGATTAACCTTCTTGAGTTCCTCTTCAAGCTGATCCAACTGATCAGTAACGGCTTCAACCGCCTCTTGGTGCTCTTTAAGCTCGTCTTTGGCTTTCGCCAGAGCAGACTGGCTCGATTCATGCTCGGCATCCATCGTGACGTCTTGCTCGGCTAAGTGGGTCAGGGCTTCTCCTGCTTCATCAAGGGAAGCTTGAACCTCTTCTAACTGTGTCTGGAGCCCCTCCTGCTGGGCCTGATCTTGTTCCCGACGGGCCTTGGCCACTGCTAAGAACTGACTGAGCTCATGCACCTGCTCATTTTGGCTTGCCGCATTGGATTGAAGGGCGGTTAATTGTTCTTGGGCCTGCACCGTTTCCTGCTTAACCCGGGTTAATTCCTTTTCAACCCGCTCAGCATTAACGTTGGCCTCCTCAACCCGGGTCTGGTAGGCGGCCTGCTGGTCGTTTTGCTGGTTGGATTGAAACTCAAGCGCCGTTACTTCTTGTTTGGCAGCCTTCACTTGGTCATTTAAACGTTGAGCACTGCTCTGTTGCTGATTGGCCTCACTGCGCACCCGGGACAGTTCCTGTTCCAGGGTGTCACGGCTAGCTTGACTGGCCTGACGTGCCTCTTGAAGACGCTTCACCTGCACCTCCAGTTGACTAGCTGTGGCTTGAACTTTTTGAAGGGCCCCTTGTAGTTCCTCTAGTTGCTGACGCTGACGTAAGAGGCCAGTCCGTTGGTTTCGATTAGCCCCTCCAGTCATCGCCCCTGACGCATTAATCAGCTGGCCGTCTAAGGTTACCACCCGAACCTGGTGCTGACCCACCCTAGCCACCTGAGTTGCATTGTCCAAGGTATCAACCACCACAGTATTGGCCAGCAGGTGATCGACCACAATTTGAAAACGGGGGTCAAAGGAAATTAGGTCCCCAGCCCGGCCAATGAAGCCAGGGAGTTGGTTCAAGTTAGCTAGGTTACGGGGAGCATAACCCCCCCGTAAGCTGTCTAGCGGTAATATCGTTACCCGGCCCCCCCGGGTCTGAATTAAGTCCTGAATGATCTGCTTCCCAGTTCCCTGGTGATCAACCACTAATTGCTGAAGCTGGCCTCCTAAAACAGTTTCAATCGCCATCGTATATTGGGTGGGAACTTCAATCAGTTCGCTAACCGCCCCAAATAATCCCGGATAAGATTGCCGATGCTTCAAGACCTGCTGTACCCCATGATAGTAACCAGTATAATCAGCCGCCATCGCCCGGTAGCTCTTAATCCGACTCTCAGCGGATGAAACATCCCCTAAGGCCTGATACCACTGACGTGACGTCTGCTCGTATTGCTGTTCTAGCTTAACTTGGTTAGCTTGCTCCTGGCTATAGCGGTCCACTACTGCCCGTGCTTCTTCCTGCGCTTTTTGAGCTACCGCCGCCTGGTCTCTTGCTTTCCCATTTAGATCCGCCAGCTTTTGTTTGGCCGCCTCTAAGGCTGAGGCACCGGCCTCCCGCTGGCTCACGTTACGCTGGTAATCACGCTTCAAAAAGAGTTGATTGTTTTGAATCGTGGTCTGCTCTTGCATCAAGTCAACCTGTTGATTGCGGAGCTTTTCAATTTTATCCGTTAGCTGGGCCGCTCGTTCCTCGGCGCTCATCGTCTTCAGCTGGCGTAGCTGAGTTTGATGGTCCTTAATCTCTTGGTCACGTTGATTAATTCGTTCCTCAACCTCTTGTAATTGATTGTTTAAGACCGTCCGGCGCCCCTCTAATTCCGTTTGCCGGTCAGTGAGGCGGTCATGCTCTGCCTGACGCTGTTCCTTACGCACAGATGAAAGGGACTGCTGATTTTCCAGCTTAGCGATCGTCTGTGTTGCTAATAAGAGCTTGGCTTGGTGGTCATCACGAACCGTTACCATCTGACGACGACTAGCTTGTAAGGTTGCCTGACGCTGGCTAGCAGCTTTAGCCCTTCGATCATATTGATCTGTCATGTCCTGTCCATCAATAAGTTGTTGGCTCACCTGGGCAAGACGCTCTTGATTAAGTCGGGCTTGGCGTACCGTTTGAGTGCGATCCAAGCGGTCGAGGCGCCCACGTTGCTCCAAGTACTCTTCAGCTAAGGCACTCTCCTCAGCCAATGGGGTAAGCCGGCCTTCAATTTCGGCGATTATGTCATTAACTCGGTTGAGATTATCATTGGTTGTCAAAAGCCGCTTTTCAGCCGCCTTCTTATTTTGCTTGTACTTAGCTACCCCAGCGACGGTTTCAATCACCTCGCGCCGATCGGCTGGCTTCCCATTGAAAATGGCAGCCACCTGACCCTGTGAGATGATCGAAAATGATTCCCGTCCAATCCCCGAATCAATGAACAGGTCAACGATGTCCTTTAGACGTACCGGGTGGTCGTTTATTAGGTACTCAGAATCCCCGTTACGGTACAAACGTCGGGTCACCGTTAGCTCCGTAAACTCTGATTCTAAGTAGTGGTCACCGTTATCAAGGGTGATCTTCACCTGGGCCCGGTTAAGGGGCTTACGATCGGCCGCTCCGTTAAAAATGACGTCAGCCATTTTGTCTCCCCGTAAGGTTTTGGCAGACTGCTCCCCCATTACCCAACGGATTGCTTCAATAATGTTACTCTTTCCGCTCCCGTTAGGGCCAATGATTCCGGTCATCCCTGGTCGAAAATCAATTACGGTTTTATCGGCAAAGGATTTAAAGCCTTCGATTTCTAGTGAAAGTAGTCGCATGGGTGATCAACTCCTACTTGTCCATTCGTAGTTTTTGTAACGCATGTTTTGCGGCATCCATTTCCGCGTGCTTTTTAGAACTGCCTTGTCCGTTTGCAACGACCTTACCGTCAACTGTTACTTCAACGGTAAAGATTGGGTCGTTTTCCGTTCCCCCTTCACTTAAGAGACGGTACTCAATATCAACATCCCCATTACGCTGCAGAAATTCTTGCAGGCTAGTCTTAGCATCAACAGCGTGGTCGAACCAGCCCATATCTAACTTAGGGAAAATGACAGTATGGATGAACTTTTCTACCGCCTGGCGCCCCTGGTCAAGGTACAAGGCCCCGATGAAGGATTCGAAAATATCACACAAAAGGCTGGCCCGGTCCCGGGCACCAGCCATTTCCTCCCCCTTACCAAGACGAATGTACTGATCGAAGTGACATTCCTTAGCAAACTTAGAGAAGGAGTCCTCGCAAACCATGGCCGCCCGCAAACGGGTCAACTTCCCCTGTGGTAACTCTGGATAGCGCTTGTAAATGTACTCGGAGACAAATAACTGCAGGACTGCATCCCCCAAAAACTCAATTCGTTCGTAGTACTTTAGATTTTGGTGGGGATGCTCGTTAACGTACGATGCCTGGGTAAAAGCCTCAGCAAGTAGATCCGTGTTCTTAAAATTAATCCCATAGGTTTTAGCTAGGTAATCCTGTAATTCAGTAATCATCGTGTCCGTCCTTTCTGATCGGGCCTCTGATAGGGGGTCGTGAGCTCACAACCCCTTATCACAGACCGAATACCGTGTAAGTCCTTAAAAATAAGGTAGTTTGTTTTTTTCTAAAAAAAAGGCGCGAGCAATTTGATCGCGACCCCTCTTGTTCGTACCAACGTTAGTCCTTTTGGTGATCAGCGATATAATCCACTACCTCACCAATGGTACTGAGTTTTTCAGCTTCACTGTCCTCAATTTCTGCGCCGAAGGTGTCTTCGACCTCGAGAACAAATTCCACAAAGTCAATGGAATCAGCGTTCAGATCGGTCTTCAAATTCAGGTCATCGGTGATCTTAGCCCGATCGACATCAAAGTGGTCGGCCACGATTGACGAGACCGTATCAAAGATTTCCTTCTTATCCATTCTTTCAATACCTCTTTTATCTAAACTAACTACCTTATTCTATTAGTTTTTATCTGGCTTGTCCATGCTTTCCTCGGATTGGACCTGGCCAAAGTATTTAACTGTCTTTTCAATTACTCCGCTTGAAATCATAGTTCGAATTTGGGCAATCGTGTTTTCAACCGCCAAAGCGTCGGTAGATCCGTGGGTCTTAACAACCGGAGCTTTTAATCCTAATAAGACGGCTCCCCCGTACGTTGACGTTCCCATCAGCTTAGCAATCTTCTTAAAGACTGGCTTTAAAAACAGGTAGCCAAGTTTAGCCCGCAAGCCACCATTTTCAATCCCGTTTTTAATCAGCAACAGTACCATCTTAGCAGTACCTTCGGTGGCCTTTAAGGCTGCGTTAGCTGTCCAGCCATCAGAAACGATAACGTCGGCCTTGCCGGCCAAAAGTTCACTAGCTTCAACGTTACCCACAAAGTTAAGGTCCTCTTCGGCCTTAAGCTGCTGGTGAACCTCTTTGTGAAGACGGTCGCCCTTATCTTCCTCGGCCCCGTTATTTAAGAGAGCAACCCGAGGGTTTTCAACCTGAAGGACATTTTCGGCGTAAAAACGGCCTAATTCGGCAAACTGAAGCATATTTTTTTCCTTGATTTCAGCGTTAGCCCCGGAGTCTAGGTATACAAAGTTTTTCCTGTCACTACCGGGCTTAGCAATCGGTAAAATTGAGGTCAATCCCGGTCGGTCAATCCCCTTGATTCGTCCAACGATAAACAGACCCGCGGCTAAAATCGCACCGGTGTTACCAGCGGAGAAAAAAGCATCAGCTTGGCCTTCCTTAACTGCCGTAGCGGCCCGGACAATTGATGAATCCTTCTTCTTGCGGATAGCTCGAACTGGTTCTTCACCCATTTCAATCACTTCGGTGGTCTCAATCAGGTTGATCCGGGTGGAATCATTAATTAGTGGTTGAACTAATTTGGAATCCCCATATAAGTCAAATTCAACGTCTGCAAACCGATCTCGGGCCCGTTCGACCCCTTCAACAACAACTGCCGGGGCGTTATCGCCGCCCATGGCGTCAACTGCAATTTTCATTTTCTCTCTCCTAATCAAAATGAGTTTCTAACTGATGGCGCTTAAGGTATAAGACTAGGGGCTGGTTTTCATCCTTGTCATCCCAACCTGGGGTAGCCAAAAGGCTGCCAGCGTCAGCCCGGGCAATCTGAAGCATCTTCAGGTCACCGACCGGATCACCAACTTTAAAATCAGGCATCCCTGATTGGCGAGCTCCTAAAACGTCACCAGCCCCGCGTAACTCCAGGTCTTTTTGGGCTACTTCAAAACCATCGGTGGTGGCCACCATCGTCTCCATCCGAGCTGTTCCTTCATCGGTCTTCGGGTCGGCTACTAAAAGACAGTACGATTGGCTCTTTCCCCGGCCAACCCGGCCCCGCAACTGGTGAAGCTGAGCTAAGCCAAAACGGTCAGCATCATAAATTAGCATCACGGTGGCGTTGGGGTTATCTACACCAACTTCAATCACTGTGGTGGCTACCATCACCTGAACCTTACCAGCCTGAAAATCATGCATCACGGTTGCCTTTTCGTCGTTACTCATTCGACCATGCAAAAGGCCCACCTTATATTCAGGACTAAAGTGCTCCTTGAAGCGGGTGTACAAATCGGTGGCATTCTTGACATCCAAGCTTTCGGACTCTTCAATCAGGGGAGACACCACGTAAGCCTGGGCCCCCGCTCTTAGTTGCCGATCCAAAAAATCTAGGGCACTATTGGCTTGATTTCCTTTAAGCCAGGTTGTCTTGATTGGCTGGCGTCCGGCGGGGAGCTCGTCAATCACCGAAACATCCATTTCCCCGTAGGCCGTGATTGCCAGGGTTCGTGGAATCGGGGTTGCCGTCATTGCCAAAACGTCGGGGCGTTCTCCTTTTTCCCGCAGCTGCTGGCGCTGGTTAACTCCGAAGCGGTGCTGCTCATCAATAATTACAAGCCCCAGGTTAGCGTAATCGACCCCATTTTGAATCAGTGCGTGGGTCCCCACGATTAAGTTTAACTGACCAGTCTTGATTTCTCTTGTCAGCTGGTGACGTTGCTTGGTCGTCATCGCCCCGGTCAACAAGGCAACCTTGACGTGAGTTCCGTTAAAGACCTTAATCAACTTTTCAGCGTGCTGGGAAGCCAAAATTTCCGTTGGTGCCATCAGTGCAACCTGATAGCCCGCTAAAACGGTCGCCATTACAGCAATCGCGGCTACAATCGTCTTTCCAGACCCAACGTCCCCCTGCAAAAGACGGTTCATCTGGTAGGGCGAACGCAGGTCACGGCAAATCTCGTTAACCACTCGCTTTTGAGCCCCCGTCAGTTCAAAGGGAATCGTCTTAATGAAGGCACGTAGGTCATCATTATTGTATAAGATCTTAAGCCCCTCGTCCTTACGGTTAGCCCGCCGGATCGCTTGCAAACGGAGCTCAAACAAGAAGAATTCTTCAAAGGCTGCTGTTCGCTTAGCGGCCTCGGCCATCGTGGTATCACTTGGAAAATGCATCTGCTTGATCATCTCACGCCGCTCCATCAGCTGATAGCGCTGACGCAAACTAATCGGTAAAAGAGTTGCAATTACGTTTTGGTACTGTTCAAAAGCTTGGGCGATTAGTTTGCGCAACGTTGCCTGGCGAACGTGCTTGTTAGCCGGGTAGGTAGCTCCAATAGCCTGGGCCTTGCTACCTTTAGCAATTAGCTTAGTCCCCAGGACTTGCTGGCGAGGTGCGTCCCAAGTTCCCAACACGGTCACGTCCTGGCTCCGTTCAACCTGCTTCTTTAAGTAAGGTTGGTTAAAATACACTACGTTAACCACACCCGGACCAACCATCAGGCGAAAAGATAGCCGCGAGCGCCGATAACCATAACGAGACATTAGGGGGTCAGACACAACAGTTCCCTTAACCGTTACCTTTTGCTTATCCTTTGCCACTGATAAGTCGGTCGGTGCAAAATCGTCATAGCGAGATGGATAATGGGTTAGCAAGTCACCAACTGTCTTGATCCCCAGGGTCGCTAAATTTTCAGCCATCTTGGGACCAACCCCCTTTAATTGACTGACCGGGTCTTGTAAGGATTTCATGTGCATCCCCCCTTTAAACACTAGAAGCGGGGTTGCCGCGTGGACCACCCCGCTCGTGCGGTTTTACTTATTCAACTGAGATCAGGTACGGGTAAACCGGTTGATCTCCTTCGTAAATCTGAACTTCAATTTCATCATCTTCGGCTTCAATTGCCGCTGAAATCCGTTCCGCTGCTTCCTTGGTTCCTTCTTGGCCATACAGAATCGTGACAATTTCACTATCTTCATCCAGCATACCTACCACCATCTTGGAAGCGGCCTGTTCAATATCCGGATCAGTAACGGTAATCTTACCGTCTACAATACCCATGAAGTCGCCTTCCCTGATTGTTCGTCCCTCGATCGTGGTGTCACGAACGGCAACTGTTACCTCACCAGACTTAACAGTTGCTAGGTTTTCTTCCATCGCTTCTTGATTATCTTCCAAAGAAGCTTCCGGGTTAAATTCCAAGAGGGCACTCATCCCTTGGGCGATCGTCTTAGCATGAACGACCTTGGTTGGGACCTCAGCCACTTCGGCTGCCTGATCGGCGGCCATGAAGATGTTCCCATTATTAGGTAACAATAAGGCCTGCTTAGCCCCGGATGCGTTAACGGCGTTGACCAGGTCTTCAATACTTGGGTTCATGGTTTGACCCCCACTGATTACGTGGGTTACACCAAGCGACTTGAAGAGTTCTTCGACCCCGTCTCCGGAGGCCACAGCGATCACCGCAGTTTTAACCTGGGTACTTTCAGCTGTCTTTTTTACTTCAGCAACCGGTACTTGTGTTGATTCTTCATCGTGCTCCATGATCGATTCCTGTTGCCAACGCATGTTATCGATCTTGATCGTCTGCAGATCCCCAAACTGGAGTCCCCAGCCCAGAACCTTATCCGGTTGTTCGGTGTGAACATGGACTTTAACGATTTCATCATCATTAATCACCAGCAGGGAATCTCCAAGGTCGGCCAGGTAATTATAGAAGGTATCGTAATCAAATTCTTTGGTAACCGACTTACCGCGGCCAATGCGAACCATCATTTGGGTACAGTAGCCATACTTAATATCATCGGGGTTTAACTTTCCCTGGGCACTTTGGCGGTGATTGACGTTAACCATTTCATCTAACGTAGCCGCATCCGGCAGTGTGTCTTCCACCACTTGGCCGGTCAAGGCTTCCAAGAAACCATGTAAGACAACGACTAACCCCTGACCACCGGAGTCAACCACACCAACTTCCTTCAAAACTGGTAAGAGATCCGGCGTTTTTTCCAGTGCCAGGTCGGCAGCCGTTACAATCTCTTGCATGATAACTTCTAGATCTTGTTCGCCGTTTTTAACCGCGTTTAAGCCGGCCTGAGCCGATTCACGAACCACGGTCAGGATCGTCCCTTCTGTTGGCTTCATCACTGCCTTATAGGCTGTCTTAGCCCCGTTAGCATATGCATCAACGAAGCCTTTGGCATCAAGGCTTTTAGCCCCTTCGCAGCCCTTGGCAAAGCCCCGAAAAATCTGAGATAAGATCACCCCGGAGTTCCCGCGCGCCCCCATCAGAAGGCCCTTAGCCAGCGCATTAGCTAAATCGCCCACTTGCGTTGAAGTAGCATCGCGTTCGTACTTAGCTCCGGATGCCATTGACATCGACATGTTGGTCCCAGTATCACCATCCGGAACTGGAAAGACGTTCAGCGAGTTGATGTAGTCGGCCCGGGCGTTTAGCTTTGCCGCCGCTGCCTGCACCATCTTGCCAAATTCATGGTTTGTAATTGTTGTAACTACCAAAGTTATTGTTCCTCCGCTCGGTCGACTTAATCTCCCAGGACACGTACGCCCTGAACCATAATGTTTACAGAATTCGCCGTTACCCCGAGCATCGCTTCCAGGTTGTATTTAACCTTCTCTTGGACGCTCTTTGATACGGCTGAAATCTTAGTGCCATAACCAACAATAATGTAAACGTCAACGGCAATCCCGTTGTCTTGTTGACGGATGACGACCCCTTGGTGGAAACTGTCCCGCCCCAAGATCTGGTTTACCCCATCCTTAAGGGGGTTCCGACTTGCCATTCCGACGACCCCGTAGTTATCGGTGGCCGCCCCACCAACAACCGTCGCAATGACGTCGTTAGCAATGTCGATCATTCCAGCTGGAGTTTTAATCTTTACTGCCATCCTTAATGGCCTCCTTTAGTCGCTAAACTTAGTTCGTAAAATCATATATCCATCATATCTTACCATACAACACCCTGGTCAACAAAAACTAAACTGTTTTTCCAGGGCAAGCAAAAAACGGCTGCCAAACTTGGCAGCCGCATTTGTTAGGTTCTTAGTTAACCCGAGTCACTTTCCCTGACTTCAGGGTACGTGCTGAAACGTAAACCTTCTTTGGCTTACCATTAACCAAAATGGTGGCCTTTTGTAAGTTTGGCTTCCAGCTGCGACGACTTGAGTTAAGGGCGTGTGAACGCTTGTTACCAAACTGCGTCCGCTTACCAGTAATAAAATCCTTAGCCATGATAACCCTCCTCTCCTCATCAAATTATTTTCTCCGCGCATCTGCGGTAACTCACCTAAATAATTTACCATAGGGGCGCGGTGATTGCAACATTTTCTTTCAAGTATTTTCCCTTGACAGCATCAAAGGGTCCAATCCCGACTTTGAATCACGGCTACCACTCCGGCTTGAAACGAAAAGTGATTGACCTGACCATTAAACTCATTACTTGACCACGAAATTGGCACCGTCGTGCTAAAGTTTTTCAAACGGTACTTTTCATCTGGCAGGGTCAGGTTCTTAACTGGGGTTAAACCGACAAAGGCTAGGTACCGCATTTCCGATAGTTTTTTGATGGTATACTCCCCCGGCCAGTAGTAGGTAACCTCATTTTGCCGGTCGATCAAGCGGATCCGGTCTAAGTAGGGTTGAAATTCCTCCAAGAGTGGGAAGTAAAGGTTAGATAAGAGCTGGTCTAACCGTCCCCCAGTGGCCCCGTAAATGTTAACCCGGTCCGGTTGATAGTCCAAAAAGGCCCGTTTAACTCCTAACTGGGTATCGGTGTAGTCTTTCTCGGGTGGGAAAGTTTCCAGGCACCCTACCCGTTCCTTCAGCCGTTTTAAGAGGGGCGCCGGCGTTGAATCAAAATCTCCCAGTGCAATGGCGGGAACAATACCATGGTCCAGTAAAAAAGTGGCCCCATAATCGACCCCGATCCAGGTCTCTTGTGTCCGTTTTTGCAGTTGGTCTAAGGGAACCAGGTCTAAGATCCCCCCAACCATGATGTTTACTTCCTTCATCCCTTCGCCCCCATATAGTAAAAGGTCCCAGTTGCGTTTCGCCGCGCTGCTGGAACCCATTAATAACAACTACACGATCCTAGTGGAGTTGACCTAGCTTACTTAGTTGCGTCTTTGATCTTGTTGATCTGGGCAACCGGATCTTCGTTATTGAAGACAAATGAGCCGGCAACGGCCACCGTTGCCCCCGCCTTGTAGCAATCAACAACGGTTTGATCGTTGATCCCACCGTCAATTTCAATATCAAAGTCGTAGCCCTGTTCCTTCTTCAATGCGTCTAATTCCGCAATCTTATCCACCGTTTCTGGTAAGAACTTCTGTCCCCCAAAACCTGGGTTAACCGTCATGACTAGCACTTGATCAACCAGATGTAGAACCGGCTTGATCATGTCAACCGGTGTCCCCGGGTTAATAACGACTTCAGCCTTTACCCCACCGTTCTTGATGATTTGAAGGGCCCGATGAATGTGTTGTGTAGCTTCAACCTGAACCCCAATAATATCCGCACCGGCATCAATAAAGTCCGGTAAGATGTGTTCTGGGTTTTGAACCATTAAGTGCACGTCCAAGACCATCTTAGAGATTGGCCGGATCGCCTTTACGAAGCCTGGTCCGTAAGAAATGCTTGGAACAAAGGTCCCATCCATCACGTCAATGTGAAGGACTTCTGCGCCCCCCTTTTCCACCATTTCAATATCCTTTTGCAGGTTAACGTAGTCAGCGCTCAAAATTGACGGTGCAACTTTAATCATAATATCATTTCCCTCATTTCTGGTAGTTTGGTTTTTGGTTGGCAATTAACTCATGGAACTGGAGGTAATTGTCGTACCGACTAGTCATTATTTTACCATGTTCTAATGCATTCTTCACCGCACAGGATGGTTCTTTTATGTGTAAACAACCACGAAATTTACATTCCGGTACCAAGGCCCGCATTTCCGGAAAAAGATTCGGGAGTTCTTGAACCGTCATCTTAAAATCTTCGTAGGAAGAAAAACCTGGTGTATCGGCAATCAAGGCGTCCCCCACTTGCATCAGGCTAACCTTTCTTGTGGTGTGTTTTCCTCGCTTGAGAGCTTGAGAAATTTCACCCGTGGCAAGCTTTAGGTCGGGTGCTAGGTGGTTTAACAGGGTCGACTTTCCAGCCCCGGTTTGGCCCATCAAGGTCACAACCTTACCGGATAGCAAGCTCCTTAACTCATCTAGCGCTTCAGTGCCAAACGGGGGGCGCTGGTAAACTACTGGGTAACCGATCTCACGGTAGCCAGCCACGATTTTCATTAGGGCGCTTTCCTCTTCATCCGAAAGCAAATCGGTCTTTGAAAAGTAGATGATCGGATCAATTTTTTGGCTCTCTAATGCCACCAACTGACGGTCCAGCAGGTTAGTGGACATGGTAGGCTCCTTAACGGCAGTTACCACCACCGCTAAATCAACGTTAGCCACCATCGGGCGGACCAACTGATTTTTCCGGGGTAAAATCTTTAGCAGGTACCCTTCTTGTTGGTTTGCGGCCTCAAATTCGACCTGGTCGCCAACGACTGGTTTTAACCCCCGCTTTCGAAAATTTCCTCGCGCCCTGGTCCGGTACAGCTTTCCGTTGGACCAAATGTCATAAAAGCCACTCAGTGACTGTTGAATTGTCCCGCTTCTCACAAACGACCTCCTATCGCATTTAGCCGGTAATGTTGGTTGCACTCATAATCGTCTTCCCGTTGCGGATAACCTTGTAGGCTCCAGTTTCACCATCACGCAGGGTAAAGGGAACGTTAATCGTTGTCTCTTGGTTAATTGTAATGTCTTGGTATTCCATCGTCAGATTATGGTAGGCGTCTTCAATGTAAACTTGGACCCGGTTTTCGGTCTTACCACCATTACCATCGAAAGGAATATCAATCTGGATGCTGGTAGTCTTTAGTTGGGTCCCGGAACTCGCAATAACCACCGTTAGGGTGTCACCCTTGGCCAGCCGACTCCCCACCTTAGGGGTCTGACTAATTACCTTGTTCGCTGCTACTGTTGACGAATCCCGTTGCGTTACCGTCAATTGCAGGCCGTGTTTGCTGGCGTAGTCTTGTACGTTAGTGATATCCTGATTTTTGAAATTAGGGATCTTATAGGTTTTCTTGCCCGCTGACACCGTCAGGGTAATCACGTCTTGAGACGGGTGAACTACCTCTCCCGACGTAGTTGACTGCCGGATGATCTGATCCTTGCTCACCGTGTCGGAGTATTCCTTTTTAATCCGGACGGTAAAACCTTTGGCTTCTAAGCTCTCCTTTGTCCCCTGGTAGTAACTACCAACGTAATCCGCCATCGTCCAGGTTTTAATTCCGTTAGAAAGAATTACGTTGACCTCACGTCCATAGCGGACCTTACTTGCCCCATCTACGGACACAATCCGATTTTTGGCAACCGACGAGGAGTTTTCCCGGGTAATATTCCCCAACCGCAAGTGCCGTGCTGCTAGCACTTTTGTGGCCTGACGGGTAGTCATCCCACTTAGGTCGGGCACCGTGACCTCACGGTTAAAGTACCAGCCCGCACCAAATAGGGTTCCTAACACCAGTACAATTAGACTTACCCAAACATCGCGGTGACGCCTCTTATTTTTAAGATGCTCTTCTTCAGGCTCCTTTTTTTTCTGATCAACCGGGGCCTTTTTGACCGGTTCCTCCTTGGCCTTGGCAACCTCTTCCTTAATCTGGTGGTAATCCAACACCTTAGTTTCCTCGTTACCGGGGTCCATCAGCTTTAGTGGTGCTTCATTTTCTCGCTCTGGTAACAAGACGGTTGCCAAATCCGCGGCCATTTCTGCGGCAGTTTTATAACGTTGAGCGGGATCCTTTGCTGTCGCCCGGTAAACCACATTTTCTAACGCTTGCGGAATCGACGGATTTACTTGGCGCACCGAAGGAACCTGGTCCCGAAAATGCTTTAGAGCAATTGAGACCGCGGTTTCGCCCTCAAAGGGAACCTTACCCACTAACAATTCATAGAGAATAATCCCCAGCGAATAAATATCGGAGCGCTTAGTGGCAATCGAGCCACGCGCTTGTTCAGGTGATAAATAATGGACTGAACCTAATAAAGTGTTTGTTTGCGTTAACGAATTGCCCGAGCTAGCCATTGCAATCCCAAAGTCAGTGATTTTTATATTCTGTTGTTCATCAATTAAAATGTTCTGTGGCTTTAAGTCACGGTGAATAATCCCCTGGGTATGGGCGGCTTCAACAGCTGCCAATACCTGTTCCATAATGTTAATAACTTGGGAAAGCGGAAGCGGATAATGCATTTTAATGTAGTCTTTGAGGTCCATCCCCTTGACGTACTGCATCACCATATACTGCATTCCGTGGTCTTCACCCACGTCATAAACCCCAACAATATGAGGATCATTAAGTTGTGTTGCCGCAAGCGCTTCCCGATGGAAACGGCGCTGCGTATTGGGATCATCCCGTAAATCAAGCCGGAGTAACTTTACCGATACATCCCGGTCTAAAACCAGGTCATGGGCCAAGTAGACATTGGCCATCCCCCCTTCACCAAGGGGACAAATGATTCGGTACCGGTGATTAAGCTCGTATCCGGGTTCCATTTGCTATTTCTCCTGGTCGTTTTGGCTAATTAATACGGTAACGTTGTCGCTTCCGCCGGCTTCATTAGCTAGCTTGATCAGGCCGGCACACTTATCCGTTAAGGATCCTTTCCCCGCTAAAATGGTCGTAATTTGGGCTGCGGGAACCATCTTGGTTAAGCCATCCGTACACAATAAAAGTTGGTCCTTTGGCCCCAGTTGAAAGACGTTAACGTCGATTTCGGCATCATTAGAAATTCCAATTGCCCGGGTAATAATATTATTTTGCGGGGAGTGAGCCGCCTCTTGCTCCGTTAAGTCACCGTTTTTGACTAGTTCATTGACGAGGGAGTGGTCGTCGGTAATCTGGGTCAGTAAATCCTGGTGGAAAATATAACCCCGGCTGTCACCGATGTTAGCAACAACGGCCACGCTATCGATTAAAATGGCGGCCACCATCGTCGTTCCCATCCCCCGGTACTTCGGGTTCGATTGGGATTTTTTTAAGATTAATTGGTTAACCAGGCGGACCTTTTCCCGAAACCATTCTTTTGCGGCTTCAGAAGTTTTCGGTGCCTCCTGGGTGAAGTAACGACCAAGCGCCATCACCGTTTCTTCTGCGGCGACATTCCCCCCATTATTTCCACCAACTCCATCGGCAATAACAACCAATTGGAGATTTGGTGTAATACAAAAGGCACTGACCCGATCCTGGTTTTGGGATCGTTGTTGACCGATATCAGATCGAAATGCAGTCTCCATGTGTTTCTTCGTTCCCCTTCTACTGGACTCGTTGAAGGTTACTAATAAAGAAACCATCAGAGCCGTAATCACTCGGCAACAGGGTGAGCGTTTGGGCTTGGCGGTTGTCCTTCAACATACGTGCGGTTGTGGTTTTCTGTAACCTAAAGTTCGGGTGGCGCTTTAAGAAATCAGCCACCGTATCGTCATTTTCCTGACGAAGGATCGTACACGTACTATAAGTAATTATACCGCCTTTTTTTACTTTTGTGGCCACCGAATCCAAAATTGCTTCCTGAATTTGGTGCAGGTGCTGACTGTCCGTTAGTTGCTTATCATAGCGAATTTCCGGTTTCCGTCGTAGCAGACCCATTCCCGAACACGGGGCATCAACTAAGATCTGGTCAAAGAACCCGTCTGAAAAGGCCTCTCCAACGTGACGGGCGTCAAGCTGGCGGACGGTAACCCGATCACTAACCCCCATGCGCTGAGCATTTTTTTCAACCAAACCAACCTTATGCTTATGGATATCCAGGGCGTAGACTTTCCCAGTCGTCAAGGCCTCGGCAATCTGAACCGTCTTGCCCCCTGGGGCAGCGCAGGCATCTAAGACCCGTTCTGTCCCCATCAAGTGCATGCTTTCCACTGCTAGCATAGCTGATTCATCTTGGATCGTCACGATTCCCTCTGAAAAGGCCGGGGTACTAATAACCGCCCCCTTAGTTACTACCAGACCGGCCTTGGCAACCTCAGAACGCTTCGTTTCCACTCCCTGCTCTTTCAAAAGTTTCTGAGCTTGCTCAACCGATGCCTTTTTTAGGTTGACTCGAAGGCTGACTCGGGCCGGTTCGTTAACTGTTTTGGCGATCGCCTTGGCTGTTTGCTCACCATACTGATCCACCAGGGTCTTAATTAGCCAGTCCGGCAATGAAGCCTGAATTCCCATCTGCATCAGGGGGTCCTTGATTTTTGTCAAATCAGCAACGCCCCTATCCAAAATGGCGTGTAGCACCCCGGTCACAAACCGGCGGACCCCGGGGTTCCCCCGGTACTTGGCAATTTCAATTGCCTCATCAGTGGCAGCGAAATTAGGCACCCGTTCCAAGTATTGGTACTGGTAAATGGTCATCAAGAGCAGGGTCTTGACCCATGGCGTTACCTTTTTACCCTTAATAAAGGGAGCCAACCAGTATTCCAGGGTTAACTGGTGCTGCAGAGTCCCGTAAACCAAAGTCGTCACGAGCCGGCGATCAGCTTTGGACAGCCGGCTATTTTGTAGAGCCTGGTTTAACTGCAGGTTCGAATAGGCACCAGAAGACCGAACCTTATCTAACGTTGTCAGGGCGATTTCTCGAGCCCCGCGTGGTTTCACTTGTGTCTTATTCATGGCTTATTGCTTGCACCCCTGCCCTTAGGTTTTGATGACCATTTAAGTAGGCCGTGATATCCATCTTGGGCTTACCAGCTGGCTTTAAGCTGTTGATCTGATAAGTTGTCCCCTCACCCGCCGCTAGAATAAGGGCGTGCTTTTCAACCCGTACTACCTGGCCAGGCTTTAAATCGGTGGTCTCTTCAAGCGGGGTTACGTCGTAAATCTTGGTAACCAGGCCGTCTAAAACCATGTTCCCCACTGGTGCTGGACGTAGCCCACGTACTAGGTCGTCGATTCGCTCAGCCGGTAAGGTATAGTCAATTTGCTCCTGTTCCCGCGTAATGTTAGGTGAGAAAACAACCCCACTCTCATCTTGCTTAACCGGGGTAATCGTCCCTGCAATTAGTTTGGGCAGGGTTTCAAGTAAGAGATCGCGGCCCAGTAAGGACAGCTTCTCAAACATGGTCCCAGTATCATCTTGGGGGGTGATTTCAAGGTGTGCTTGGCTAATGATGTCACCGGCGTCCATCTTCTTAACCATGTACATGATGGTAACCCCAGTCTCCTTATCACCGTTCATAACGGCGTATTGAATTGGAGCGCCCCCACGGTACTTGGGTAAAAGTGAGCCATGAACATTGATGGCAGCCAGCTTTGCAGCGGCCAAAAGTCGCTCCGGGAGGAACTGACCAAAGGCCGCCGTGATGATCAAGTCAGGCGCCAATTCAATCACCCGGTCCATCTCAGGGCTATGATTAATCTTTTCAGGGGTCAGGACTTCAATGCCGTTTGAGAGCGCCGCCTCCTTGACTGGGGTCGCTTTCAACTGGTGCTTTCGCCCTACCCGGCGATCTGGCTGGGTAACAACGGCCAAGACCTGGTAATCATCACTTTCGATCAGAGCCTGTAGAATTGGAACCGCAAAGTGTGGGGTTCCCATAAAAACAATCGATGTCATTAACTATCTATCCTTTCTGAAACTATAAGAAGTACTGTGGATCCGGGTCAATTATTACCTGGGTCTGACGGTCAAACTTTTTCTGAGCTCCCTCCATGATGGCAGTCAGACGGTCGTGAAGGGTTAAATCGTGACGGTATTTAATTACAATCTGGTAGTAGTAACGGTTTTTAAGGCGAGCAATCGCCCGGGGCGTTGGTCCCAAGATAACGGTCTGGGTGTCTAAAGCACCCGTCAGTTCCCGGCGGATTGTTTGCATCACTCTGGCAGCAGTTTGCTCATTAGGGTGACTCCCCATCACCCGGATTGTGTAGTAGTAAGGTGGATATGCCCCCAGCTTACGCAGGTTCATCTCCTGAACAAAGAAGCGCTCGTAATCATGGGCCTTGGCCAACTGAATCACGTAGTTATCAGGATTAAAGGTTTGAATTACCACTTGACCCGCTGCTTCAGCACGACCCGCTCGACCTGCTACCTGAGCAAGCAGGTCAAAAGTTCGCTCCGTAGCCCGAAAGTCAGGTAAGTCCAGACCGGTATCAGCATTCAAGACCCCCACCAGGGTAACGTTGGGGAAGTCAAGTCCCTTAGCAATCATCTGAGTCCCCAGTAAGATGTCTGCCTCATGGTTACCAAACTTGGCTAACAACTTTTCATGCATCCCCTTGCGCCGGGTGGTATCAACATCCATCCGAATGATCCTAGCAGTCGGCAACCGAGTTTGCAACTCCGCCAGGGCCTTTTCAGTTCCTGTTCCATAATAGCGAATTCGCCGGCTCTGGCAGCGAGGACATAAACGCGGAATTGGTTCTTCGTGCCCGCAGTAGTGACACTTTAAGGTATGGCTATCCATGTGCAACGTTAAGGAGATATCGCAGTTGGGACACTTGGGCACTAAACCGCAGTCCCGACACATAACAAAGGAGGAAAACCCCCGCCGATTAAGCATCAAAATGCTCTGTTCACCCTTATTCAAGCGATCAACCAGGAGGTTTAAGAGTGGCAGTGATAAGTTGGTCTCTCCACGCCGCTGTACCTCTTCCTTCATATCCACTACCTCAATCGGTGGTAAAGGCTGCTGATTAATTCGTTGAGGTAGTATTAGGCGCTGGTAAAGCCCTGTTTCGGCCCGTGCCCGTGACTCAAGGCTTGGGGTGGCCGACCCCAAAACCAGGGGAGCATGATGGTACTTGGCACGCCACTTAGCCACCTCACGAGCGTGGTAGCGAGGAACATCATCCTGCTTATACGACGACTCATGCTCCTCATCCATAATGATAATACCAATATTTTCCAGTGGTGCAAAAACGGCTGAACGGGCCCCAACCACTACCTGGGCTTCACCACGCCTAATTCGGCGCCACTCATCGTAACGTTCGCCATTAGAAAGTCCCGAGTGTAAGACGGCCACCCGGCGGCCAAACCGTGCCCGAACCCTGCTTACAATCTGAGGGGTTAAAGAAATTTCTGGTACTAACATCAGGGCGGTTCGACCATTTTTTAAGGCCTCCTGGATTGCCCGCAAGTAGACCTCCGTTTTTCCTGATCCGGTCACTCCCTGGAGCAAAAAGACCCTTTCTTCATGCTGGTTGGTAGCTTGGTTAATTGCCAAAACGGCTTTCCGTTGATCATCATTTAAAACCGGGGGCGGAGTAGTTGAAGACAGCAGCGCCCCACTGGGATCACGGTAGACCTCTTGTTGTCCCTTTTTAAGCCAGCCCCGTCTTTCACCGATGGTAAAGGTCGCTGGCTTTAAGCCACTCACTTCCTGGGCCACCTTAAAGGTAACCGTTTCGCCGTTAAGGCTCTGCAGGTAATCCAATAGTTTCTGCTGAGCATGGGCATTTTTAGCAACCGCCAGCCGTTCCCCTTCGTAGTCGTCAAAGGATAGTAGCGGGATGATCGTCGTCACCACCTTGACACGTGCTTGATCCTTAACCTGGTAGTCGATAACTACTTTTCCGGCCCGCCGGAGTTTCATCAAATTACTAAGGGCTAGCGGGTCACTTTGCACACTGGCTAAGTCAAGTTCGTTCTGGCCACCAAATAAGTTAAGGTAGGTTTGCTCATCGACCTCGTCAACCAGGCGAACTAACCGAATTGTCCGCGCCTTTAAGAGATTGGGCAGCATAGTATGCAAGGCAGTAATTCGAAAGGAATAGGTGGTATCAGCAAGCCAAGAGGAGAGGCGTAACAGCTCTGGGTTTAAAACTGGGGTTAGGTCCATCACCGCCGTTAGTTCCTTGAGGTTCCCGTCGTAATCAGTTGGCTGATCGACGGCAATGATAAAGCCCTGTACCTCCCGGCTCCCGCGGCCAAAGGGAACCATTACCCGCATTCCCGGTGCAACCTGACGTTCAAGCCGGGTAGGAACCCGGTAGGTATAGGGGCGGTTGGTTTGCATTGTCGGAACATCAACAATTACTTGGACGATCTCTACCATTTAATTTCACCCGTCCTATTTTCTCTCCGTTAAACGCTGTCCGATTAAGTCAATTAGGTGCTCAGCAACCGCTCGCTTACTCATCTGAGGCCATTCAACGGGATCTTGATCACGTGAGATAATCGTTACCTGATTGGTATCTTTGCCAAAGCCACTCCCGGCCTTAGTGATGTCGTTAGCCACAATCAAGTCGGCGTTTTTTCTAGCTAGCTCCGCGGTCCCGTTTTCAAGTAGGTGCTCCGTCTCAGCGGCAAATCCCACCACCAGTCGCTTACCCTTCTTTTGGCCCATCACCTTTAAGATGTCAGTGGTTTTAACCAATTGCAACGTTAAATTGCCGTTTTGATCCTTCTTAATTTTCTGTTCGTTTGGCTTGGCCAGGCGAAAATCGGCTACTGCTGCGGCCATCACTAGTGCATCCGCCTTCTCAAAGGCTAGATCAACTTTTTCAAATAGCTCTTCCGTTGTCTCAACTCGTTGAACCCGAATATTGGGATGGTGAGGCACTTCGACACTCACTTGACCCACAATTAAGTTAACATCGGCGCCCCTTAAAGCGGCCGCTTTAGCAATTGCGATTCCCATCTTCCCAGATGATCGGTTGCCAATGAAACGGACTGGATCAAGGGGCTCCCGGGTCCCACCAGCGGTAACAACCACCCGTTTTTTGGTAAGGGCGTTACTCTTGTTTAAAAAGGAATCGACCCATTTAGAAATGGTAGCCGGTTCGGGCATCCGTCCCTTACCAGCGTAGCCTTCCGCAAGCATCCCGTCGGTTGGTTCTAGAAAGTGAACCCCATCTTTTTTCAGCTGGGCAACGTTTCGTTGAGTGGCCGGATTGGCCCACATGTGCGAATTCATGGCCGGAACCACCAGGCGGCGTGCCTGAGTTGCTAAAAGAGCACTAGTGACTGCATCGTCAGCCAAGCCACTGGCCATCTTTGCAAGTACATCTGCACTTGCTGGGACCACCAGGGCTAAATCTGACCAGTCAGCCAAGTGAACGTGGGGAACCTGTCCCTCTGCACTCATCGCCCATAAGTCATCGACGACGGGGTGGTGGGTTAAGGAGCCCCAAGTGGCTGGGCCAACAAATTGCTGGGCGGCCTTGGTCTGAGCCACCCGTACTTCATGTCCTGCCCGTTGCAAATCCCGTACCACGCTAACCGCCTTATAAGCGGCAATACTTCCCGTTACGTACACTGCAATTCGCGCCATCTTGTTTCCTCCTTAAAATAAAAAGCGACCTGGGATTCCCCTGGCCACTTTCCCGGTTCTCCCGGTGGTTATTTTATATGTTTTCCTGGCTAGTGGCGTCGATCGTCACCAGACCAGCTTCGATTTCTTCAAGGGCCATCCCAACAGACTTGTCAGAGTCGTAGTGGTCCAACAAAAGTGGCTTATCCCCTTCTAAACTAACGGTTTCCCCCGCCTTGTCTGGGTGGTCAGCACGCCATTTATCAATACGGTATTTATCGATTTCGTGGGCGCGCTTGCTTGCTAACATGATTAATGAATAACGGGAGTCAACCCGTTCTAAAAGTTTATCAACGGATGGAAATAAAATCATTTCATCGATTCTCCTAACATTTCTAAGTAATCCGGCATTACCCGTCGTACTCGTAATCGTTCGCTTCGAATGATTTCCTTTACCTTTTCAACGGCATTTGGAACTTCATCGTTTACTACGGCATAGTCGTAATTTTGCATCATTTCGATCTCACCAAAGGCCTTTTGGATCCGCTTGTTGATTACTTCCATGCTGTCGGTTCCCCGATGAATCAAACGTTGCTTCAATTCCATCAGGTCAGGTGGGGTCAAGAAAATGAAGACGCCGTTCGGGCTCTTGGAGCGAACCTGCATTGCCCCGTTAACTTCAATTTCCAAGAAGACATCCTTACCGGAATCCAGGGTATCGTTAATCCATTTTAATGGTGTACCGTAATAGTTGTCAACATACTTGGCGTACTCAAGCATTTCACCAGCTTGGATCTTTTGTTCAAACTCCTCTTTAGAAACAAAGAAGTAGTCCTTACCATCAACTTCACCCGGTCGTGGCTTACGCGTCGTCATCGAAATTGAATACTGAAAGTCGTTTCCTGGTTGGTCAAAGATTGCCTTCCGAACCGTTCCCTTACCAACACCAGATGGTCCCGAAAGGACAATCAACATTCCTCGCTTTGTCATTTCTGTTCTTACCCCTAACCATTTTTAAAAGTATTGGATATATGATACCACAGTTTCTTACTCTGCCGGGCGAAGACTAATGAATTCTCACAATCATTTAATAAATTACGGATAAATGATCGGATTTTTCCTTGCTTTTCTGAACATCCGTTCGTATAATATAGTCACAAACAAACGTTCGGGGAGGACCAATATGAAAATTCCAAAACATTCTTTAATTAACCGGGGGACCGCTCTTTGGTTCTCCTTATTTGATACACCAAGCAATAATCAAACGATGGTTCCACGAATTCTTCCCATCCAGCCGCTTTTTCAGCGACGCCAATTCCTTAACCGCGCCATTAAAGAACGACGTGAGGTCTTTGTTCAGCTAATGCCTGTTCACACCGATGGTCAGATTATCAATGTCCGGGGTCCCTTGTCTCAGCTCCACGCCGGTCAATACGTTATCCAAACTGGCAATCTCTCCTATTTCTTTAAGCTTGCCCAACTCCGCTACATTGCCGGCTAACCATAATTAAGCAAACGACCCTAGGCCTCTCCAAAGGTCCAGGGTCGTTTTTTGCTTTTTTTATTTTGCCATTGCTAATAATTCCGAGGCGTGTTCGCGTGCAAGCTTAGTAATTGTTTCACCGGCTAACATCCGGGCCAATTCTTCAACTCGCTGGTCTTCATTCAGTTGTGAAACACTGGTGGTTGTCCGCTGGTTTTGAACCTGCTTTTTGATCAGCAAGTGGTGCTGAGCCACGGCAGCAACCTGAGGTAAGTGGGTAATGCAAAGGACCTGTGATCCCTGAGCAATCAGACGGATTTTATCAGCGATCGCCTGGGCTACCCGGCCGGAAACCCCAGTATCAACCTCATCAAAGATGATGCTGGTGACGCCCTCGCCCTGGGCAAAGATGGTCTTTAAGGCCAACATGACTCGTGACAGTTCCCCACCCGAAGCAATACGGGCCAGTGGACCCATCGCTTCTCCAGGGTTAGTTTGAATGTAGAATTCAGCTTGATCAATTCCGGTCGGTGAAAAGGCCGGAGCGTTGGTCTTCAAGAAGTTAACCTCAAAAACCGCCTTTTCCATGTACAGTTCCTTAAGCTGAACGTGAACTTTTTGGGCTAACTCCTTAGCCGCCTCTTGCCGAACCTTGCTAAGGGCGCTGCCCCTTTTCAAAAGCTCTTCTTTAACTTGGTTCAGCCGTTCTTCAAGGTCAGAATCCGAGTCTGCAGTCGCTTCCATCTCACTAAGCTCTGCTTTAATCTGCTCATAGTAGTCCAAAACGTCGGTTAGGCTCTCGCCATACTTATGCTCCAGATCGGCGATCACCGTTAGACGAGCGTTGATGGCCGCCAAGCGATTCTCATCGAACTCCAGGCTATCTAGCTGGTGACCCGCTTGGTTTGCAACGTCTTGTAAGGAATAGTAAGCATCAGACAGTGACTTAGCCAAGTCCGAATAGTCGGCATCAAAGGGGGCGATTTCTTCAGTTGCGTTCATGATCGTGGCTACCTGATCTAAAACAGGGGTGCCCTCATTATCATTCAAAATGCCCACCACCTGCTGAAGGGTGGTAGCAATTTGTTGGAAGTGCTCCAGGCGTTCCTTTTCCGCGATCATCTCGTCTTCTTCACCAGCTTGCAGGTTGGCCTCACCGATCTCTTTAACCTGGTAGCGCAGCATATCCAAGCGCTGGGCCCACTGCTGCTCATTTTCCTTCTTCTTATTGACCGCCGCCTCCAGACGCCGGTACTCCTGATAGACCTCTTTATAACCGGCAAGCAGGGGACGTACCTTGGCACTTGCGTACTGATCTAGCATACCTAGGTGGGATTCGGGCCGGAGCAGTAACTGGTGCTCGTTTTGACCCTGAATATCAACCAGGCCGGCACCCAATTGTTTAAGTATTGTTGCGTTGACTAGGCTCCCGTTAACTCGAATGGTGTTACGTCCGTTTCGGTGAATCTCGCGTGAAATAATCAGGACCCCATCATCATGTGAAATCCCCAGGTCATCCAAGAGTTCCTGGTAACCTGGTACCTTTGGGAGTTCAAACTGCCCCTGCAGGGATAATTTTTCAGCGCCCTTACGAATAAATTCCTGAGACCCTCGGCCCCCCGCTAGCAAGCTGACGGCATCAATGATAATCGACTTTCCGGCCCCGGTTTCACCGGTTAAGACCGTCATGTGATCATCAAAGGCCAGGTTCAAGTGATCGATAATCGCTAAGTTATCAATTGTAAGCTCTTGTAACACACGCAGCCCCCCATTCTATTAACGCATCTCCTCAATTCGCATCTCAAACTTCTTGGCCGCTTCCGTTGATTGGCAAACCACCAGGACGCTCGCATCATCGCCAATTGCCATGAAGACTTCTGGAAACTTAAGTGAGTTCACCAGAAGAGCCATCAACGGTCCGTGGCCTGGTTGCATCATCAGTCCCACCATCCGGTCACTTCGCTTTAGTTCAACCAGGTTGCTCTTAATGGTTGCCTCCAACTGGACTTCTCTATCCTCTTGATGGTGATTGGGTAAGCTGTAGTGGTACCCGCCATGGGTTGACGGTACCTTAATTAATTTCATTTCCTTGATGTCGCGTGAAATTGTTGCCTGCGTAACCTGAATTCCCGCCTGTGCTAACAAGTTGACGAGATCATCCTGACGCTCAACATCATTTTCCTCAATGATTTGTTGAATTTGCCGTTGACGACCAGCCTTTTTCATTACGTTTTCCTCCTTAGCTATTTAGTTCCGCGTAGGCAGCGTCAATAACGCGGTTAATGTCAATTTGGGGATTAATTTGGGCATTACCCTTAGCCAGCCTTAAGTGAGCCAAGAACTCAACGTTCCCCTGGCCTCCCTTAATCGGGGAGAAGTCCAATCCCAAAACGTCAAAGCCATCTTCGACCATAAAGGATAACACCCGCGTCAAAACCTCTTCGTGAACCTTACGTTCGCGAATAATTCCATGCTTTCCAACATGCTCTTTACCCGCTTCAAACTGGGGTTTAATCAGGGCTACCACTTCCCCACCCGGCACCAGAATATTAGCCAGCGGAGGGAGAATCATTGATAAAGAGATGAAGGAAACGTCAATGGAAGCAAATTCGGGTTGGCCTGCTGTAAAGTCTTCCCGCTTGGAGTAACGGAAGTTTGTTTGTTCCATTACCACCACCCGGGGATCATCACGTAACTGCCAAACGAGCTGGTTAGTCCCAACATCTAAGGCGTAAGAACGCTTAGCCTTATTTTGAAGCATTACGTCAGTAAATCCCCCCGTCGAGCTCCCAATATCTAAGACAACTTTATCAGAAACGGAGATATCAAAAACCTTCAGTGCCTTGGCCAACTTCAGTCCCCCACGTGAGACATAGGGCATTTTCTTGCCTTTCATGTGCAGTGTGGTGGTGACGGGAATCTTTTGGCCCGGCTTATCAAGGCGTTCGTTGTTTTGCCCTAGAATTTCGCCAGCCATTATTGATCGTTTAGCTTGTTCACGCGAATCAAACAGTCCCTGCTTTACTAAGAGAATGTCCACCCGTTCTTTTTCCATATTTTACCCCTAGATTTTAAAGTACGCTAAAAATTCATCCAAAATTGAAACATCACACCCGGCAGCTTCCTTGATTTGTGCCTGATAATCCCCAGCCGTTTGCAGGGCGGTGACTAACTCTTGCTTGGCTTGATCAAGCCCTAAGAGTCCCGGGTAGGTATTTTTGGCCTTATCTTGATCCTTGTGAGTTTTCTTACCCATTTGGGCCGTCGTAGCGGTCACGTCTAAGATATCATCATAGATCTGAAAGGCTAACCCGTAACTCTCACCAAAGCCGATCAGGGCGTCCAAAACTTCTTGTGGTTGATTTGCGATGATCCCTCCCGCTAAGACCGCATAGCGCAAAAGGGCGCCCGTCTTTTGACGATGAAGCTTCTTCAACTCAGTCAGTGAGAGTTTTTGACCAGTGGCCGAAACATCTGTTGCCTGTCCGGCTACCATCCCAGCTGGCCCTGCTGCCCGCGACAACTCCTGGACTAGTCGTAACCGGACTGCTGGGGCAAGATCATTTTCGCTTACCCATTGAAAGGCCAAGGTCAACAAACCGTCACCGGCTAAGGTTGCCATCCCCGCCCCGAAGACCCGATGGTTAGTCGGTTTACCCCGCCGCAGATCATCGTTATCCATCGCCGGTAGGTCGTCATGAATTAAGGAGTAAGTGTGAATTAGTTCTAACGCACAAGCGGCCCTGGTTACGTTATCATCAACTATGGTTCCCAGCATCTTAGCTACCGCCATTGTTAGGGTAGGTCGCAGACGCTTTCCTCCCGCCAAAAGCGAGTATCCCATTGACTCCTTTAAAATTGCTTGATCGCAATTATCGGCTAAATTAGCGGCCAGGTAAGCATCAACTTGGCTCACTAGAGCGGTTAGTTGTTTTGCCATTAAAAATGATCCTCATTTAAAAACTGCGATTGAAACCCCTGATTGTTAACCCCATTATTAGACACGTCTTCACCCTTTTCTTCGGCTGGATGAAGCTTGTCGTTTTCGTCCATCATCTTGGCTAGGGTGGCTTCAGCGTCGTTGAGTTGCTTCTTTAAACCGTTAGATATGGTCATCCCCTCTTTAAACAGGTCAATTGAATCACTTAGCGATACGTTCCCCTGTTGGAGCTTAGTAACAATTTCTTGGAGGTGTCCCAGTTGCTCTTCAAAACTTGCTGATTGATTTGCCATTATTTATTCCCCTTTTCAATTTCTTTAACCGTTACGTTCACAGCCCCGTCTTCAAATCTGATTGTGGCCTGGTCACCAACTTGTAGCTGCTTAGTTGATGACACAACTTTCTCATCCTTAGTGACCAGAGCAAAGCCCCGGGCCATAACCTTAAGCGGGCTCAATGTATCGAGTTGTTTAATCAGCGTGTCTACCTGCTGGCTTCGATCGTGAATAATACCACTTTGCACCTGGGTTAAGAGTTTGGTTAATGCTCCGCGCCTCTCTTTTAATCGAATCAGACGTTCCCGTTCGTGATTTAATCGGACCTGCATTTGAACTTGAAGTGCCCGCTGGATACTTGCTAACTGGGCTTGCTGCTTCGCCAGTCGTGCCCGAGGCGAGTTTCGCTCCAGGAACGTTTGCAATTCTTGAGCCACTTGGCGCTTATTGGTCACCCTTAGTTGGGCCTGGTTTTTTAGCCGGTCAGTTAGTTCATCCACTTGTTGGATCCGGGGGGCGAAAAGGCGCTCGGGTTGCTTGAAGAAGTAGCTTTCCGTCAGTGCCGTTACCTGCTGGCGAACATTTTGCAGTCGGTTTTTTTCGGCCGTATAGAGTAACGCTTGATCCTTTTGAAGTTCGGCCAAGACGTCGGCTAGTGGCCAGGCGGTGACTGCCTCTCCTGCCGCTGTCGGAGTTGCCGTCCGAACGTCGGCCACTAGGTCAGCAATTGTTGTATCCGTTTCATGACCAATCGATGAAATTACTGGTAGAGTCGCCTTTGCAATCGCTCTTCCAACAACCTCTTCGTTAAAAGGCCAGAGGTCTTCTAACGATCCCCCACCCCGGGCGACAATTAGAGCATCATAGGCTCTGGCTTCACTAACCCGATTAATCTGATGTGCAATTTCACTGGCAGCCTGATCTCCTTGAACTCGAGTTGGATAAAAGATCAGCTGAACCAACGGGTTACGGCGACGAACGGTGGTAATGATATCGTGCTTGACGGCTGCATCATTGGAAGTCACCACCGCCACCTGCTTAGGGAAGGGGCGTACTGTTTTTTTCGGCAGGTCAAATAAACCTTCTTGACGTAACTTTTTATAAAGCTGTTCGAAGCGCACCTGAAGGGTTCCAATCCCCGTCACTTCCATCTCCTCGGCGTACATTTGATAGCTGCCCCGGCCTTCATAAACCGATAAGCGGCCCTTTATGATCACCCGCATTCCATTTTCCGGGGTAAAGTTAACCTTAGCAAAGGCCCGCTGAAACATCACTACTGACAACTGAAACTGCCCATCAGCCTGATCGTCTTTTAAGGAAAAGTACTGGTGTGTCTTACGTAAGCGAAAATCGGTTAGCTGGCCTACCACGTAAACATTCCGGTTTAGATACGGGTCCGCATCGAATTTTCGCTTAACGTACCTAGTGAGCTGGGCCACCGTCAAACAGTTCTTTTCCGCGATCATTTACTCCTCACTCCACTCTGCCAAATCCACAGTTTGAGCCATCAAGCTGGCAATCGTCATCGGACCGACCCCACCGGGAACCGGAGTGATTAGACTTGCCTTATCCTTAACATCTTCAAAATCGACATCGCCACACAAACTCCCATCTTCTAAACGGTTAATCCCGACATCAATCACCACGGCACCTTCTTTGACGTCTTGAGCCTTGACAAAGCGAGGTTGCCCAATGGCAACAATCAAGACATCGGCATGACGCATATAAAAGGCTTTATCTTTTGTGTGGCGAGATATCATCGTTACCGTTGCATTCCGGTTTTGTAACAGGGATTGCATCGGCTTGCCGACCAAAATCGAGCGGCCCATTACCACAACATCCCTGCCACCTAACTTAACATTGTAATGGTCCAGCATCGTCATAACTCCCCGTGGGGTACATGAAACTGGGTAGCACTTATCCGGATCATTATTATATAGTCGCCCCACGTTAAAGGGATGGAAGCCGTCAACATCTTTTTGAGGGTTGATGGCGTTATCAAGGACCTTTTCGTCAAGATGGCTCGGCAGTGGCGATTGAATCAAAATTGCATGAATTGACGGATCTTGATTCAAATCCTGAACACAGGCCATAACTTCTTCTTGACTGACGTCTTCTGCAAAAGTTTTTAACACAGACTTCATCCCAAGTTTTTCGGCTTTGCGATGCTTATTACGAGTGTAAATTGCACTGGCTGGATCATCACCGACCAGAATCACCGCAATTCCCGGAGTTATTCCCCGCTCCTTCAGTGCCGTAACACGGGCGGCCGTCTTTTCATTAAGTTCCCTAGCTAATTTTTTACCGTCGATTAGTTCCACCATGGTAAACAATTCCTCCCCTATCGGTCGTTCATTTTTGGTTAATGTTCGGGATTTAACGGCATTATTTAACTTAAACTAAATTTAAGTTCCTTTTTTACCATGGATTAATTTTAACACGCCAACTCCTAGCTTGAAAATAAGAAAAAGGGGCCCAGCACAGTGCTTGGCCCCTTTCCTTTAATTACGGGGTAGTTATCTTTGGTCCCCCAATGTGACCTAACACCCCGTTGATAAACTTCCGTGACTTGTCATCGCTGTATTCCTTAGCTAATTCCAAGGCCTCATCAATGGCAACGGCAACCGGAACGTCATCAACGTATTTCATTTCATAAAGGGCTAAGCGTAAGATAATTAAGTTTGGCTTTTCCACCCGCGAAAGCGTCCAGCCCTTCGCCAACGACGCTTCAATGTCTTGGTTAAACTCGTCTTCATGTTGGGTTACCCCTGTGACAAGACTCTCAAGATAGGCCGGCACTTCTTCTTGCGGGGCAAGTGGCAATAATTCCCGGTACAACTCTTCTCGGTTAACCTCAGCATCAGACGCCATCGCAAACAATGTTTGAAAGGCCACTTCTCGAATCTTACGACGACTAAAACTCACTACTCTTCACCATCTTCACTTTCTTCTTGTTCAAATAAATTATCTGGATCGACCGTTTGGGCTTCTTTTGGTGTGACAATCCCTTGAACATGAACGTTTACTTCACTAACCGTCAAGTCCGTCATCAAAGCCACTTGTTGGGTTACCTTACCTTGAATTTCAGCTGCTACCTTCGGGAGTTGAGCGCCGTAATCAAGATAGACATCGACGTCAATTGCCAGGGTTCGGTCTTCCCGATTGGCCAACTTAACCCCACGCCGGCGATCAGAACGGCCCAGTAGTTCTCCCACGTTGTTGGCAAGAGAACCGTGCATCTTAGACACCCCATCGATCTCATTAGCAGCGATTCCCGCAATGATTTCAATGACCCGCGGTGCAATTTGAATCTTACCTAAGGACTGGTCGTCACTATTTAAAATAATCGTTGAATCTTCAGCCATCCGTTCGGCCTCCTATTTATTCTTGGATCGGGCACGTCAGTACATGCGTTATCTTTTCTATTTTGCACTATTAAAGGATAAATTGCAAATTGACCTAGCTCACTACAACTAAGTCGGTGGGCGCCTTGGTCAAGACTTCAGCCCCGCCATGCGTTACTAATACATCATTTTCGATCCGGATCCCGCCTACACCAGGTAAGTAAACTCCTGGTTCAACGGTAACCACTTCATTGTTACGGAACTTGTAACGATGGCTGCCCGGTCCGTACGAGTTCGGAAATTCGTGAACCATCATTCCAATTCCGTGTCCCATCCCGTGGTTAAAGTAATCTCCATAGCCAGCATCCTCAACTGGCCTCCGCCCCAGCATGTCTGCCTCGTTACCAGTCATTCCAACTTTCAATTGAGAAATTACGTTTTTTTGAGCAGCGTCAATCAGGTGATGCAGATCAATCAGTCGCTGGTCAAGTTGCCCGACAGCAAAAGTTCGGGTCATATCCGCAGTGTAGCCATCCACATAGTAGCCAAAGTCAATGGTTACCAAATCTCCCTCCCTTAGCTGACGGGCCGAAGCGGTGGCATGCGGCTTAGCCGAGTTCGGGCCGCTAGCTAAGATTGTTGGGAACGATTCTCTGGTAGCTCCGTTCATTCTCATCCAATGGTCTAGCTCCAAGGCTAGTTCCCGTTCGCTTACTCCGGGGTGAGCAATTGACAAGAGGTAGTTATAACCCCGGTCGTGTAGTTTCGCTGCCTTACGTAGCCTCTCAACCTCTTCAGCATCTTTAATCCGACGCAGCCGTTCCACCACCCGGTTAGAGGGTACAATGGCAGCTTCCATCAAATCGTCAAGACGTTCGTAAGTCCGGTAATTGATGGTGTCTTCAAAACCCATCACCGTTACCTTCATTCCCTTGCAGAGCTTATTTAGATCTCCCCAATAATCCTGGGTGATCATCGCCACCACCTCATCAGACTTAAACTCTCGTAAGGCCTCTTGATACCGTGCATCAGTGATGATTACGGCATCGGAGTCAGTAACTAACAGTCCACCATCGCCCTGCTCAAGGTTGAAACCAGTTAGGTACCGAATGTTAGTCTTATCGGTTACCAAAAACGCATCAATATACTGCTTTTCAAACCCCATCCGGAGCCGCTCAATTCTCGTTTTCATAAGCTACCCTTCCTAAAGCACAAACAATCCATTAAAAGACAAAAAAACCGTAAGCACAAGGCTTACGGTCTATTATGAGCTTATTCAGCCACTGGGTAAACGGAAACTTTCCGCTTGCTCCGGCCCATGCGTTCAAACTTAACAACGCCATCAACCAATGCAAACAGAGTATCATCGTTACCGCGACCAACGTTTTCACCTGGGTTGATGTGAGTACCACGTTGACGGTAGATGATTGATCCGGCAGTAACTACGGAACCATCAGCTGCTTTAGTACCAAGGCGCCGACCTGCAGAGTTACGACCGTTGGCAGTGGAACCGCCCCCCTTGTGGTGGGAGAAGAATTGAAGATCCATAATCATAGTTGTTCACCTCCAGCAAAGATATTAATTAAACATTTTAACCTCAAGAAACTCACCATACTGTTCCTGGATGTCAAGAATCCCAGTAAGAAACGTTTGGAGAATTATTTGAGCATCGTGACCTTGGTCAATATAGGTAACCTCTAAATGGCCCCCATTGGATACATCTTGTGTAACGGTGGGTTCTTTTTTTACTACCCGTTCAAGACCGTTAACCGTTGTGATCGCCAAGGCCGAGACCGCAGCACACACAATATCTTGGCCCATGGGCCCAGAATCAGCATGCCCGACCATCTTAAACGATGTGATTTTTTGATCCAGCGTCACCGTAAATGAGACACGAATCATACTAACACCTCATTAAGCGTTGATCGTGTCAATAGTAACCTTAGTGTAAGGTTGACGGTGACCTTGCTTCGTGTGGGTGTGCTTCTTCGGCTTGTACTTGAAGGTTACAACCTTCTTTTCCTTGCCTTGCTTGTCAACAGTCCCTTCAACAGAAGCGCCGTCAACAAATGGCGTGCCGATCTTAGTGTCGTCACCGCCTACGAAGACAACCTTGTCAAAGGTAACCTTGTCACCTGCTTGAGCATCGAGCTTTTCAACGTAGATAGCTTGACCTGCTTCTACCTTGTATTGCTTGCCACCAGTTACGATAATTGCGTACATTCTGTGCACCTCCTTAATTAAGACTCGCCGCGACGAGTAGCGGCTGCTTTTAAACTCGTCATCGTGCGGTTGTAGTTGTGGGGTTACAAATACAACGTTCTTATCCTATCAAAGAACCGTCCCTTCGTCAACTGATTGGCGAAAAGACGGTCCATATTTTCTGATTATATTTCTAAATCATTATGGATTTGAAAATCAAAGAAGGATATTACTAACAAGTGGCTACTGGCAAAGTTATTAAGCATTTTTTCAAGGCTACTGGTCATGAAACGGGGAGTGTATATTAAGCACCCCTCAAGCCAACGAATAATTAATCCTAACAGTGCCGAGGCGATGAAAGCCACTTGAATTCGAAGCGGAACGTCGATCTCCTCTAAATCCGTCCCCAGCCCCTTAGCATAATTAGTAATCACCTCCATCAGCCGATTGTACAGTTGCTGGTAAAAGTAACGATTTTGTTGGCCGCTGAGCAAAACGGTAAAGACATCCGCATTCTTTTCAATATAGGAAAAGGTTTCACTAATGCTCATGGTCTGGAGAGTAGTGCCGTTAGTTACTTCTCGGGGAGTACCCTTTTCTAGGACGTGTTCGAACAACTGGTCGATAATCCCATTCATTGCTGCCTCCACAAAATCTTGTTTATCCCGGTAGTGGAGATAAAAGGTTCCCCGTGTGATATTGGCTGTCTTGGTAATTTTTTGAACGGAAATGTTTTCTAGTTTTTCATGCTGCATTAGGTAGACCAATGCACGTCGTAAATTGGTTTGCGTTTTAACAACCCGCGGATCTTGCTTAATGACTGTCATCTTATAACCCCCATTCAAGAACCTTGACACAATACGGTACCTTCAGGTATGAAGTATTCTTTCTCTATTCTTACTACCTATTATATGTTCAATATAAGTTGTCGTCAAACGCTTACTTTAAATACTTGACTATTATTTCAACGCTTTTCGGGTAAGAAATTGACAAGCCCTATCCCGTTCTTTATACTAATGTAGTCTGGGGCGGTAGCTCAACCGGATAGAGCATTGGTCTTCTAAACCAAAGGTTGCGGGTTCGATTCCCGCCCGCCTCATTTTTGATAAAATCTAGGAAAACTTGAGAACCTCACGAAATTTTGAAGTTGGTGCACATAGCTTTCTATCAATTGCCATTGAACAAAATTGATATAGTTAAAGCCCCTAGTTACTGTTATGCAAGCTAGGGGCTTTCCATAGTTATGGCATAAAAAAACTCCCGGCTCGCTTTGCAAGTCGGGAGTTAATTATATAGTTTTAGTTCAACTAAATTAGGTTAAAATAGAAGTATAATACGTTGCTTATCTAGTTAAGACAAGGAGGATAGTCATGAAAAGAACAACCATGAAAAAAGTAGTAGGACTCGGAGCCATTGTATTCGCTGGTATGCTATTAGCTGATCGCTCCCATATCAAGAAAATTAAGGTATCCACCGACGGTAACTATAATGAAATCAACGTACGCACCTCACGTAAACGTATATATTATCGCATTGGAAATGGTGTAATTAAATCGGTTAAGGTTAAAAATGGAGTAGCAACAATTGAAATCCCACATGCTTCTACTAATAGAACTGTTCAACTCAGTGCTCATCGTGATTTAGATGATAGTAAGCAAGTTATCATTCCAGCCACGAACGCCCTTTAAAGAGGAAGCCTACGAATCAGTTACTAAAAAGCAGTACGCTAGTCTACAAAAAAAGAAAGTTCACGTGGAAAGTGAAAAGAATTGTCAACTACCACCGATTAA
>NZ_BCAH01000030.1 GCF_001293735.1 Limosilactobacillus gorillae | reverse complement strand
ATTCGGTGCGTAGTTGACGATTAACCCGGTTACCTACACTAATTTTTTGCAGGTACCCTACAGCGACTTACCTAATCTCCTAGCGATCGCGGTGATTATCGTCGCTTGGCAGGCTTACTTGATGAAGCCACACTGGGGGAGTCTGGTGGTACTTGGCCTTGCTAGCCTGTTAGGTCAGCTGATTAAGCCCAGCTTGATTGTCCTAGTGCCGGCGCTTTTATTGACCTTCCTGCTGGTCGGCCGGGGTTGGCAAAAGCAACTAATCAGCCCGGTAGTTACGGTCTTAGTGGCCGTTGCCTTGACCGTCCCAGTTAAGGGTGCCCTCTTGAGCCTTGGTCACTATCAGAACCACGACCGCTACCGGCTGCCAGCCACCTCTTGGATTTACATGTCCTATCTAAAGGAAACCGGCGGTCAGTACAACAGCCGGGTGGTAGAAAAAGAGGAGACCCTTCCCAACGTAACAACTCGGCAAGAATACGTGACGCATGCCCTGGTTAATCAGCTCCGTGAGCTGGGACCAGGTGGTATTTTGGCCCAGTGGGGGAGGAAGTTAACCAATCTGACGAACGAACGCCACGTCCCTATCGAGTACCGAGCTGGGGTTCAGGTGGCTCCTGCTCACTATCTCGCCCACGCTAGGATCTTAGGGCAGTTCCAAAAATTCTTACTTCAGTTTGATTGGTTGCTTCTCTTGGCCTTAGCCTTAAGGAAAATAATCTTGGCACGCCTGACGGAGCCAAGGGCCGTGCTGCTGGTCGTCTGGGCGGTCGGCCTGGTAGCATTTGAGGTTTTCTTGTGGGAGGTTGAGGACCGCTATGGTCTGGCGCTGATCCCGTTTTTGATCGGGGTGGCCAGTCTGCCTGCTCGTCCATCCAGGTCCCTAGCCTGGTGGCCGCTAGTGGGAGCAGTTGGGGCGTTGCTAATGTTAATTAACACCGCCGTGCCTAACTCAATTTGCGTTGCCACTCAACAGAGCGCACTTTCAATTCAGTATCACGAGCGTCCGGTTGAGCTGGCCCCTAAGCACCGACTAAGCCAGGCTGTCACCCTCAACCACGCTGTGACACGTGCTCGAGTCTGGCGACCCAGGGTCAGTCGCGTCCGGATCTGGTTAGTTACCCCCCAGGGGAAATGGCTCGCCTTAACCGGTCAGGGGAGCCTGGTTGAGTACCGGGGACGCCTAGCAGCTGGGATCTACCGAATTGTGGTCGAAAACAAAACTGCTTACTCCCAACCTGTTTGGTGCACCACCTGGGAGAACGGGCGCTTGGCCCCTCATCCGCTGGTGGTTGATCATCAGGTCCGCACCGATCAAAGCTTGCGTTACCAATTTAATGATGAATGAAAAACGGCCGTCCCGGCGTGGGCGGTCGTTTTTATTATTAATGCTGCTTGCATAAAGTGTGCTTATTATGCTTGTTTTTTAAATTTTTTTGCATTTTATTTTGATTTTCATGCAAAAAAGGCGTATGCTTGGTCACAATTAATTATCAAGTGAAAGAGAGGACGAGCGCATGGCCAAGGAAAAAGTTGTTTTAGCATACTCAGGGGGATTGGATACCTCGGTGGAGATTGCCTGGTTGAAAAATAAGGGTTACGACGTGATTGCCTGCTGCATTGATGTTGGTGAGGGGAAAGATCTGGAAGCTATCAAGGCCAAAGGGTTAAAGGTCGGCGCCGTTAAATCGATCGTAATTGACGCGAAGGAAGAATTTGCAAGTGAGTACTGCCTTCCCGCTCTGCAGGCTCACGCGATGTATGAGAATAAATACCCGCTTGTTTCAGCGCTTTCGCGGCCACTAATTGTCAAGAAGCTGGTTGAGGTTGCCAAGCAAAACAACGCTACCGCCATTGCCCATGGCTGCACTGGTAAGGGGAATGATCAAATTCGGTTTGAGGTTGGCATTCGTGCCCTGGCACCAATGATGAAGATCGAGGATCCAATCAGGGAGGTTCACTGGGCACGGGAAGAGGAAATCGACTACGCTAAGGAAAACGGCATTCCGGTGCCGATTGATAAACAAAGTCCCTACTCAATTGATGAGAACCTCTGGGGGCGGGCTAATGAGTGTGGAATCTTAGAAGACCCATGGGCTAGTGCCCCGGCTGATGCCTACGACCGGACGGTAGCCTTAGAAGACGCTCCAGACGAGGCCGACGTGATCGAACTGACCTTTGAACAGGGGGTTCCAACTAAACTTAACGGCGAAGCAATGACCCTGGCCAACCTGATCATGACCCTGGACAAGCTAGCCGGTAAGCACGGAATTGGCCGGATTGACCATGTTGAAAACCGGCTAATTGGGATCAAGTCACGTGAAATCTACGAATGCCCAGCCGCCACGGTTCTTCTGGCCGCCCACAAGGACATTGAAGACATTACCTTAGAGCGGTCCTTGGCACACTTTAAACCGGTGATCGAAAAGCAAATTGCCGACATGGTCTATAACGCCCAGTGGTTCACCCCACTGATGTCCGCGCTTTTGGCCTTCTTAAGGGAAAGTCAAAAGGATGTTAACGGAACGGTACGGGTCAAGCTCTTTAAGGGTAACGTCGTTTGCGAGGGGCGGAAGTCACCGAACTCCTTGTATGATGAAAACTTGGCTACTTACACCGTGGCCGATTCCTTTGATTCCGCGGCCGCGGCTGGTTTTATCAAGCTTTACGGCTTACCAACCCAGGTCTACGCTCAGGTTCACCAACGGGATAAAGCGACAACCAGTGCCGGTGAGCAGCTGGAGCTACAAGGGGGAGCAAACTAATGGCCGTGAAGAGAATGTGGGGCGGCCGCTTTGAAGCAACCGGTGCTAAGTGGGTGGAGGAATTTGGGGCCTCAATCACCTTTGATCAGCAGATGGCCGAGGAAGATTTAGAGGGGTCCTTGGCTCACGTGACAATGCTAAAAAAGACTAAGATCCTGTCGGCGAGTGATGCCGATCAAATTATCGCCGGCCTAAGAAAACTCCAGAAACAACTTGAAGCAGGGGAGCTCACGTTTACGGTTGAAAACGAAGATATTCACATGAACTTAGAGGCTCTCTTGACCAAAGAAATCGGCCCGGTCGCCGGTAAGTTGCACACCGCCAGGAGCCGTAACGATCAAGTTGCCACTGATTTACACCTCTACGTCAAACACCGCCTTCCCCACGTAATCTGGGCGATCAGGGATTTACAAAGGGTGCTGGTTGAAAAGGCGGAAGAAAACGTGGAGACGATCATGCCTGGCTATACTCATTTACAGCACGCCCAGCCGATTTCGTACGGCCACTACCTGATGGCCTATTTTCAGATGCTTCAGCGGGATGTTGAGCGCTTTGAATTCAACAAGCATCACACCGATCTGATGCCCCTGGGGGCGGCCGCCCTGGCCGGGACGACCTTTCCAATTGACCGGAAGCTGACCGCCCAGCTTCTGGACTTTCAGGCCCCCTACGCTAATTCCTTGGATGCAGTGTCGGACCGGGACTTTGTACTTGAGTTCCTGGCTAATGCTGCTATCTTGATGACCCACCTGTCGCGATTGTGCGAGGAGATCATCCTGTGGTGTTCCTATGAATTTGGTTACCTGGAGCTTGACGATCAGTATGCCACGGGCAGCTCAATCATGCCCCAAAAGAAGAATCCGGATATGGCCGAACTGGTTCGGGGGAAAACCGGTCGGATAAACGGCCACTTGCTGGGGCTTTTGACCACCATTAAGGGGCTACCCTTGGCCTACAATAAGGACCTCCAAGAAGATAAGGAAGGGCTCTTTGATGCCGTTAAGACAATCATGCCAAGCCTGAAGGTGATGACCGGGATGCTGGCAACCGCTCGCGTCAACAAGGCGAAGATGGCCCAGGCTACCGAACGGGACTTTTCCAATGCCACCGAGCTAGCCGATTACCTAGCTACTAAGGGCGTTCCCTTCCGCCAGGCCCATGCCATTGTCGGTCAATTGGTCTTGGAGGGGCTTAAGACCGGAACGACCCTGCAGGAGATCCCACTAGCTAAGTATCAAGAGATCGACCCGGCAATTGGCGAGGATGTCTACCATGACCTTCAGTCCAAGGTGGCCGTTGAACGGCGTAATTCGCTGGGCGGCACTGGCTTTACCCAAGTCCGTCACCAGATTGAAGTTGCTAAGCACCTGCTATCCCAGCATGACGATTAGTGTAATAAGGGCCCTTATTATTAATACCTGTTTGATTAAGTGGTAAGTGGGGTTTCAAATTTTTCTACCATTTGAATGACCACCATGCCATTTAAGCTTATTATAGAAGAAAGTAGGTGGAAAACGGCGGTTATTTCCCGGGAAATAACCAGCCAAAATAGAAAGAAGGAATTGGAATGACAGAGCGGATCAACGTGGTTGCAGCGGTGGTAATTAAGGGCGATCAGATGCTAGCCGGCCGCCGGGAAAGTGGCCGGTTGGGTGAAGGTTTTTGGGAGCTTCCTGGGGGGAAGATCAACCCTGGTGAGGACCCTCGAGCTGCCCTCAAGCGGGAGCTTGAAGAAGAACTCGGGGCGCCGGCCTTGATCGGCGAGCGGGTTCTGCCGACCGTGGTTCACCTTTATGAATGGGGTGAGGTCCACATGCAGGTCTTTTATGCCAAGTTGAAGGGGGATACGACTGCAATCGCCCATGATAGCCTGGTGTGGGGGACGCCTAAGCAATTAGCAGCTCGGAACTGGCTAGCGGCTGCGATGCCAGTGCTGGCAAAGCTTCAAGACGTCGACTTAGCCAAGGTGGTCTTCCCGACCGCTGGGACGGTTTATACCCATACCGTTCAGTATTATGAGACTGATCGTATGGGCATCACCCACCACTCCAACTACGTTCGCTGGATGGAGGAGGCCCGGACCCATTTCTTAGCCGCCATCGGCTGGGACTACGCCAAAATTGAGGCGACTGGGATCATTTCGCCAGTCGTCTCCGTCAACTGCCGCTACAAGCGTTCGACAACCTTCAGCGACCAGGTGGTGATCACAACCAAGGTGGCCGATCTGGACCGGGTCCGGTTGACCCTGGCCTACCGAATGGAGTTGAATGACCAACTAGTGTGCGAGGGGACATCCGAGCATTGCTTCACTAATCGGGCTGGCAAGCTCCTGCGCCTTGACCGCGACCTCCCCGACTTTTACCGAGCCCTCAGTGAGGCCCGTCAAAGCTAAACTGAATCAAATCTTATTCAGAGTGAGCATTTCTAATTTTGACTGATCACTTATATACTGTTGGCAATAACTAAAAAGGGGGAAGGCACCATGAAGATTGTTATCTTAACCGGGAGCCCACACCACCCAGGAACGTCCGAACAGCTGGCCGACGCCTTTGAAGAAACGGTCGTCCAAAATGGTAACGAGGTTTACCGCTTTGACGCCGGCCGTCGGGTTAACGAATTTAGTCTCCTACAACTAGAGGATGACCACGCTGGAATGGAAGTAGCTCTCCACCCAGATGATGTGGTCGAAAATGAGGTTTTGCCCAAGTTGATCGACGCCGACCTGGTAGTCCTAGTCACTTCTTTGTACTACTACGGGGTTAACGCTGCCTTAAAGGCGATCATTGACCGCTTCTACGCATATAATCATGAGCTCCATGGCGGCAAGCAGGCCGTTACCTTGGTCTCCGGGTATGGCGATGACGATGCCTTTGCCTCACTAAACCTCTACTTCCAACAGCTATTAGACTATATGCGCTGGCAGCCGGCCGGGAGCGTCTTAGCCAGTGGTGCCTGGAACGACGAGAAGTTACAACAGCATGTTAAGGAAGCCTCGATACTGGGCCAACAGTTTAAATAATACGGCAACCCCCGCAACATTGGTTGGTCGGGGGTATTTTAGTATACATTAAATCTAAAAGTGTTAATATCATAGGTAAAGGCGGACCCTCTTTGCTACTGTTTGGTAGGGATGGCTAGCTTGAGGGGAGTAACCATACGCCGTTCTAAGAGAACTCTAATAAATCAACTAACAAACATTGACGAAGGGTTGCCAGGTTGATAAAATGAGTTAAACTTTTCTTATGATTTTAATTAAGATCTAATTGTTACGGGAGGTATAACCTTTGAGTTTTTGGAAAACCATCACGCGGAAGGAAGATCCGCAAGTATACGCTAATAAGGACGCCCACCTGGTCCGATCATTACGGGTGCGGGACTTCTTAGCCTTGGGGATCGGGACGATCGTGTCGACCTCCATCTTTACGCTTCCGGGGGAAGTGGCTGCCATGCACACTGGTCCAGCGGTGGCAATCTCGTTCATTGTCGCAGCAATCGTGGCCGGTCTGGTAGCTTTTGCCTATGCCGAAATGGCGGCAGCAATGCCCTTTGCCGGTTCCGCCTATTCTTGGATTAACGTTGTCTTCGGGGAATTCTTCGGCTGGATCGCCGGCTGGGCCCTGTTGGCAGAATACTTCATCGCCTTGGCCTTCGTTGGTTCTGGGTTGTCAGCCAACTTACGCGGACTTCTAACCCCATTAGGGATCACGTTGCCCAACTCCTTGTCCAACGCCTTTGGGACCGATGGCGGGGTCGTTGATATCATCTCCGTCTTAGTCATCGCCATCGTAGCGGTTTTAATTTCAATGGGAGCTTCGCAGGCGGCCCGGGTGGAAAACATCCTGGTTATCCTGAAGGTCTTCGCCATTCTTTTATTTATTGTTGTTGGGCTCTTTGCCGTTAAGGCTTCTAATTTCGTTCCCTTCATTCCAAAGTACCGTGAAACGGCTAACGGTGCGTTTGGGGGCTGGCAAGGGATTTACGCTGGGGTTTCAATGATCTTCTTGTCATACATTGGGTTTGACTCGATCGCTGCTAACTCCGCCGAAGCGGTGGAACCACAAAAGACGATGCCGCGTGGGATCCTTGGTTCCTTAGCGGCGGCCGTTGTCCTGTTCGTTGCCGTTAGTCTTGTCTTGATCGGGATGGTTCCGTACCAAAAGTACGCTAACTCTGCCGAACCAGTTGGGTTAGCATTGCGTTCTGCCGGCCATGGTGGGGTTGCCACGGTCGTTCAAACGATCGCCGTAATTGGGATGTTCACCGCCTTGATCGGGATGAGTATGGCTGGCTCCCGGCTGATCTACTCCTTCGGTCGTGATGGCATGCTACCGAAGTGGCTGGGAGGCCTGGATAAGAACCAGCGGCCAAACCGGGCCCTCTGGACCTTGACGATTATTGCCATCGTGATCGGAGCTGTCTTCCCGTTTGCCTTCTTATCCCAGCTGATTTCCGCCGGGACCCTAATTGCCTTTATGTTCGTATCACTAGGGATTTATGCTTTGCGACCACGGGAAGGCAAGGATATTCCGGATCCGGCTTTTAAGATGCCGTTTTACCCAGTGATGCCAGCGTTAGGATTTTTAGCTGCCCTCTTCGTGTTTATGGGCTTAGATATTCAGGCAAAGCTCTACGCCGGGGCATGGTTTGTTTTAGGATTAGTCATTTACTTCGCTTATGGAATTCGTCACTCATTTCTAGCCAAGAAGGGAGACGTTGATCATGGAGGAGAAAAACAGTAACCAGCAGATCCTTGCTGCCGAAGAACAAGCGTATTCATCGGCGGCTCGAATCAAGTATTATGACATTGTGATTGATAAAGGCCAAGGCGCCCTAATTACCGACGTGGATGGCAACGAATACATTGACCTCTTGGCCAGTGCCAGTTCGACCAACACTGGCCACGCCCACCCGAGGGTTGTCAAGGCGATTCAAGACCAGGCGGCTAAGTTGATTCAATACACACCAGCTTACTTTGCCAATAGTCAGGCCGCCCGCCTGGCACCGCGTCTGGCGGCTTTGGCCCCAATAAGCGGGCCGGTGGAGGTTGGCTGGGGAAACTCCGGCTCTGATGCCAATGATGCAATCATCAAGTTTGCCCGGGCCTACACCGGACGCCAATATATTGTTTCCTTTACTGGAGCTTACCATGGGTCAACCTACGGATCGATGACGGCCTCCGGGGTGACTTTAAACATGAGCCGTAAGATGGGACCGTTGCTGCCCGGCGTGGTTAAGGTTCCCTTCCCAAGCCCGTGGGACAAGTTGGAAAAGGAGAGCGAAGAGGAGTTTGTTGACCGCCTCTTTGCTGCCTTTATGCAACCCTTTGAGACTTACCTCCCCGCTGAAGAAGTAGCGGCGATCCTGATTGAACCAATCCAGGGGGACGGGGGAATCATCAAAACCCCACCGGCATACATGGAGAAGGTTTATCGCTTTGCCAAGCAAAACGGGATCCTCTTTGCCATCGATGAGGTTAACCAGGGCCTGGGCCGAACCGGAAAGTGGTGGTCAATTCAAAACTTCCCGGGGATCGAACCGGACCTGATGTCGGTCGGAAAATCACTAGCCTCAGGGATGCCGTTGAGTGCCGTGGTTGGTCGCAAGGAGATCATGGAGTCCCTCGGCCCCGCGGCCAACACTTATACGACTGCCGGCAACCCGGTCACGGCCGCGGCGGCTAATGCCACCCTGGACGTGATTGAGGAAGAACACCTGGTTGAGCGTTCTGCCAAATTAGGACAGAAGGCCAAGGACTTCTTTGAACAGGAGCAGGCCAAATATGACTTCATTGGCGACACCCGGATGTACGGACTTAACGGTGGAATTAGCATCGTCAACCCGGCGACCGGTAAAGGTGATATCGAGGCCACTACTAAACTGATGTACCGGATCTTTGAACTGGGGGCCATCATCATCAGTCTGCGTGGTAATATTCTTCGTTTCCAGCCACCGTTGGTAATCACAGAAGCACAGCTAGCAAAGGCCTTTGCCATTATCGATCAGGCCTTTTCAGAATTAGCCGCCGGTAAGCTAGCCCTCCCGAAGAATGCCGAGGAACTCGGGTGGTAAAACTAAACTAAAAGCCCCACCACAGGTTAAACCGACCGTGGCGGGGCTTTGTGTGTATAATGGAGCAAAAGGGGGAAGCAAGATGAACGAATACGTTTTTGGCGTTGTCTTTATTGTTACCTTTATGGTCTACGAACTAGTAACGAAGGTGGTCGAGCGAGTCACCAGGGAAAAGACCAAGCGGGTTAAAGAAGAACGTCGGATTATGGAGCTCACGGTTGAACTCGAGCGCCTAAAGCTAGCCGGAAGGGGTGTTCAAAAGGAGGGTACAACAGAAGCGATTGCGTCGTCAAAAGAGGCGGAGCAAGGAGAAGACCAGCGGGATGGTGATCAGGCTTAACAAGGTCGACACACTCATTACAACCGTGGCCGGGCGGGCATCACCCTTGGCCTGGAGAGTAAAGAGGACTACTAGGCCCGCAACTGGGCAGGCGGCCAGGATGACGGTCGTCATCAACGGGACCCCGCCGATTCCCAGCAACTTTAAGATTACGATCGCAATCGTTGGAAAGGCCAGGTTGCGCAAGAAAATGGTGGCCCAAAGAACTGGTGGTAAGTTGAGGTCATCTTTTTTAATCTGGGCCAGGTTAGAGCCAATGATGATCATTGACAGGGGCGTGAAGGCATTGCTAGCGTAACCTAAAAAACTAGTCACAACGCTGGGGACCTTTAGCTGGCTAATAAAAATGATCAGCCCCAGTCCAATAGCGATCAAATTAGGATTTTTCAAGACCTCCTTGAGCCGGGATAGCGGGGTGGTGGCTTGGTGCTTAAACATCGCAACCCCGTGGGTCCAGGTGAAGGCGTTGAAGCCGACCATTGAGACAACCCCGTAAAAGACACCCAGGTTACCAAAGAGGGCCTGGGCCAGCGGGAGCCCCATAAAGCCGTTGTTGGAGTATACCGATCCGTACTTAGCGATCCGACGCAGGTTGTGGTCCTTAACTCTGATAAAGGCTAACTTGGCAACCGCAATTGTTACCAGGTAGGTGAGGGCCACCCCCAGCAAGGTCAGAAAGAAGAGCCGGAGGCGCCCCAGTGAGAAGGGGGCCAAGAAGGCCTTGATGATCACTAGGGGACTCAGGAAGTAGAGAGCCAGGTTGGTTAAGTCATTGATGGTGGTTGAAGACAGGTAGCCGAGCCGCTGGGCCAGCGCCCCAAGCAGCATCAATAAGAAGATAACGGTGATTTGGCTAGCTAATTGGGCGAGGGACATGTAATCAAACCTTTCGTAGCATTAATAGCTCCATTATAAGGGCGCGTTACTTTAAAAATAAACTAACAAATAGTAAGCATTATTCTTGGTAACGTTTGAATAACTCTGGTAAACTAAGCACAAGAACAAATCAAGGAGGCCTTTAACATGGCAGTAACTGATACCACTGACGCAACCTTTGAACAAGACACCAACACCGGGGTCGTTTTGACCGACTTCTGGGCAAGCTGGTGTGGCCCGTGCCGGATGCAATCCCCGATTGTTGAAACCGTTGCTGAAGAAATGGACGGCCAAGTTACGGTTAATAAACTTGACGTTGACGCTAACCAAGCTACAGCTGCCGCCTTTGGTGTGATGAGTATTCCAACTCTGCTGGTTAAAAAGGACGGTCAGGTCGTTGATAAGCTGATTGGTCTGCACACCAAGGACCAGATCGAAGATACCCTAAAGAAGTATCTGTAAACTATTTGAACGGGATCGCAATTAGCGGTCCCGTTCTTTACTTTCATTGATATATTATGGGCTGGATACCCGTCACTTTAGTGATGGGAGGAAAGCCCCCACTTAAGCACCTACGGTGCTTCTTTTTTTGGCCTTTTCCCTTTCTTTTTGC
>NZ_BCAH01000029.1 GCF_001293735.1 Limosilactobacillus gorillae | reverse complement strand
CCAACCCGTAGCTCACGGCTACGTAGCCGGTAAGTAGCTGGATTTAAACTTGTCGGGTTCAAATGCTCTTGCAGGTAGCTATTAAGCATGTCGCGGTGCCGCCGGAGGGGGGTCAAAATCTGAATATCTTGAATATCTAAATCATGGCCATTTAGGTAAGCATCCACCAGCTGGCCAACCCGGGCAGGAACATTCTGAGCCGGGGTCGTTACGAAGATACGCTTTGGGTACTTGGTTGCCGGACTTGGGGCAATAAAGGATTCATCAACGTCCCCCTTATTGATCCGCTGAGCCAAGGGAATTAAGGATGAGTCAGTATCCTGACGGTAGATTCGTTCCAAACGAACCTGAGGTAGACAGTTCGACTCCAAGAGGTCACGAAAGACCTGACCAGGGCCGACCGAAGGAAGCTGGTCGAAGTCCCCCACCAAGACCAGGTGAATATTACTTGGAATAACGGCCATCAATCCCCCCATCAACAGGGTAGAGGTCATTGACATCTCATCGATCACAAGCATTTGGCCTTTATTTTCTAAGGGCGCTGGCTTTTCAATTAGCTTAGCAGCGGCGTTATCGGTCGCAATCCCCAAAAAATGATGGATCGTCGATGCAGCAACGCCTTCGCCAGTGATCGCCTGGCGGGCCTGCTTAGCTGCTCGCCCAGTCGGGGCCACAAGCTGAACCTGCTCACCGTCGCTCCACGTATGGCCCTTAACCCCCTCTTTTTTTAACAGGAGCTGGTAGGCCCGAACAATTCCGTTTAAAATTGTTGTCTTTCCGGTCCCTGGTCCCCCGGTTAAAAGTACCACTGGTGATTCAAGGGCCATCTGGATAGCGGTACGTTGCTGATCATCATAATCAACGTTCTGCTCCTTGGCCACCCGATCAACAATCTTTTCAATCCGCCTCTTTTGTTTGTCACTTTGCTTGGGGGCCATAGCCATCATCTGGTGAAGGCGGCTGACAATCAGGTTTTCGGCGTGGTAAAAAAGGGCCGGGTAGATTCCTGTTTCTGGCTCCTGATAAAGCTTCTTTTGCGTCAGTAAAATTCCCAACCGCGAGGTCAGCATCTTCTGGTCGACCGTTGCAGCGCCCTGACTCAAGAGACTCTTAGCTCGGTTCAAGAGTAAGTCAGGGGATACAAAAGAGCCGGAGTTCTCGGTAACCAGGGAAAAGGCAGCAAATAATAGGGCCCCATCAATGCGACGTGGATCATCAATTGCCACCCCCTGGTATTGGCGGGCCGCTTCATCAATCTGGCGAAAGCCAATTCCCAGCTGCTCGTAGTCGGCCACAACCTGATAGATATTTTCATCTAAGATCTTTAAGATCCGCCCCTGGTAATGATCCTGCAGCCGACGGATCATCCAGGCCGAAAAGCCCAGTTGCATCAAACGTCGATTTGCCTTGCTAGATTGATCATCCTTAACAAGACGTTTAAAAAAGGTCCTGAGCTTGTCCATGTCGTCTTCCGTAAGGCCGCCGACCAATTCAACAGCATCTGCATCCCCGATCAAGGTGCTCATCGCCTGCTCACCCAGGGCGTCATAAATACACTTGGCCACCTGCTTTTGATCGCTGACCTCCACCTTGTTCTTCTTCAAAAAGGCGGCTAATTCACTTTGATCGTGGGGAAGTTGGTGGCGAAAACCCGTAAAGTCAAACTCAAAACCATAACGGGAATTGTTGACAACTTGCCCTTCGAATTCAAACTCATCGCCCTCATTGATCTCACCAACATTCCCCTTAACGGTGATCTCCTCCGTGTCCCAATCAAAGGCTGCAGTCAACACCGTCACCGCCAGAATACCAAAGGGCGGGTTGGAAAAGATAACTTTTCGCACCCGCCCCGTAAAATGGGTTGGTCCCGTCTCTTGGACCTTTTCATCATGGATTACTGGCTGGGTATAATCCCGATACACCATTTAGCGATCCCCCTTATCGCCCAACTCCTGTAAGGTTTTTTCAATCTCAGCAATCCGCTTTTCGCTCTTCTTATAGTAATCCGGATTTAGTTGTTGTGCTTGTTCCAAAAAGCCCTGGTAGGGTTCTCCAAGTGCCATGGCCACCAGTCCACGGTTGAATTGGGTATCCGCCCGCCCCGGGTGGCGAACTAAAATCCGGTCATAGTACTTCTTGGCCTGGGTAAATTCACCGAGCGCCAGAAGGGCATCACCTAAGACCTGACTGATTTCCGGGTCATTTTCTTCTAGTTCATGGGCAGTTAAACCGTACATCACGGCCTGCTTATACTGACCCTTTTTAACGTAGGACTGGGCTAGCATCAGATAGGCATCGGCCTTCATCTTCTCATCTTCGATCTGGTTATAGTATTCAATGGCCTTATCAACCTGGTCAACCTCGTAATACAGATTCCCCAGCCCATACTTCAAGAAGGTCACTGCCCGTTCATCCCCACGAGTTTCAAACAGTCCTAGTGCCTTTAAGAAAAGTTCTTCTGCCTGCTCATAATCGTGAAGGCGGGTTAAGAGTGAGCCCAACTCGTAGTAATTATTGAACTTGTTTGGGTCTGCGTCGATAGCAGCAACTAATTGGTGCACAAGTTGTTCTGATTGACGCTTTTGGACTTCTTGTTGCTTTGCTTCTTTTTCCATTACTATTTCACCCCGTTATACCGTGTCCGTTGGATCTGCTTTGCTACGGTGCAAATACGATGTGTCATTCCATTTAACCAGGTTAAAGTGCACTTGGTCGGTGGTTTCAATAACTGTTGTTGACGTATTTGAGAGTCCTCCGCGTTTTTTTAATTCTGCTAAAGGTACTCCCAAAATTCCGTTAATCCCG
>NZ_BCAH01000028.1 GCF_001293735.1 Limosilactobacillus gorillae | reverse complement strand
GCGATCGGAACCTTTGACCGGTCCTTAGGTAGGATCGGTGGCATCGAAAGCGGCCACAAAAGCTCGCCTGGTGCCAACGCAATTCGCAAGGCGGTATTGATACTGTACAGGTAGTGAATGGCATCGGTGGCGTTACCGGCCGGCGGGGTTACAATCTCAGACATCGTCTCCAAAAAGTCATTGGTAATCCACGGATTTTCCTTTTCATCACCCACCGCTGCCGGGTAGGGCTCCTGGCTCAGGTGACCTGTTTCATCTACTCGCTGCATTTCAATTTCTAAGCCCATCTTAAAATTGGATGCCTCCAAAAGTGCCTGGTGATCAAAGATGGCCTGACCAATTCGACTAAACATTGTACACCCCTCGCTATCTCATCTTTTTGTAAGTTTGGTTTAATTTATCAAATTCTAACCGGGAAGGCAAGTTAGCGCACTTAACAATCAACTTAATCTGGCTAAATTTTCGAAAAGCACTTGATAAAAATTAGAATAATATTATAATTATATCAATCTTCTTTAAGGAAAGAGATTTACGTAAATAAGTAAACAATTCTTTAACTTCATCCGTCGTTGGGCTAAGAACGCAGTTGCCCTATCACTTATTTACTAAAGCTCGCTTAGTTAGGTTCTATTTTAGCTATTGATTAGGACCCGCTTAACCTTATCAGTGAGATTTTCACCACAGGGGCTGTGACAGTTTCGTCACAGCCCCCTATTTATAATTAGGAACTAAAATGAAACCCCTGCGCTAAAAACGCAGGGGGTTTAATTAGTGGATATACACGGTTATGAAAGTCAAAATCCCAAAGATGATTCCCGGGAAGTTGGCGATGATGACGGGCCAATCCTTTTGGGGTTTGATCCACCCGTAAGCTACCCAGAGAATGGCGTTAATGGCGGCACAAATTGGTTGTAACGGTGAAACCGGGTGGCCGCTAAAGTTAGAAATAATCTGCTGGATGTAGGAAACGTACATCACTAGGCAGGCCACCGTGGCGGTATTACCAATCATCTTGGCCTTGTGTAAGCGGCGGTTAATCTCTTCTTTTTCCATTTTCAATTTCTCTCCTCTTTAATCGCGAACTTGATAAACAAGGTCGCCGTTAACCATTACGGCAGTCACGACCGCGCGGGTCGCTTGGTACATGAGGCGCTCGAAACGATCGAGCGGACTCTCTTTTGGCCAGGGGTGCGGGTCGGTCAGGATTTGAAGGTCAGCCTGACAGCCGGCTTCCACCGCCCCAACTGGTAGGTTCAGCGCCTGCGCGCCTCCCTTGGTGGCGAGGTAAAAGGCGGTTTGAACCGAAATTCGTGAGTCCGGCTTCCCCTGGTCGTCATTAGCCACCCCATCGGTCCGGACCTGGGACAGGGCGACAGCGTGGCGGATGTTATCATACAGGCTTGGCGAATAGCCGCCAGAAATGTCACTTCCCAGCCCCAATTGGTTGCCATTTTTAAGCAGCTGGTTGACGGGCAGAACGCCGTTACCAAAGTAGGCATTTGAGATTGGGCAGTGGGCAATGGCCACTCCCCTTTCCCTTAGTAAATTAGCATCATGATCAGTCAACTGGGTGCCATGAGCCAGGACCGTTTTAGCAGTCAGCAGGCCAAACTTATCTAACACTTCGGCATCGTGCAGGCCAAAGCGGTCAATCGCGTACTGGTGCTCCCAGTTGCTCTCTGAGACGTGGGATTGCACCGGTAGGTCGTATTTCTTGGCCAAGCGCCCCAATCCGGCTAGTGTACCATCGGAACAAGATGGCACAAACCGCGGGGTGATGACTGGAAGCGGAGCCAGCGGTTCACCTTGGCCCAAGAACTCTAGGGCCTGGATAAAGCGCTCGGTTTCGGCTACCGCCTCCTGGCTGCTCTCATCACGGTAGTAAGCTGGGGTTTGGTCAGGGTTATCCATTGCCACCCGGCCAATTGCACTCCGCAGGCCCTGATCCATGCATTCCCGGGCCAAGACCAGGTTGGCCTCGGTGTGAATGGTCCCAAAGAACAACGCCGTCGTGGTCCCATTAGCCAATAAGGTGTGGACTAGGTCATGGTAGATGGTTTGGGCATACTCAAGGTCTTCATACTTGGCTTCCAAGGGAAAGGTATCGTCGTTTAACCAGTCGGCCAGGGGCTTATCGAGGGCGTGGCCGGCCTGGGGCCACTGCGGGGCGTGAATATGCAGGTCGACAAAGCCGGGTACAATCACCTGGCCAGGAATCAGCTCGTGCAAAAGACCGGCTTCCTTGGCTTCCCTCAGGTGCTCTTGGTAGCCGGGCTCATCCGGGGTTAAAACAGCAGTAATTTTGCCGTCCTGGTCAATTTCAATCAGGGCATCAGCAAGGTAGGTAACGTGATTGGACTCCGGCGCAGTGTAGGCGGGCCCAAGAAGAACAGTTTTTAACATCGCAGTCTCCTTTAGTTCAATCAGATTTACTAATTAATATTATCACGAACGGCTTAATTAAAAAAGCAAGGTTTAAGCCCTTAATCATTTTAAATAACGATGGTCAGGGCGTTGCAATTTTATGCATAGCGCTTACTTTACGAAAGTTAGGCAAAATAATCCTGAATAAACCTTTGGTAGAATCTAATCGCCTGGTGATAAACCGCCAGGCTTACCCACTCATTGGGCTGGTGCTGGCTGTCGCTGCCCGGTCCCACCATCACAATGGGAAACGCCGCCTTAGCACGAATAAATTCGGAGCCGTCACTAGCCCCCGTCCCCCCTACTGGCGTAAGCGGCCGGCCGAAGACCTCCTGGCTAATCTTTTGAAGCTGTTTGATCAACGGGCTATCGGCCTGCCCTGGCATCGGTTCTTCCGGATAGCTGTAGCGAACACTGAGCTGGTAGCCCGGCCGCTGATTGAGTTCTTCAATCAGACCGTCGATAATACTAAAGATAACCTGATTGGTGTAGCCTGGGATCGTCCGGATGTTGCCGGATAATTCAGCAAAGGACGGGACCGAGTTAATTTGTTCGCCCCCCTTAATGGTGGTGATTAAGCTAGTCAGCCTGCCTAAAACCGGATCAACCCTGTCTAACTTAGCCAAACGGGCCTGAACCGCGGTAGCAAACTCTAGCAAGTGGGCGATCGCGTCTTCACCCTGCTCGGGTTTGGAGGAATGGGCCGCCTTCCCCTTGGAAGTGACGTAGTAATCGACAATCCCCTTGCTGGTGTATTGGATCTGTTTCATCCCGTCGGACGGCTCGCAAATTACCATCGCACTCAGGTCGTTAACCCAGCCGGCATCGGTCAACTGGGCGGCCCCATATTCACCAGACTCCTCGCCAACCGTGGCCACCAGCTTGATCTTGCCTGGAATCGCCCCTTCCTCTAGCAGATTTAATAACGCACAGACAATCGCGGCCAGCCCGCTCTTCATGTCAGAAGCGCCCCGCCCGATCAGGCGGCCGTCGATGACCGCGGGGTCAAAGGGATCCGTTTGCCAGTCCTTAAGAGCCCCGGGGTCAACTACGTCCTGGTGGCCAGCAAAACCTAACGCCCGCTCGCCTTCACCAATGGTTACGATTAAGTTATTTCGGCTCGGAGAATATTCAATTTGATTTATAATTGCTCCTTAGTCTTGGTACGGGGCAAACAGGCCCGCCAAGTAATCGGCAACTTCTTTTTCATTATCGTTGACCGTTTTAATGGCGATCAAATCCTTTAAAATCGCCTCTGCACTCGCTTTATCCATGGCAATATCTCCCTTTGAAATGATCAGTTATATCATACACTTCATGATTACCATTCACAAGTTATCCCGCATCTTTATTAACGATAAATGTATAATTAATCACCAAACGACTTAGTTTTTTAAGTGGCAGCGCCCTGACTCACTAGAAAATACAACGGGGCTGTGGCAAACCGTCACAGTCCCGTTGATACTTATTTACAGGGGGTACAGCAACGAAGGCGCCGCCTTTCGTCATCCCCTTTTGCTTTTAGCTAGTTAATGTTATCTTGAATTAATTGTTGACCAAGGGTCGGGTTGTCAGAGTAGTCAACCGGGATGTCGACCACAACTGGTCCCTTGGTGGCAAAGGCCTGATCTAAGACCTTGCCCAGGTCGGCGGCGCGTTCAACCCGCAACCCAGTAGCACCGAAGCTTTCGGCGTACTTGGCAAAGTCAACCGGGCCAAACTTAACGCCGGCGTCGTGGCCGTACTTGAGCTCCTCTTGGAACTTAACCATGTCGTAGTTCCCGTCGTTCCAAACCAGGTGAATGATGTTTAAGTTCAAGCGAACCGCCGTTTCCAGTTCCTGGGCGGAGAATAAGAAGCCCCCATCCCCGGACACGGAAACGACCTGGCTGTTTGGCCGTACCAAGGCTGCCGCAATCCCCCATGGCAAGCCGACCCCTAAGGTCTGCATCCCGTTAGAGAAGAGCAGATGGCGCGGTTGGTAGCTGCGGAAGTGGCGGGCTAACCAGATGTAGAAGGAACCGATATCGGCGGTGACGGTCATGTCATCGGTAATCCGTTCCTGCATGGCGGCTACAATGTTAAGCGGGTGGTTAAGCACTTGCCCTTCTTTAACCGGCTTTGGTTCGTCGCGGGTCGTCACCTCAATTTGAACCTGGTCTAAGAAGGCCCGGGACTGGCTCGGGACTTGGTAACCAGCCAGTTGTGGCGTTAAGAGGCGTAAGGTGCTAGCGAGGTCCCCGATCAATTCGCGTTCCGGTTGGAAATTATTGTCCAATTGAGCGGCCTTTGTGTCTAAGACCACCACCCGGGCGTCGTCGGTTGGATCCCAGTTACGCGGCTCGTATTCGATTGAGTCGTAGCCGACCGTGATTACCAGGTCGCTTTCCTTCAAGACCCGGTCCCCTGGTTGGTTACAGAAGAGGCCAACCCGGCCAAAGAAGTCGGCTTCCAGTTCACGAGAAATGATCCCGGCCCCCTGGAAGGTTTCGACAACCGGCAGGTGGGTTTCCTTAACCAGTTGACGGATGGCGGCCGTCGTTTCCTCGTCGGAGGCCCGCATCCCGACTAAGAGAACCGGCATCTTGGCTTCCTTAACTTGAGTAGCCAACCAGTCAATATCCGCCTCATTAGCCGGCCCCAGTTTAACATTTGCACGCGGTGCCAGCGCTGGAGTCGTTACTTCGCCGTTGGTTACATCTTGGGGTACCGAGACAAAACTAGCCCCCTGCTTTGGTGCAACGGCTTCCTGGTAGGCGTTCGCCAGGACTTCCGATAAGTTATCCGGATCCTGAACTTCGGCACTGTACTTGGTAACTGGTGCTAAAAGAGCGGCGTTATCCATGCTTTGGTGGGTCAGGCGCTTAAGGTCACGCCGGGGAACTTGCCCCGAGATGGCCAAGACGGGATCACCTTCGGCCGTGGCAGTTACCAACCCAGTAGCCAGGTTGGAAACCCCTGGGCCTGAGGTTGTCAAGACTACCCCGGGCTTGCCAGTCAAACGGCCAATTCCGCTAGCAATGAAGGCGGCATTTTGTTCGTGGCGGCTGACAATTAACTTAGGTGCCTTCGGGTTAACTGGGTGCTCCAGTCGTTCGAAAAGGCGGTCAATCTTCGCGCCCGGAATTCCAAAAACGTACTTAACGTCGTGATTGGCGAGGCTATCGACAATTGCGTCGGCCCCGTAGCGTTTTTTATCTTCTGTCATGTTCAAATCTCCCTTATACCTGAATTTGTGAAATGACATCTCCTTTAAAGATCCTAGCACCATTAATTCAGCAAAACCAGCCAATTATGCGTTAATCATCGTGAAATAATAAACGGTTTTATGGTTAATGTTTGACTTTGTTCATAAAAGCACTTAACAAGATTATGATAATCCTTTAAATCCTTTCCATATTACAACGTCCCCATTAGTAAATCCTTCATTGGCGCACTGAGTAGTCAATAAAAATCTTTGTGTTGTGAGGTAACGAACAGACGAAATTTTTTAGTCAACCATTACGGACTAAAACCGTGGAATTGCCGGTCAAATTAGTTAAAACGCTCTCATGTATAATACACCACAGGAGGTGCACCATGAACCTGGAACAACTAATCTACGCAAACGAACTGGCTAACCATCAAACCATCCAGGAAACTGCCGACCTGCTTCACATTACCAAGTCGGGGCTGAGCCAGGCTATTTCACAGTTGGAGGCCGAAATGGGGGTGCGCTTATTTGACCGTTCCCGGCACGGGACCAAGCTAACCAAAGACGG
>NZ_BCAH01000027.1 GCF_001293735.1 Limosilactobacillus gorillae | reverse complement strand
TTCGGTGCGTAGTTGACGGATAATAACAGTTGACGAAGCGGATGATATTTTGATGTTCGAAATAAAATTAGAGAAAATTTTCTGACTGGCGACCACTATAAATGAATGAAAGGTCATGGATAACTAACGGCGGTAAATTAGCGTTCAGACAAGGTAGTTTGAATGATCAAAATATTATAATTTTTGCAAATGGAAGCTAAAAACGACGGAGAATGATTTGACACCGTAAAAAGCATTGAATATAATTCGACTATCGAATCTTTTGATACTCGAAATACTTTTCGACAAGGTAGGTGACAAAATTGGCACTGATGACAGCACAAGAGGTGATGGATTTAATTCCGAACCGCTACCCGATTTGTTACATCGATGCGGTTGATGAAATGGAACCTGGCAAGTCGATCGTCTGTACAAAAAACGTGACGATCAACGAATCATTCTTTCGTGGCCACTTCCCGGGTAACCCGGTAATGCCAGGGGTTTTGATTATTGAAACCTTGGCCCAAGCGGCTTCGGTTTTGATCCTTAAGTCGCCCGACTTCTACAAGAAAACGGCCTACCTCGGAAGAGTCCACAAAGCGAAATTCCGCGGGATGGTTCGTCCGGGGGATGTCTTAAAACTCCACATTGACATGGAAAAGGTTCGCTCGCGAATGGGAATCGTTAAGGCTGTCGCAACGGTTGATGACCGGCGAGTTTGCAGCGCAGAGCTGACCTTTATCGTAGCGGAGCGAGAAGAGAAACTTTAGGAGCAAATTCGTTTATAATGTATTTTGATATTCAAATTATTTGAATCTCTAAAATAACGAGAGGAGAAATGCATTATGGATGACGATTACCGGGAAATCAATCAGGCCTTGGTTCGGGTTTACAACGGAATTATGTGGATTGAGGAACATGAGTTACGAAAGTCCTCCTTTTCGGACCTAACCATCAAGGAAATGCACGCGATTGATGCTATCTCGATGTACAATCACCAAACGGCCTCCCAGGTAGCCCAAAAGTTACATTTATCACCAGGAACCATGACGGCCACTACGGATCGCTTGGTTCGTAAGGGCTATGTTCAGCGCTTTCGTGATGAGAATGATCGCCGGGTGATTCGATTGGGATTGACTAAACGGGGACGTGTCTTGTACCGCTCCCACCGGGCCTTCCACAATATGATGGTGAAGAGTTTTTTGAAGGGGACCGACGAGGAACAAAAAAAGGTTATCCGCCGTTCCTTGATGAACCTGGAGGCCTTCTTAGATGAGAATTCCTGATCCTAGAAGAAAGGATGCAAGCCATGCGGATACTTGAAACCGCAAGTTACGCTCCAAAGCGAGTGGTGACCAATGACGAGTTAAGCCAGCTAATGGATACCAGTGATGAGTGGATTACCACCCGAACCGGGATTAAGCAGCGCCACATTAGTCAGGGGGAAACTACAGCGGACCTGGCCACCCGGGTTGCAGATGAGCTGTTGAAGAGGGCGGCCATCGCTCCTGATCAGATCGATCTGATTGTGGTGGCAACCATGTCACCCAACGGTTTTACCCCGGCGACGGCAGCGATCGTTCAGGGGAAGATTGGGGCTAGTAATGCTGTGGCCTTCGATCTTTCGGCGGCATGTTCGGGCTTTGTTTACGCCCTGCATACGGTTGAACGGCTTCTTAATCCAGGCCAACATGCTCTGGTAATCGGAAGCGAGGTCCTATCTAAGCTGACCGATTGGCAAGACCGATCAACGGCTGTCCTATTTGGGGATGGTGCCGGGGGTGTCTTGGTCCAAAAGGAAGCCACAGGCCCTTCGCACGTACTGGGGGAACACCTGGCCACCTTTGGTGATCAGGCCGACCAATTAAGTGCTGGAGAAACGGCATCATTGACGACTTTTCCAGGACCAGTAACTAAGTTAACGCCGTTTGAGATGAACGGGCGGGCTGTTTACCGGTTTGCCACCCATGAGGTACCCAACTCAATTAATAAAGCGGCTAAAGCGGCTGGCGTGAAGTTAGAAGACATTAAGTCCTTTATCCTCCATCAGGCCAATGCTCGGATAATTGATCAGGTTGCTAAACGGTTGAAGTTAGAGCGAAACTTATTCCCGGTTAATATTAATGAGTACGGGAACACCTCGGCGGCTAGTGAGCCAATTTTATTTGCTGAAGAAGTACAAAAGGGGCACCTTCATCGTGGTGATGTAATTGCCCTGAGCGGTTTTGGTGGTGGATTGACCGTCGGAACCATTATTTTAAAATACTAAATAATTAAAAGTGAGGAATTTTACCATGACTAAAGAAGAAGTATTTGAAACTGTTAAGGACGTTGTTGTTGAAGAATTAGATGTTGACAAAGGGAAAGTAACCTTAGACGCTAAGATCAAGGACGACCTGGAAGCTGATAGCTTAGACGTTTTTGAAATTATGAACGAATTGGAAGATAAGTTTGACATCCAATTAGATGTTGAAGAAGGGATCGAAACGATTGGCGACGTGGTCGACTTCGTTAAGAAGCAACTGGACGAAAAGGATGCCTAATGCAAATCGGGGTTCTTTTTAGCGGGCAGGGCGCCCAGAAACCTGGGATGGGGGTCGACTTTTTGGGCGACCCCCTCTTTTATCAATTAGTTAAAGAAGCAAGTGAGGTAACCGGCTTAGACATTGAAACGATCATGAAGGGTGAAAAGGGCGAACTTGATTATACAAAGTACGTCCAACCGGCGTTAGTGACCGTTTCATATGGGATTTACCGGATGTTGGAACGGGATTTAAACTTACCAGTGGCTGGTATGGTTGGGTTATCGCTTGGTGAATACGCGGCTTTGATGGCCGCTAAGGCCTTGGATTTTAAGTCCGGAATGGCCCTCTTGGCTGATCGGGCACAATATATGCAAGAAGATGCGGACCGGGTACCAACCACATTGGCAGCGATTGTGGAACCAAAGATGGAAGTTGTTATGGATTGTGTTGCTAAGTCCGCGGATGTCCACTTTGCCAACTACAACTCCCCAGCTCAAGTAGTCTTAGGGGGACCAAAGGATGACTTAGAGCAAGTGGTCAATGAAATCACGGCCCGAAAAGCAGCTAAAAAGGCAGTTGTTTTAAAGGTTTCCGGGGCCTTCCATACCCCATTTTTCAACGGGGCTCGTAAGAAAATGGAAGAGCGCTTGAAGACGGTCAACTTTAACTCACCGGTAGTTACAGTGCTTTCAAACACCACCGTGGAACCGTTCGAACGGGATGAAATTGCCGATATTTTGGCACGTCAATTAGCGGTCCCAACCCACTTTGGGGAGGACCTCGCCTACTTGATTGACCATCAAAACATTGACACAACCCTGGAAATTGGGCCGGGCAAGACCTTGACTCGCTTTGCCAAGCAAGTTGATCGTAAATTAAACCGTTACCGGATCAGCAGTCTAGCTGATTACCAGACCTTTGTTAAGGAGGTTTTTGATGGAACTCAAGGATAAAGTTGTCTTTATTACTGGCTCGACTCGAGGAATCGGTGCCGCCATGGCATTAGCCTTTGCCAAGCAAGGAAGTCGCTTAGTTTTAAATGGTCGTCATGAATTAGATGACGAAATGAAACAAAAACTGGCGACAGCCGGGGCTGACTACAAGTTCTTAATTGGCGACGTTGCTAAAGAAGAGGTAGTTAAGCAGTTAGCTAAGGAAGCATGGGATGCTTACGGGCATATTGACGTCTTAATTAATAATGCCGGGATTACCCGGGATCGCTTAATCGGTGGGATGAAGGTTGAAGACTTCGATCAGGTACTGGCGGTCAATCTGCGGGGACCATTCATGTTAATCAAGGCCCTAATCAAGAATTTCAATAAGCAGCGTTCAGGTTCGATTATTAACTTGGCCAGTGTAGTTGGCCTTCATGGTAATGCTGGCCAGGCTAACTACTCAGCAAGCAAGGCTGGAATTGTCGGCTTGACTAAGACGGTGGCTCGGGAGGGAGCCTTACGGGGAATCCGGTGCAATGCAATTGCACCAGGGATGATTGCAAGTGATATGACGGCAGCCCTCTCCGACCGGGTCCAAGAAAGTATCGTTGAGCAAATCCCGCTCAAGCGCCTCGGAACGGTTGATGAAGTGGCCCAATGTGCCCTTTTTTTAGCGCAAAATGATTACGTCACCGGCCAAGTGGTGGTTGTTGACGGTGGGATGACGATTTAGGAGGAACACAAGATGACACGGGTAGTAATCACGGGAATGGGTGCCATTGCTCCAAACGGGAATGGGGTAAACACCTTTGTAAAAAATAGCATGGCCGGTAAGGTCGGGATTAAAAAAATCACTAAGTTTGATGCTGAAGAGACCGGGATTACGGTTGCAGGTCAAATTGATGATTTCGACCCCACTGAAGTAGTTGGCAAGAAGAATGCCCGGCGGATGGACCTTTATTCCCAATACGCCATTCAAACGGCCCAAGAAGCCATTGATATGGCAGGAATTAACGAAGAAAACACCAAGCCTGAAGACATGGGGGTGATCTTCGGTTCCGGGATCGGGGGGTTGACCACGATCCAAGAACAGATCATTAAGATGCACGATAAGGGTCCCAAACGGGTTTCACCAATGTTTGTTCCAATGGCCATTTCCAATATGGCAGCCGGTAACATTGCCATTCGCTTTAACGCCCAAAACATGTGCTCGGCAGTGGTAACGGCCTGTGCTTCTGGGACCAACTCAATTGGGGATGCTTACCGCCAGATCAAGGAGGGCCGGGCCCAAGTAATGATTACTGGGGGAAGTGAAGCCTCCGTTAACGAAATTGGGATTGCCGGCTTTGCAGCCTTAACGGCTCTTTCAACGACGGAGGACCCAATGAAGGCTTCTAAGCCGTTTGATGTTGACCGTAATGGATTTGTGCTTGGTGAAGGTGGTGCCACGATGGTGCTGGAAAGTCTGGAGCACGCACAGGCCCGCGGGGCAAAGATCCTTGGTGAAATTGTTGGTTATGGGGCTACTGGGGATGCCTATCACATTACCTCACCAGACCCAACGGGTAAGGGAGCAGCCCGGGCAATGCAGCAGGCCATTGATGAAGCCGGAATCGCCCCTGACGACGTTGCCTATGTTAACGCTCATGGGACGGCCACTCACGCTAATGATTCCGGTGAAGCCCATGCCATTCAGGCGATCTTTGGAGAGGACTCGAAGGTTAGGGTTTCATCTACCAAGGGAATGACTGGTCACCTTCTGGGGGCAGCTGGGGCGGTTGAAGCAGTCTTGACCGTGGCGGCCCTACAAGAAGGACAACTTCCTCAAAACGTTGGTTGTGATAACCAAGATCCTGACTGCCCAGTTACCCTGGTAACTAAGGACAACCAGGCAGCACCGGAGGCTCGTTACGCCATTAGTAATTCCTTTGGTTTCGGGGGGCACAATGCTGTTTTAGCCTTCAAGAAGTGGGAGGACGACTAGGGATGGAACTCAAGGATTTAGAGAAATTAATGAAGGTGTTTGAAGAATCCGATAGTCGAGAATTCCAGCTTGACGATGGTGACTTCCACCTTTACTTGAGCAAAAACAAGCACCACGCCCCAGTTAAAACGCCGGCCTCAGCGGCACCAGCAGTGACACCATCTCCGGTCGTGAAGAGTGAGGCGACGCCGGTTGCAAAGAAGGTCCCAGGAATAACCGTGACGGCGCCTTTGGTTGGGACCGTCTACCTTCAGCCTAAGCCAGGAGCCCCAGCGTTTGTTAAGGTTGGGGACCGGGTCGAAGAGGGTGACGTGGTCTGCGTGATTGAGGCAATGAAGATGATGACTGAAATCAAGAGTGATCATGCGGGGGTCGTTAGTGCGATCAACGTTAAGGATGGGGAACTAGTCGAAGTGGAACAGCCCCTGATCACCATCAAGGAGGACTAACGATGAGTAAGGTAATGCTTGATAGCACGGCGATTCAAAAGATTATCCCACACCGCTACCCAATGCTTTTGATTGACCGGGTTGAAGAATTGGTGCCGGGTGAAATGGCGGTTGCTAAGCGTAACGTAACGATTAATGAAGAGGTCTTTAACGGTCACTTCCCAGATAACCCGGTTTTGCCAGGGGCTTTAATTGTGGAATCCTTGGCCCAAACTGGAGCAGTGGCCCTCTTGTCCCAAGAAGATTTCAAGGGTAAGACAGCCTACTTCGGCGGGATCGAATCCGCTGAATTTCGTAAGGTGGTTCGTCCTGGGGATACCATGAGGCTTGAAGTCCACTTAGAAAAGGTTCGGGGCCACATTGGTCTGGGGAAGGGTGTTGCGACCGTTGATGGCAAGCGGGCCTGCACGGCGGAGCTAACCTTCTTTATTGATTAGAAAAGATAGGGGACGAGAAGAATGTTTTCGAAGGTTTTAGTAGCTAACCGGGGGGAAATTGCGGTCCGCATCATCCGTTCCTTAAGGGAACAGGGGATCAAAGCGGTGGCGATTTATTCGACAGCGGACCGCGACAGCCTTCACGTTCAGCTCGCTGATGAAGCGGTGTGTGTGGGGGGCCCCCGCCCGCAAGACTCCTACCTAAATATGAAGAATATCCTTGCCGCAGCGGTTGGAACGGGAGCGCAGGCAATTCACCCCGGGTTTGGCTTCCTATCGGAAAATGCTGCCTTTGCGCAGATGTGTGATGCAGTGGGAATTACCTTTATTGGCCCTAAGGCTTCGACCATCGACCTAATGGGGAACAAAGAGCACGCTAGAGAGCAGATGCAAAAGGCCGGGGTTCCCGTAATTCCGGGCTCGGATGGGTATGTTCAAGATGTTCAGACAGCCCTTAACGTTGCAGAAAAGATTGGGTACCCAATTCTGTTGAAGGCCGCTGCTGGAGGCGGGGGGAAGGGAATTCGGAAGATTGAACGTGCTGAGGACCTGGAAAAGGCCTTCAGTGAGGCTCAAGCCGAGGCACGGGTGTCCTTTAACGATGACCGGATGTATCTAGAAAAAATTATGGTTAACGTTAAACACATCGAAGTTCAAGTCTTTCGTGATCGCTTTGGCAACGCCGTTTACTTTCCGGAGCGGGACTGCTCCTTGCAGCGTAACAAGCAAAAAGTGATCGAAGAAAGCCCTTGCCTGCTGATTTCAGAGGAAAAGCGCCAAGAGTTGGGGGCGATTGCCGTTCGGGCTGTGAACGGAATTGACTACTTAAACACTGGGACCTTGGAATTCTTAATGGATCAGGAACAAAATTTCTACTTCATGGAAATGAACACCCGGATTCAAGTAGAGCACACGGTAACGGAAATGGTTACCGGGATTGACCTGGTTAAGGCGCAGTTAGCGGTTGCGGCTGGTGAGGCCCTTCCGTTCACGCAGGATGATATTCACGCCCAGGGGGTTGCCATTGAGTGCCGAATTAATGCCGAGGATCCAAGTAAGGGCTTCTTTCCTTCAACCGGGAAGGTTAACTACTTATACCTACCGGTGGGAAACCTTGGAATGCGAATTGATACCGCATTGTACCCCGGGGTAACGGTTAGCCCGTATTACGATTCAATGGTCGCTAAGGTAATTGCACACGGTAACGACCGGGCGGAGGCTATTTCGCGTCTGAAGCGCCTCTTAAATGAAATGGTGATTACTGGGATCACGACTAACCAGAATTTCCATTTAGCAATCTTAAACGATCCGGTTTTTAACGAGGCTACCTTTACAACCAACTATTTAGAACAAGAATTCCTGCCACGCTGGAAGGGGGAAGTGGGAAGTGAGACTTTACAAGGCGAAAAACACACTCAGTGAACGTCATGTTCAGGCTAACCGCCAGGCTGATGCCAAGGTTCCTGATGACCTTTGGCGAACTTGTCCGAAGTGTCAGCGGACGTTGTTTGCTGCCCAAATGGATGAATACGCTACCTGCCCTGGTTGCGGGTATGGCTTTCGGATTAGCGCAAAACAACGCTTGAGTTGGCTGGTAGATTCAGCGATTCCAATGGACACTGATTTACAAACCAAAGACCCCTTAAACTTCCCTGGTTATGCGGCTAAGTTAGCTAAGGCCCAGGAAAAAACTGGCCTTAACGATTCTGTTTGGACCGGTCACGCCCAGATTGATAACGTGGAATTTAATTTAGGCATTATGGACCCCACCTTTATCATGGGGTCATTAGGAACGATCACTGGTGAAAAAATTACCCGTCTCTTTGAGGATGCAACCAAACGCCGTTGGCCAGTGGTGTTATTCACTGCCTCCGGGGGGGCGCGGATGCAAGAGGGAATCATGTCTCTGATGCAGATGGCTAAGGTGTCGGCAGCGATTGCCCAGCACGATGCAGCTGGGTTAATGTACATCGTGGTCTTAACCGACCCAACCACGGGTGGGGTCACCGCTAGTTTCGCCATGGAGGGGGACATAATTTTATCTGAACCACGCGCCTTAGTGGGCTTTGCGGGGCGACGGGTAATTGAACAGACCATGCACACGGAAATTCCGGCGGACCTCCAGGATGCTGAAAACGTCTTGAAGCATGGGTTTATTGACCATATCGTAGCTCGCCAAGATGAAAAATCAACATTGGCCTGGTTAATAAAGTACGGGGGGAAACAGAATGACTAAGGAAAATGCCTACGCCATTGTTCAAGCTGCCCGCAGTGCCGGAAAGGTAACTGGCCTCGAGATTATCAATCAGCTTTTTGATAACTTCTTCGAGCTGCACGGCGACCGTAATGGTACCGATGATCCGGCCATCATTGGTGGCCTGGCGACCTACCACGGCCGCCCAGTCACAGTGATTACCACCGACCGGGGGACAACGGTGGGACAACGGATTGCCAAGCATTTTGGCAGCCCGGCACCAGGTGGGTACCGTAAGGCTCTTCGCCTGATTGAAGAGGCTGCAAAGTTCCACCGGCCGGTGATTGCCCTCGTGAATACAGCAGGGGCCTATCCAGGTCAATCCGCCGAAGAACAGGGTCAAGGGGCGGCAATTGCCCAAAACCTACTTAAGATTAGCCAAGCCCAAACACCCATTATCACTTTGATTTACGGTGAAGGAGGAAGTGGGGGGGCTTTGGCCCTGGCGTGTGGGGATGAAGTCTGGATGCTTGAAAAGAGCACCTATTCCGTTTTATCCCCTGAAGGATTTGCTTCCATTTTATGGAAGGACAGTAGTCGGGCACCAGAAGCCGCCACGGTCATGAAGATGACCCCGCAGGCTCTGTTGGAGCAAGGGATTATCGAAGGGATCGTTGAGGAGCCAACCGATCATGACCAGACGATTCAAAATATTGACCTCGTCTTGGAAAAACGGTTAGCGGAACTTGTTCAACTGTCGTCAGAAGAATTGTTGAAGAGACGGCACGCACGATACGAAAAGTTTTAGGGGGATAAGTAGATTTATGGAAGGATTATTAGCAAACAAGACGATTGTGGTGATGGGGGTTGCCAACCGTCGTTCGATTGCGTGGGGCTGTGCCCAGGAAATGGAAAAGCAAGGGGCGACAGTTATTTACACCTATAACCGTGAACGTACATTGAAGCGGTTAACCAAGCTGGTGGGAGAGGAAAATACCGACCAGCTGGTGCAATGTAATGTTGCCAGTGACGAAAGTATTGAACAGGCCTTTAAGCAGATTGGTGAACGGTTTGGTCAGCTAGATGGAGTTGTGCACTCCGTTGCCTTTGCCAACCCCGCTGAATTAGGGGGAGAAATGACTAACGTTTCTCGAGAAGGCTATGCATTGGCCCAGGATGTATCAGCTTACTCACTAATCTCCGTTTGCCGTGCTGCTGCCCCGCTTTTGAAGAATCCAGCCAGTGTGGTAACGATGTCGTACTTTGGGGCGGAACGTGCCATTCCAAACTACAACGTTATGGGTGCTGCTAAGGCGGCCCTGGAAGCTAATGTTCGTTACTTAGCGCGTGACATGGGTAAAAATGGGGTTCGAGTTAACGCCATTTCGGCTGGTGCCTTAAAAACCCTGGCAGTGACGGGAATTCAAGGACATGGTGAATTATTAGCTATGTCTAAGGCCCGGACCGTAGATGGAAAGGACGTTACGATCGAAGAGGTGGGGGGCACCGCGACCTTCTTAATGAGTGATCTGTCGACGGGAGTGACAGGGGATGTCATCTATGTTGATAAAGGTGTCCACTTAATTTGATATTTATTCGCAATTATTTGAGGTCCCTCTTTAATGGGGGACCATTATTAGGTATGATTGTAACCCTATAAAGATAAAGTGGGTTACAAAGAGAAAAGGAGAAGGGGTAATGACACAAAGTCGCGTTCGTTTAACTGAATTAACTCGGGCCGGAATGGTCCTCGCCATTATCATCGTTTTAGCCTTCTTTCCGGGAATTCCGGTGGGAATTTTACCGGCCCCACTCGTGTTGCAAAATGCTGGAGTCATGCTAGCTGGGGAGCTATTGGGAGCCAAGACGGGGACCCTGGTGATGACGTGCTTCTTTATTTTAGTAGCCATTGGAATGCCATTTTTGACTGGGGGCGCTGGCGGGGTAGCCGTTTTCTTCAGTGCTTCGGCGGGTTACTTTGTCGGCTGGCTCTTCGCCCCGGCAATTATTGCTTGGATCATGAACGTTAAGGAGCAACCATCCTGGCTGTGGGAAATCATCGCCGTTGTAGTTGGTGGGGTTCTCTTTATTAACTTAGCGGGTTCAATCGGTTTAGTCTTTACCACCCACATCAGCAACCTAGCAGCTGCTTTAATCGGAAGTATGGTTTACATACCAGGAGACCTCTTGAAGGCAATTCTTTGCGTTACCATTAGCCAGCAGCTACACCAAGCGGGGTGGCGCTAATGGCTAATTCTACGAAAGAGCGTCTCTTGAACCATTTGCTTACCAGCCAGGATCGCTGGTTAGCTGGGCAAGGCTTAGCAAACAAATTGGGCGTTAGTCGCGAATCGGTCTGGAAGGCAATGCGGTCTTTACAACAGGCTGGCTACCAAATCGATTCGGACCGCAAGCGCGGCTACTGTTACCGGGGAACAGTTAAACTTTTGGCACCGGTAATTAAAGCGGCGCTAGGAGCAACCAAGGTGGACCTGGTCGTTGAAGACGAGTTGGAATCAACGCAGACCACGGCTCGTCAACTTCTGAGTACTGGTAAACATGCGGTCCCGTTAGTGGTGATAGCAGATCATCAGACCGGGGCGTACGGTCGTCGGCGACGGCCCTTCTTTGCTCCTAAATCGACGGGGTTATACATGACCATCGGCCTTCCCGATGCCTTTTTCCCGGCGTACCCAGGCCTGCTGACTACTGGGGTGGCAGTGTCGGTGGCAGCCGTTTTAAAGCATTTTTTCCCCAACCAACCCCTTTCTTATAAGTGGGTCAACGATCTTTACTTGAGGCACCAAAAGGTAGCGGGGATTTTAACCGAGATGCAAACGGACCTCGAGGCGACTAGTATCACATCACTGGTGATTGGGATTGGGATCAACTTGACCACTGGAGAATTCCCTGCCGACCTACGGGGAAAGGCAACTGGAATCGATCCACATGCCTTAATTGACCGGAACCAATTGGCTGCCGAGCTAATTAAAGCAGTGATCCACGACCTACCTGGGTACCCGAGCGGCTCATTTCTGGCCGAGTACCGAGCCCACTCACTAATCTTGGGCCGACCAATCTCTTTACAGGTGGGGACATCTTCCTTTAGCGGAATTGCCCAAAGTATTGACAACCAGGGCTGTTTAATCGTCAGGATGCCGGATGGTCAATTAAAAACCTTCTCTTCGGGAGAAGTAACTAAAGTTAACTTCTAAAAATAGAGGAGACTGTGATAAAGCCATCACAGTCTCCTTGTTATTCATTATCAAATTCTTCTAATTCTTCGGCGGCACTGGTCCACTGTTCTTCGACTTCTTCGAGCTGATTCGTGGTAGCATCTAGTTCCCTTTGTAAGTCAGTTAACTTGGTAACGTCAGTAGCCACTTCCGGATCGGCCATTTGGGTTTCGATACGTCCTTGTTGTTCAGTAAGCTGGTCCATTTGCTCCTCGAGTTCGTTAACCCTGCGTTGAAGCTTACGGCGGGCCCTTTGGTTTTCCTTGTTCTGGCGGTAAGACTGCTGGGCCGTAGAAATAGTTTTAGTTGTTTGCTTTTGATCGGGGGTTGTGGAATTATCTGCACCTTTTTGTTGATTAACCGTGATCGCCCTTAGGTAGTCGTCATAATCACCCTGATAGTGAGTTATGCCGTTTTTTTGCATTGCTAAGACGTCAGTGGCAACCTGGTTGATGAAGTAACGGTCGTGAGAGATGAAGAGAACGGTGCCGTCAAAGTCATTAATTGCCCCTTCTAAAACTTCCCGGCTGTCGATGTCTAAGTGGTTAGTTGGTTCATCAAGGATCAAGAAGTTAATCGGTTTAAAGGAAAGCTTAGTGAGTTCCAGGCGGGCCTTTTGTCCCCCGGATAGGTCGCTAACCTTTTTGTAGACGTCATCACCGACAAATAAGAAGGAGCCAAGGAGGTTGCGGATCTCGGTTTCATTAATTTCCGGATGGTCGTCCCACACCTCATCCAGCACCGTTTTTTCGGGATGAAGTTGCTGTTGCTCCTGGTCATAGTAACCAATATCGAGGTTGGCACCGAGTTTAATTGTTCCGGCCAGGGCCGGCATTTTCTTTAAAAGGGTCTTTAAAAGTGTTGACTTACCGATCCCGTTGGGGCCGATGATGCCGATGCGCTGGCCCTTTCGTTCCTTGAAGGTTAAAGGACCGGCCAAGATAGTATCTTGGTAGCCAATCTTGAGGTCCTCAACGTCGAGGACTTCGTTGCCGCTTTCTTTATTAGAAGTGAAGGAGAAGTGGATTGACTTGTCGTCGGTTTGAGGACGGTCCATGCGCTCCATCTTTTCAAGTTGGCGACGCCGGGCCTGGGCTCGTTTAGTCGTTGAGGCTCGAACAAGGTTCTTGTTGACGAAGTCTTCCAGCTTGGCGATTTCTTTTTGTTGCTGCTCGTAGTGCTTCATTTCAGTGGCTAGCCGAGCGGTTTTGTTTTTAACGAAGGCGGAGTAGTTTCCCGTGTAATGGAGTAAGGTCTGGTTATCCAGGTCGTAGACTTCATTAACCACCCGATCCAAGAAGTACCGGTCGTGAGAAACAATTAAAAGGGCGCCTGAATACCCCTTGAGGTAATCTTCTAACCAGGCTAAGACCCCCATGTCGAGGTGGTTGGTGGGTTCATCTAAGATTAGAAGGTTCGGTGCTTGTAATAAGATCTTGGCTAAGGCGAGCTTGGTCTTTTGCCCCCCGGAAAGAGAGTTGACAGGGCGTTGGTAGCTTTTTTCATCAAAACCAAACCCGGTTAGAACCCCCCGTATCCGGGAATCGACTTCATAGCCCCCAGCTTCCTGAAATTGACTTTGTACGTGGTCGTAGTCATTTAAGATTTCCTGGTAGCGGTCGGTGGCTGAATCGACCGTGGCTAGAAGGGATTCCAGCCGGTGGATCTGATCTTCCATTTCGTGAACTGGGGTAAAGACGGTATCTAGCTCCGCCCAAATTGAGTTTTGGCTGTCCAGTCCCTGATCCTGAGCCAGATAGCCAATTGAGAGCCCCTTAGCTTTGACAATCGTTCCTTCATCCGGTTGGGTGATCCCGGTAATCATCTTTAACAGGGTTGTTTTACCGGCTCCATTACGCCCAACTAAGGCAACCCGGGCGTGATCAACGACCCGGAGGTTAATATTGTGAAATAAGACGTCGGTACCGAAGCGGCGGAGGACATCATTGGTTTGAAGTAACAGCATATGGTTCGTCCTTTTCCTATTTTAGCTACTTAAAAGTTTAGCATAGTTTAGTGTAAAACCGAAAAAATAGCTGAAAAGTAATGAATGTTAGTTCACAAACTTACGATGGATTGTTAGAATAAATAAGGAATCTTATTTCACAATTAATTGAAATGGAGAAATTATTATGCCAACTCGTAAAATTCCCCGTGCCACAGCCAAGCGCTTACCCGTATACTACCGATACTTAAACGTCTTGTTGAATGCAAATAAGCGCCGGGTATCGTCAACGGAACTCTCTGAAGCCGTCCAGGTTGACTCAGCCACGATTCGGCGGGACTTTTCCTACTTTGGGGAACTCGGTAAGCGGGGGTACGGTTATGACGTTGAAAAACTGCTGAACTTCTTTAAGGGGATCTTGAAGCAAGATAAGTTGACCAGCGTTGCCTTAGTCGGGGTTGGGTCCTTAGGGTCGGCCCTGATGAATTACAACTTCCACCAGAGCACGAACTTACGAATTTCGGCAGCCTTTGATCCAAAGGAGTCACTGGCTAACACCGTTAAGAGTGGGATTCCAGTTTATCCGGTCGAAGACATGAAAAAACAGATTCGTGAACAACAAATTGATGCCGTAATTTTAACGGTGCCAGGTTCCGAATCACAAGCGGTAACTGACCAGCTAGTTGAAGCAGGGGTTCACGGAATTTTGAACTTTACGCCAGTGCGTCTATCCGTTCCAAAAGACGTCCAGGTTCAAAATATTGACCTGACTAATGAGTTGCAGACCCTGATTTACTTTATTGAAAGTAACAAGGTTACTGCTACCGAAGATAAGTAACTACAGCCGTCCGTGGGGCGGTTTTTTATTTGGTCAAAATTAGTCAGGATTTTTCGGTTGCATTCCCTCGGAAAGGTGTTATATTAGAACATGTAATTAGCACTTGGGAGCTGCGAGTGCTAGCAGTTGCTCCGCCCCCTGCTAACCACTAATCATTGATTACAAAATAATGGAGGGATAACCGTGTTAAAACCATTAGGAGATCGTGTCGTTTTAAAGGCTCAAGAAGAAGAACAGACCGTTGGGGGGATTGTTTTAGCCTCCAACGCGAAGAACAAGCCGACCACCGGATTGGTAGTTGCTGTTGGTGAAGGTCGTATGTTGGCTAATGGTCAAGTAGTGGCGGTTGCCGTTAAGAAGGGCGACAAAGTCTTGTTTGACAAGTACGCCGGCAACGAAGTGGAATACAATGGTGAAAACTACCTGGTTGTTCACGAAAAGGATTTAGTTGCGGTTGTTGACTAATAAGGATTCAATGAGGTGATATAAAGATGGCAAAGGAATTAAAGTTTTCAGAAGATGCCCGCAGCGCAATGTTACGTGGGGTTGATAAGTTAGCAAACACGGTCAAGACAACGATTGGTCCAAAGGGGCGCAACGTTGTTTTGGAACAAAGCTACGGCTCTCCAACGATCACTAATGATGGGGTGACAATTGCCAAGAGCATTGAATTAGAAGACCACTTCGAAAACATGGGGGCTAAGCTGGTTTCTGAAGTTGCCTCTAAGACTAATGACATTGCCGGTGATGGGACCACGACTGCTACCGTTTTAACCCAAGCAATTGTTACCGAAGGGATGAAAAATGTAACTGCCGGGGCTAACCCAGTGGGCATTCGTCGTGGGATTGAAAAGGCAACTGCAGCGGCTGTCGAAGGCTTGAAGAAGATGAGCCACGATGTTAAGACCAAGGACGACATTGCTCAAATCGCTTCGATCTCCGCTGCCAACAAGGAAGTTGGTAAGCTGATTGCCGACGCAATGGAAAAGGTTGGTAACGATGGGGTTATCACGATTGAAGACTCCCGTGGGGTTGACACCAGCGTTGATGTGGTTGAAGGGATGAGTTTTGACCGTGGTTACATGTCCCAATACATGGTGACCGACAACGACAAGATGGAAGCCGATCTGGATAACCCATACGTTTTGATCACGGATAAGAAGATCTCTAATATCCAAGACATCTTGCCACTTTTGCAATCTGTTGTTCAACAAGGGCGCGCCCTTTTGATCATCGCTGATGACATCACTGGGGAAGCACTCCCAACCCTTGTTTTAAACAAGATTCGGGGAACCTTTAACGTAGTTGCCGTTAAGGCACCGGGCTTCGGTGACCGTCGTAAGGCTCAATTGGAAGACATCGCTATTTTGACTGGTGGGACCGTTATTTCTGACGACCTCGGCATGCAACTGAAGGATGCCACGATCGAACAACTTGGTTCTGCCAACAAGGTAACGGTCACTAAGGACCAAACCACGATCGTTGACGGTAGTGGTGCCAAGGATGCGATTACCGAACGGGTTGAACAGATCAAGAAGGCCATTGAAGAAACCTCTTCCGACTTTGACAAAGAAAAGCTTCAAGAACGGCTTGCTAAGTTGGCTGGTGGGGTTGCCGTAGTTAAGGTTGGGGCCGCAACTGAAACTGAGCTCAAGGAAAAGAAGTACCGGATTGAAGACGCCTTGAACGCCACCCGCGCTGCCGTACAAGAAGGCTTTGTTCCTGGTGGTGGAACGGCCCTCGTTAACGTTATTCCAGCACTGGAAGAAGTTGAAGCTTCCACGACTGGTGATGAAGCAACCGGGGTCAAGATCGTTAAGGCTGCCTTGGAAGCTCCGGTTCGTCAAATTGCGGAAAACGCCGGCTTAGAAGGTTCCGTGATTGTTAACCAACTGATGCAAGAAAAGTCGGGTGTTGGTTACAACGCAGCCGATGATAAGTTTGAAGACATGGTCTCAGCCGGGATTGTTGACCCAACCAAGGTTACCCGTTCTGCTCTTCAAAACGCTGCTTCTGTTTCTGCCCTCCTCTTAACGACGGAAGCCGTTGTTGCAGACAAGCCACAACCAGCTGATGCTGCTGCCCCACAAGGACCAGCTGCTGGTGGCATGGGCGGTATGATGTAATTAAATAACGTTCTTTAAGGGACTGTGATAAAATTATCGCAGTCTTTTTTTGATTTCAATATATTGGGGTGAGTCGCATAATTTGGTGACTTACCCGGAAGTAAATGTTATGGATGGAGCTTCTTTGCCTGGCCGGGTGAGGAGGGAATTCGTACTACCGAGCAGGCCTTTTTATTGGAAACGGTGGTATTCGGTGAAATCGGGGTGTAGAATAGCTGTTGACTTATCTTTAAGAGGAGACAAAATTATGTGGCGCTATCTTAAACGTGTCTTAATCGGGAAACCTTTAAAGACGCTTGACGAAGGACAGTCACACTTGACGAAGTTCAAGGCCTTAGCCATGCTTTCGTCGGATGCCCTGTCGTCAGTTGCCTATGGTACCGAACAGATTACCACGGTTTTAGTAACCCTTTCGACGGCCGCCATCTGGTATTCCTTACCGATTGCCGGCATTGTGTTAATTCTTTTATTAGCAATTACCCTGTCTTACCGGCAGATTATACATGCCTACCCGAGTGGTGGGGGAGCCTACGTAGTCGCTACCAAAAACTGGGGGAGCAACGGGGGCTTGATTGCTGGGGGATCGTTGTTAGTCGATTATATGTTGACGGTGGCGGTTTCGACGACCTCGGGAACAGAGGCTATTACTTCGGCAATTCCATCGCTCTACAAGTACTCCGTTCATATCTCAGTAGTAATCGTTTTGATTATCATGTTCATGAACTTACGGGGGATGAGTGAAAGTGCTAACTTTCTCACCATCCCGGTCTATTTCTTCGTGATCATGATGACGGCGATGATTATTTGGGGAGGCTACAATATTGCTACCGGCCACGTTGCCTACCACGCAACGGCTAACTATGGGACGCCGGTAGCCGGGATGTCGGCGATCCTATTCATTCGTGCCTTTTCAGCTGGGTCATCTTCTTTGACCGGGGTTGAAGCGATTTCCAACGCGGTGCCGAACTTTATCCCACCCAAAAAGAAGAATGCTGCCAACACCTTGGCGATGATGAGCCTGATCTTAGCAGCCTTCTTTGCTGGGGTGACCTTCCTATCCTTTTATCTGGGGATTGTCCCTAACCCACACCACACGGTCCTTTCCCAGATTGGGGCGGCGGTCTTTGGTGGTGAAGGGTTAGGCTATTACCTCCTGCAGCTATCAACAGCCATGATCTTGGCTGTGGCAGCCAATACCGGGTTCTCAGCCTTTCCGATCCTTGCCTTTAACATGGCCAAGGATAAGTATTTACCACACGCCTTCATGGACCGAGGGGACCGGCTGGGCTACTCCAACGGGATTATTTCCTTAGCGGTCGGGGCGATCATTTTAATCATCCTCTTCCACGGGAAAACCAACCTCTTGATTCCACTGTATGCCGTTGGGGTGTTTGTTCCATTTACCCTATCGCAGTCCGGGATGATCATTCACTGGTTTGGCTTAAAGGAGGGTAGCTGGCTGGTTAAGTCCGCTATTAACCTAGTGGGGGCCTTGATTTCATTGGCCCTGGTGATTTTCTTGTTCTGGCAACACTTCTCCAATGTATGGCCGTACTTAATCATCATGCCGGTCCTTTTGTACCTTTTCCATGCTGTTCATACCCACTACATCAAGGTAGGAATGCAACTACGGGTTGCCGAAAAATCAAAGGTACAACTTCATGACTACGACGGTGCAACCGTGATTGTCCTGGTTGGGAACGTAACTCAGGTTACCAAGGGGGCTATTAACTACGCTCGCTCAATTGGGGACTACGTGATCGCCATGCACGTCTCCTTTGACGAAAACCCAGGTAAGGAGCATAAGACGGCTAATGAATTTAAGGCGGAGTTCCCGGATGTCCGTTTTGTTGATATCCATTCTTCCTATCGGTCAATTGCCGGACCAACTTTACGCTTTGTTGACGTAATTGCTAAGCGGGCAGCCGATAAGAACTACTCAACTACTGTCTTGGTACCACAGTTTGTACCGAAGCGCCCGTGGCAAATGGCTTTGCACAACCAGACTAGTTTGCGTCTACGGGCTCTGCTAAATTCGCGGGAAAACATTATTGTCTCAACGTACAACTACCATTTACACGAATAAATTACTTGGGGGGAGAGGCAGACGGCCACTCCCCCTTCTTTTAGCGGGAAAATATTTCCCGGGAAATGGGGAAATTATGAAGCGTAAATTTTTGATTGTAGCCATGGGCTTGAGCGGGGTTATCTTAATGATGTCCTTTACGATTCAGCACCAGCACTTTCACTCGGGTTTATACGGTGTTTTGGGAAGCTTTTTATTGGTTGGGGCCTACCTGATCGCCCACCTAGAAGAATGGCGGCAAGGGGAGCAACGGGTCCGCCACGTTACACTCACTTTGGCCCTCCTTTGCCTAGTCTTAGTGATCTTAAACCTATTCGAACAACTGCTTTGAAAATAAAGCGCCCCGTAAATTCGGCGTTATCCGGAATGTACGGGGCGTTATTAAGTTAATCTTTGACGGGGATCTCGTGGAAACGACGATCCTCCTTTTTTATCTTAAGTTGTTGGTTGAACCGCTCAGTAAGGGCGGTAATTTGGTTATCGAGGTCTTTTAAGTCGATAAAGACCTTGATGGTGACGTCGGTACCGTATTCCTCCCCAGCTAGGGCGAGCCCCGCTTGCTGCAGGTAGTAGTGGACCTGGTCGTTTAACTTGTAGGGGGTAGTGATTGCCACCACTTGCTGAGTAACACGTTTAACAATTCCAGCTTGGTGGATGGCATCGGTGGTGGTGTTAGAATAGGCACGAATTAAACCGCCAGCGCCCAGCTTAATCCCACCAAAGTAACGGGTAACAACGGCGCAGACGTTGTGAACGTGAGCGAGTTGTAAGGCCTCTAAGATAGGGACACCGGCCGTACCACTTGGTTCACCGTTATCACTTTCCCGCTGGATTTGATCCTGGTTGCCCAGCAGGTAGGCGTAGCAATTATGGGTGGCCTTACGGTTTTGTTTGCTGATGGTGGCGATGAAGTTTTGGGCGGCCTGCTCGTCTTCCACCCGGGCCAGGGTGCAAATAAAACGTGACTTTTTAATAATGGCTTCGTATTCAGTTCCACTTTGAATGGTTAAGTAGGATTCTGTCAAAAATATTTCTCCTTACGTCAGTTTAGTAATTTTCCCCGTATTTAAATGATAAAGGGGGAGTGAAATGCAAAAAGAGCAACTGTATGGGCGACGGGTGTTAATTAATCAGGCCCAGCCGGCCCCGTTCGGGTTAGTAGGTGAAAAAACGATGGTCATCCGGGGGAGTGTGGTGATTTGCCGACGCTGCAATGCCCGGCTCAAAAAGACGGACGTGGCCTTGCCGGACGGGTCCTGTTACTGTCCAGTGTGCCTGAATTTGGGGCGGGTGACAAGTCATGATTATTTTTATCACCTTGAAGAGCCCAATCACTTCTCGCCTCTGCCGGATCCCTGTTCCTGGCAAGGACAGTTAAGCCCACTTCAGGAAGTGGTAGCAAGGGAAGTGGCGAGGGGGATGGCCGAGCACCACCACCGGCTTTTGTGGGCGGTAACTGGGGCGGGAAAGACGGAAATGATCTTTCTGGCACTAACGGAGGCACTTAAGCGGGGCGAACGAGTAGCCATCGCTTCCCCGCGGGTTGACGTATGCTTAGAGCTGTACCCGCGCCTGCAGGCAGCCTTTAAAAAGGTGCCGATCGCCCTTTTGCATGGTAAGAATCCTCAGCCGTATCAGTACCGCCAGTTAACAATCTGTACCACCCACCAACTGCTCCGATTTTACCATGCCTTTGACAACTTAGTGATTGATGAGGTAGATGCCTTTCCCTTTGCCAGTGATCCCGGCCTCCACTTTGCCGCTAGTCAGGCAATCAAAGAGGATGGCGGGCTGCTTTATTTGACTGCCACCCCCAGTAAGGAACTCTTGGAAAGGGTACGCCAGAAGAAACTAAAGGTATCCTACCTACCTCAGCGGTTTCATGGCCATCCCTTACCCCAAATTCAAACGGTTCTAGTGGGGAGGTGGCGAAAAAAATTAAATAAGGGGGTCTTGCCACGTCAAACCAAGACCTGGTTAGTAACGAGGATTAAACGACACCAGGAATTCCTCCTCTTCGTCCCCCACGTGGTCGATCTGGTCCCAATAGCCAGAGCCCTTAAAAACGAGCTGGGAGCTGTTAAGTTTATGACCGTTCACGCCAGTGACCCCGACCGCCTAGATAAGGTTCAAGCTATGCGCGATCATCAATTGGCTTTTTTGGTGACGACAACGATTTTAGAGCGTGGGGTGACCTTCCCCGGAATTGACGTGGGGGTCCTAGGGGCCGATTCGGAGATCTTTTCAACGGCAGCCCTGGTACAGATTGCCGGCCGGGTTGGGCGGTCTCTTGAGCGACCTGGGGGCGCCGTTACCTTTTGGATTCAGGAAAATTCGCGCCGGATTGAAGAAGCCCGGCGCCAGATTGCCGAGATGAACCGACGCGCGAGGAAGTTAAAATGAAATGCTTACTGTGTAACGCTCTAATCAAGTGGCACCCACCGATTAGGGATCTTTTATCTTTGAAGGCTTTACGGTCCCCGCGGCTATGTAAGAACTGCCGTAGTCGTTTTATTCCCTTAGCAGGTGGAAAGGGCTGTCCCGGCTGTCAGCGGCAAGGCTTTAATCAAATTTGCCCGGAATGTCAGGCATGGCAAGAGCGGGTCGGTTTTTGCTTATCAGTCCGGGCGTGCTTTAGCTACAATGAAGCGATGAAAGAGTTTATGCACGCCTATAAGTTTGCCGGAGATTACCGGTTACACCAGGCCTTTAGTTTCGAGCTAACGGCCTTAGTGAAAGAGAGTGGTGCTGAGGTGGTGATTCCACTCCCGCTTCACCCGGCAACCCAAAAGGAGCGAGGTTTTAATCAGGTTAAGGGGTTATTGGAGTGCCAATATCAATCACTTTTAATCACGAAGGACCAGGAAAAGCCACGCCCCCAATCGGTTAAGAATCGCCAAGAACGCTTGGCCACTCCCCAGCCCTTTAGGCTCCTTTCATCTAATAAGGTTGCCGGTAAATCGGTCGTCTTGGTCGACGATGTTTTTACAACCGGGAGAACAATGTATCACGCGGCTGAATTGATCAAGGATGCTGGATGCAAGACAATTTGTGGGGTAACGTTGGCTAATTAAGAGATAGTGGAAGCGATTTCCAGATCTTGTTTGTTAAATGCGATTTAATCCCTTATAATAAAGATAGGATATGAGAAGAGTGGTCCTTCTGATATCAGAACAAGCCGGTGCTTGTACTGAAAGGAGAGAAGTGCAATGTTAAAATTCAATATTCGTGGTGAAAACGTTGAAGTTACTGATGCCATTCGTGATTACGTGGTGAAGCGGATCTCCAAGTTAGAGCGGTTCTTAGAACCTAACGTGGAAGCTAATGCTCACGTTAACCTGAAGGTGTACTCTAACCGTACTTACAAGGTGGAAGTAACGATCCCGTTGCCTTACCTGATGCTTCGGGCAGAAGAAACCTCTAACGATATGTACGGCAGTGTCGATCTAGTTACTGATAAACTAGAACGTCAAATTCGCAAGTACAAGACAAAGGTTAACCGTAAGTCACGGGAAAAGGGCTTTAAGAACCTTGAATTTGTTGACACTTTGAGTGAAGAAGCAGAGGCGAGCGACAGTCTGAAGATCGTTCGGACCAAGCAGATCTCCCTGAAGCCAATGGACTCTGAGGAAGCCGTTCTTCAGATGGACATGTTGGGCCACGACTTCTTTGTTTACCAGGATGCCGAAACGAACGAGACTAGTGTGGTCTACCGTCGTAATGATGGCCGTTATGGGTTAATCGAAGTCAACTAAAACTAGTAAAAAAGGGGCGGTGATCATTTTGTCACCGCCTTTTTTAGTTCGAGTGATTAGTTTTCATTGCAGGTCCAAACATGGTAAAATTGAAAGTTGATAAGATTATCTCGATGAAAAAAGGGGATGGCAAGCGGCCAGTGATTCCCCAAATCTTAGAATAAAGGGAAGGGACGCTTAATGGCGAATATACTCAGAAAGTGGATTGAAAGCGACCGGCGTGAACTGCGGCGAATTAACCGTCTTGCTAACCGGGTTGATGGTTACAAGGACCAAATGGCCAAGTTAACCGATGATGAATTAAAGGCCAAGACACCGGAATTCCGGCAACGGATTCAGGATGGGGAAGACTTAGATCACCTCTTACCAGAAGCCTTTGCCGTTGCCCGGGAAGGGGCTAAGCGGGTCTTAGGACTGTTTCCATTCCACGTCCAGATCATGGGGGGGATCGTTTTACACGAAGGGAACATTGCCGAAATGAAGACCGGGGAAGGGAAAACTCTAACCGCTACGATGCCTGTGTACCTTAACGCCTTGAGTGGCAAAGGGGTTCACGTTATCACCGTTAACGAATACCTATCCGAACGGGATGCCGAAGAAATGGGACAGCTGTACCGCTGGCTGGGCTGCTCGGTCGGGGTCAATGGGGCTCAAAAGTCACCGGATGATAAGCGGAAAGCCTACGCTTGTGACATCATGTACTCGACGAACAGTGAAATTGGATTTGATTACCTACGCGATAATATGGCCGTCTACAAGGAAGACCAAGTTCAGCGCGGACTTAACTTTGCCATTGTCGACGAAGTGGATTCAATCTTAATTGATGAAGCAAGAACGCCCTTAATTATTTCGGGGCCGGGTACGGGGACGTCAAAACTTTACCAACAGGCTGATCGTTTTGTTAAGACCTTAAAGAATGAAGCAGATTATAAGATTGATCTGGAATCCAAGACGGTTTCCTTAACCGATGAAGGGATCAAGAAGGCCGAAAAGTACTTTAACTTAAAAAACCTTTATGACCCGGAAAATACCGCTTTGACTCACCACTTAGACCAGTCCCTGCGGGCTAATTACATCATGCTCTTGGATAAGGACTATGTGGTTAATGATGGCGAAGTCTTAATTGTTGACTCCTTTACTGGACGGGTAATGGAAGGACGACGCTTCTCCGATGGCCTCCACCAAGCGATTGAAGCTAAGGAAGGTGTTGAGATCCAGGAAGAAAACAAGACGATGGCCAACATCACCTACCAAAACCTCTTCCGGATGTATTCTAAATTAGCCGGAATGACTGGGACGGCCCGAACGGAAATGGAAGAATTCCGTGAAATTTACAACATGGAAACGATCACGATTCCAACTAACCGGCCAGTTGCCCGGCTGGATGAACCAGACCTTTTGTACCCAACTTTAGAAAGTAAGTTCCGGGCCGTGGTTAAGCGGATCAAGGAGCTGCATGAGAAGGGACAACCAGTCCTGGTAGGGACGGTGGCCGTTGAAACGTCTGAGTATTTATCACACCTCTTGGACCAAGAAAAGATTCCACACGTGGTCTTGAATGCCAAGAACCACGCTCGGGAAGCCGAGATCGTTAAGAATGCCGGGCAAGTCGGGGCGGTAACGATTGCTACCAACATGGCCGGACGGGGAACCGACATTAAGCTCGGCCCTGGGGTTAAGGAAATCGGCGGTCTAGCGGTCATTGGGACTGAACGGCACGAATCTCGCCGGATTGACAATCAGCTCCGGGGACGGTCTGGTCGGCAGGGGGACCCTGGTCTATCCCAGTTCTACCTATCCTTAGAAGACGACCTGATGAAACGTTTTGGGGGCGACCGGATTAAGAACTTCTTGCAACGGCTTCAAACTGACGAAGATGACGAGGACGTGGTCATCAAATCCCGCTTCTTAACCCACCAGGTGGAATCGGCCCAAAAGCGGGTTGAAGGGAATAATTACGACTCACGGAAAAACGTTTTGCAATATGACGATGTGATGCGTGAGCAACGTGAAATTATTTACCGGGAACGTCAGCAGGTTATTACCGAAACTGACTCACTCAAGTGGGTCCTAATGCCGATGGTTACACGGACCATTGAGCGAGCCATCGATGCCCACACCCTGGGTGATAAGAAGGATTGGAAACTACAAGAAATCGTTGACTTTGCCGTTGAAGTTTTGGTCAAGCCGGATCAGATCAATGTCTCCATGCTGGAAGGTAAATCCAAGGCCGAAATGGTCGACTTACTGACGGACTTTGCCGAGCAGGTTTACGAAGAAAAGAAGCACCAACTTTACGACGACTCCCAGATGCTGGAATTCGAAAAGGTTGTGATCTTGCGGGTGGTTGATGCCCACTGGACTGACCATATCGATGCCATGGATCAATTCCGCCAGTCCGTTGGGCTACGGGGCTATGGACAGCAGAACCCGCTGGTTGAGTACCAAACAACTGGTTACCGGATGTTTGAACAGATGGTCGCCGATATTGAATACGAAACGACTCGGCTGTTCATGAAGTCAGAAATTCGGCAAAATGTAACGCGTTAAAAACTAGGCGGTGGCAGTCCGAAACGGTACCGCGACCGCCTTTTTGATTGAGGTAAAATATGGAACTAAGTGAAGCCACAAAACAGATAGAAGCAATGCAGGCTGAAGTTGCACGCTTCGGGAGGTCTCTTTGACCTCGATGCCTTGAATGAATCGATCGCAGAGGGCGAACACGAGATGACGGCGCCGGACTTTTGGAACGATAATCAAGAAGCCCAAAAGAAGGTAGCCGTCGTGAATGAACTAAAGAAGCGCCGTGATAACTTCTTATCCTTAAAGGAACAGGTGGAAGAACTGGCGTTGACAATTGAGATGCTACGAGTAGAAGATGATGAGGACCTTAAGCAAGAAATGGAAGAGACCTTCCCGTTGGTTCAAGATCGGCTACAGTCCTACCGTCTGGAACAGCTTTTGGATGGCCCTTACGATCAAAACGACGCCATTTTGGAAATCCATCCCGGGGCTGGGGGAACCGAAGCTCAGGATTGGGGCGAGATGCTCCTACGGATGTACTTACGCTGGGCTAACCAGCATGGCTTTGACGTTGAAACGGCCAACTATGAAGCCGGTGAAGAAGCCGGAATCAAGAGTGTTACTCTTTTAATTAAGGGTCATAACGCCTATGGTTACCTGCACGCTGAAAAGGGCGTTCACCGGTTGGTGCGGATCTCACCGTTTGACTCAGCGGCCCGGCGCCATACCTCCTTTGCCTCGGTCGACGTGATGCCAATTTTAGATGAGTCGATTGTGGTTGACATCGATCCCTCTGATTTACGGGTTGATACCTTCCGGGCCTCTGGAGCCGGGGGACAACACATCAATAAAACTGAATCAGCAGTCCGCATTACCCACTTACCAACCGGGATTGTCACCTCCTCGCAGGCAGAACGTTCTCAGTTGCAAAACCGAATTACCGCCGTGAACATGCTTAAGTCTAAGCTATATGAGCTGGAAGAAGAGAAAAAGGCTAAGGAACGGGCTAAGCTAGAGGGAGAACAAAAGGAGATCGGCTGGGGTTCTCAGATTCGCTCCTACGTTTTCCATCCCTATACCCTAGTTAAAGACGCCCGGACCGGCTATGAAACCCATGATGTCATTGGCGTGATGGACGGAAATTTGGACGCCTTTATTAATGCCTACCTGCAGTGGAACTTGGCCCAGAAGGATTCCCGGTAGCTTGGATTGCACCACGTTTAAAAAGCAAGTAAGATAATCAAAAAGAGAAGGGGAGGATGCTTATGCAACGACCACGGCAAAAGAAACTGACCCGCTCCCGAAAAGATCGCGTACTTGCGGGGGTCTTTGGGGGCCTGGCGGCCTACTTTAACATTTCGGCCTTTGGACTACGCCTGATTTACCTGATTCTGATGGCCGTTACCGGGATCGTTCCGGGAATTGCCATTTACTTGATTATGATGGTAATCATACCCTCGGAAACGGATAACGGCGGCTCTTTTAGCGACCCTCTTTGGGGAAGGCAGGGGTCGAAACAGTCAGGCCAAGGACGGCGTGAGCTTCATGACGTCGAGGAAAGAGATGTTAACCGGAGGGAGAAAAAATAATGGGCTTTTTTAAAAATATCATCATTGATGCCATCCTATTCGTAGCCCTAGCCGGTCTCTTTGCTAATACCGGTTGGTTTTACGTTACTAGCATTGGGGTAGCCGTGTTAGCAGCGGTAGTGTTGGCGGTGTTAAATGCTCTCATTAAGCCAATCTTGGTACTTTTATCGTTACCAATCACGGTTTTAACCTTGGGGCTTTTTTCAATTGTCATCAACGGGTTAATGCTGCAACTGACGGCTAGTCTCGTGGGTCCTGGGATTCACTTCTCTTCTTTTTGGTCGGCAATGTTGATTGCCTTGATCATGTCAGTTTGCAACACCATTATCAGCAGTCATCTTGCAGAGTAGTAAGGAGGAAACAGCATGCCCAATGTTGATTCAGTAACCGTTGCGGACTTGGCTACGAACGTTCGCCTAACGGTTTTGCAAGGGGAAGAGTATCTTAACCGTAAGATTACCACGAGTGATATTTGTCGACCGTCGTTGGAATTTGCCGGTTACTTTAAACACTACCCAGCCATGCGGATTCAGCTGCTGGGGATCACGGAAACCTCCTTTGCTAAGGAAGTCCCTGCTAAGAAACGTCGGGAATACGTGGAACGGATGTGCACCCCACAGACACCGTGTTTTGTCGTATCAACGGACTTACCGGTAATGGTGGAGCTTACGGAAGCGGCCGCCAAGGCTCACATTCCAATCCTGGGAACACCGTTAACTTCATCACGGATCCTGGGGAACATGACCTCCTATCTTGTGGGACGACTGGCCCCTAGGGAATCCCTGCACGGGGTTCTAGTTGATATCAGTGGAGTGGGGGTTTTGATTACCGGAGATTCCGGAGTCGGAAAGTCAGAAACAGCGCTAGAACTTGTCCGGCGGGGGCACCGCTTGGTTGCCGATGATCGGGTGGAGGTTTACGCCCGGGATGAACAGACTCTGGTTGGGGCAGCGCCAGCAATCCTACAGCACCTGATGGAGATTCGGGGAATTGGGATCATCGACGTGATGACCCTGTATGGGTCTGGAGCAGTCCTTCCCCAGGATACGATTGATTTTATCGTTCACTTGGAGACGTGGACGCCGGACACCCAGTTCGATCGCTTAGGGGATCAGGGTGATACCCAGGTGATTCAGGACGTGACCATTCCGAAAGTTTCCGTTCCGGTTAAGACTGGGCGGAACTTAGCAATTATTATTGAAGCGGCGGCTATGAACTTCCGGGCACAGACGATGGGGTATGATGCTACCAAGACCTTTGATGAGAACCTAAACCGCTTGATCAAGCAAAACTCAAAGCGGGACCGGGAGGAGGAAAATAATGACTAAGTTAGCTGTGGTTGGGGCGTTAAACCCGATTGCCCTTCAGCTTGGTCCCTTTACCGTCCACTGGTATGGGGTTATCATTGCAACCGGAGTGGTATTAGCCCTATGGCTTTCGATCCGGGAAGGGAAACGGCTGGGGCTGGTCGAAGATGTCTTTTATGACTACCTGCTTTGGGCGCTGCCGATTGCAATTATATGTGCCCGTGCTTATTACGTTACCTTTGAGTGGAGGTATTATTCCGCCCACCCCAGTGAGATTATTGCTATCTGGGACGGTGGAATTGCTATTTATGGAGCAATCATCGGGGGCTTTTTAACCATGGCGGTTTTTTGCCATGTCCGTCACATCAACATGTGGACCCTCCTGGACGTAGTGGCTCCAACGGTTATCATGGCCCAAGGAATGGGACGCTGGGGAAACTTTATGAATCAGGAGGCCTTCGGGGTGATCACCACCCGGGCAGCTTTGGTTGCCCAGCATCTACCCAACTGGATCATCCAGCAGATGTACATTGGGGGTCACTACCGGGTTCCCACCTTTCTATATGAATCGTTAGGTGATTTAGCGGGTTTTGCCGTATTAATGTTGCTTCGTCACCGTCATCATCTTTTTAAGCAGGGAGAGGTTTTTTTAACCTACGTTTGCTGGTATGCCAGCGTCCGGATGGTAGTTGAGGGAATGCGAACCGATAGCCTAATGCTGGGGGCCCTCCGTGTTTCACAGTGGTTATCAGTGGTCTTTTTAATTGCTGCTGCCTGCACCATTGTTTATCGCCGGCGTTACCATGCCAATTTGCCTTGGTACACCAGTTTGTTTGTACCAGAAGGGAGTCAGAAATTATGAAAAAAGTTGCCGTCCTAGGGGCTGGTTCCTGGGGGAGCGTTTTAGCGAACCTCCTCGTGGAAAATGGCCACCAAGTTAAGCTATGGTCCCGGGATCAAGCTCAAGTTGATCAGTTAAACCAAGATCACGTTAACCCCCGCTACATGAATGACTTTGTTTACAACGATAAGCTAGTGGCCACCACCGACATGCAAGATGCGGTTAGCGGGGCCGAGGTAGTCCTGATGGTGATTCCAACCAAGGGGGTTCGTCAGGTCGCGGGTCAATTAGCGCCCCTTTTAAGTGACATGCCAGCGCCCCTTTTGGTTCACGCAACGAAGGGGCTGGAACAAAATACCTATAAGCGGGTATCGGAAATGCTTGCCGAAGAAATTCCGGCGACTAACCGGCGGGGGATTGTTGTCTTGTCTGGGCCAAGTCACGCTGAAGACGTTGCTATTAAGGATGTCACGGCGGTTACGGCGGCCTGCAGCAATCTTACTCATGCTCAGGAAATCCAAAAACTCTTTTCAAATAACTACTTCCGGGTTTACACTAATGACGACGTAATTGGGGCTGAATTTGGGGCCGCTCTGAAGAACATCATTGCCCTTGGTTCGGGGGCGCTCAGCGGGATCGGTTATCATGATAACGCTCGGGCGGCTTTAATTACCCGAGGGCTAGCCGAAATCCGCCGGCTGGGAGTTGCCTTTGGTGCCGATCCGATGACCTTTATCGGCCTTTCCGGAGTAGGAGACCTGGTGGTAACTGCCACCTCCCAAAACTCCCGTAATTGGCGGGCCGGTTTCCAACTAGGACAGGGCCAAAAACTAGCTGATGTAGTTGAAAATATGGGAATGGTTATCGAAGGGGTAGCAACCACCAAGGCAGCTTATGAATTAGCCCAGAAACGTCACGTCCAGATGCCAATCACTGCTGCTTTATACCGGGTTCTTTATGAGGACGAAGACATCAAGACAGTCATTGACGGCTTAATGCAGCGAGAAGTTACTTCAGAAAAAGAATAATATGGTAAAATGAGAGCGGCTCCATATCGAGAATTTAGCATGGAAGGATTTAAGTTAATATGAAACAAGTAAGAAAAGCAATTATTCCGGCTGCCGGGTTAGGGACGCGGTTTTTACCCGCAACCAAGGCCTTAGCAAAGGAAATGTTACCGATCGTTGATAAGCCGACGATTCAATTTATCGTTGAAGAAGCACGTAAGTCCGGGATTGAAGACATCGTGGTGGTTGATGGGAAAAACAAGCGTTCCATCGAAGACCACTTTGATTCAAACCCAGAGTTGGAAGACAACCTGCGTGACAAGCACAAGGATGAGATGCTTAAGTTAGTTCAGGAAACCACGGACATTAACATTTACTTCATTCGTCAGTCTCACCCACGTGGGTTAGGGGACGCCGTTTTAACTGCCCGTGACTTCATTGGTGATGAACCATTCGTGGTCATGTTAGGGGACGACTTAAACAACATTAACGGCGATGCCGAACCACTGACTAAGGAACTAATCAATAGTTACGAAGAAACTGGGGCCTCTACTTTAGCCGTTATGCGGGTGCCACATGAAGATACGTCCAAGTACGGGGTGATTAACCCAAGTAAAGAAGTTATGCCAGGTCTGTACAACGTAACCTCCTTTGTGGAAAAGCCAGATCCGAAGGACGCTCCAAGTGACCTCGCCATTATTGGCCGCTACGTCTTTACGCCGGAAATCTTTGATGTCTTGGCTAAGACCAAGCCGGGCAAGGGTAACGAAATCCAACTGACCGATGCCATCAACACCTTAAACAAGACGCAACGGGTTTTTGCCCATGAATACAAGGGCCACCGTTACGACGTTGGGAATAAGTTTGGCTGGATTGAAACCAACATTGAATACGGCCTGAAGCACCCAGAAACTAAGGATGAACTCCGTGAGTACATCAAGGAATTAGGGACCAAATTTGCTGCTGAAGATAAGAAGAAGTCAACCAAGTAGTTTTTCATCAAACCACTGCCTGAATAATCAGGTGGTGGTTTTTTATTTTCCTGGGGTTGACGTTTGATTAGAAAACGATTAGTATCTAATCAATAAATGATAAAACAATTAAAGACGAGCGTGATGATGAGTAAAGCAAGGTACCCTTAGTTAGGGGGACAGGCTACTAAAAAAAAGGGGCTCATTTGAAAACGTCGTCACCCAGCCGGGGGATAAGGGGGCAGTTTTCGTCGACATAGCACCGTTGTCATCAAGAAGACAGTGTTCCCCGTGGTGACCGCCATGGGGAGAAGGCAAAAAGTATATCATGGCAAAGCCCGTCCTTTGTGTTTTAAATCGACGCAGGGGACGACTTTTTATAGGGAGGAATGAGGATGAGGGTGGCAATTGATCAGCTCAACGTTCGGCTGGGTCAGCCAGATCAAAATTACCAGCAGGTAAAAGACGATGTTAACAAGGCGGCTGCCATGGGAGCCACCGTGGTAGTACTTCCCGAGATGTGGAACACGGGTTACGCCTTTAAGCGACTGGATAAGTTGGCTGATGTGAATGGGGAAAGGACCCGGTCGACACTGGCTAAGCTGGCCGAGGGAAATGGTGTCAGCATTGTTGGTGGATCAGTTGCCATCAAACGGGGCGAACATTTTTATAACACCACCTACGTTTTTAATTCCAGGGGTCAGCTGGTGGGCCACTACGATAAGGTTCACCTCTTTGGCCTAATGAATGAGGATGATTTCATTTCAGCCGGTAGTGAACCAAACTACTTTAAACTCGACGGGGTGAAAGCAGTTAGTGCTATTTGCTATGACCTTCGCTTTCCAGAGTGGTTACGAACGATTTCAAGGGGAGAAAGCCAAGTTCTCTTTTTACCAGCGGCCTGGCCCGTTCAGCGTATTGATCACTGGCGAATTTTGAACCAAGCCCGGGCAATCGAAAACCAGTGCTTCGTGGTGGCAGTCAATCAGACTGGTGCTGATTCTAACAATCGCTTTGGGGGCCAGTCCTTGGTGATCGACCCATGGGGAAAAATTTTGTTTGAGGCAAACGACGCCACGGGGCTTTCTTATGTTGACTTTGATCCGGAAGAGGTCTATTCAATTCGGGGATCGATTCCCGTCTTTTCCGATCGACGCCCCGACCTTTATCAATAGAAAGGAAGCAAGTAGAGATGGAATTTACCGAATCAAGATTATTGCAGGGCCTTCCCAAACAGTTTTTTGCTAACTTAGTTGCCAAGGTTAACGCCAAGGTAGCCACTGGAGCGGACGTAATTAACCTGGGCCAGGGAAACCCGGATAAGCCTACGCCGGAATACATCGTGGAGGCCACCCAGAAGTGGGTTGCCGATCCGGCTACTCATAAGTATTCCCGTTTTAGGGGGCTGCCAGCCTTTAAGAAGGCGGCCGCCGACTTTTACGAGGAGAAATATGGCGCTTGCTTTAATCCCGAAAAAGAGGTTGCTATCTTAGGCGGCTCTAAGATTGGCCTTGTCGAGCTGCCGTGGGCGTTGATGAATCCGGGCGATACTCTTTTACTACCTGATCCGGGCTACCCTGACTACCTTTCTGGGGCGGCCCTTGGTAAGGTCAAGTATGAGACCTACCCGCTTAAGGAGGAGAATTACTTTTTACCCAATCTAAATGATATTCCAAAAGAGGTTGCTGAACGAGCCAAGTTAATTTATGTCAACTACCCGAACAATCCAACTGGGGCGGTGGCAACGCCAGGTTTTTACGAGCAGTTGGTAGCCTGGGCTAAAAAGTACCACGTGGGGGTTATTTCTGATTTTGCTTATGGAGCGCTAGGTTTTGATGGTAAGACACCGATTTCGTTTATGCAGACCCCTGGGGCTAAGGAGGTTGGAATTGAATTTTACACCTACTCCAAGACATTCAATATGGCTGGCTGGCGAATTGCCTTTGCGGTCGGTAACCGGGACATCATTGAGGCCCTGAACTTAATTCAAGACCACCTCTTTGTCTCCCTTTTCCCGGCCCTGCAATATGCCGCCATCGATGCCATAACTGATCCACGCCGCGATCGAGCAATTCAAGAGAATGTGGCTCGTTACCAAGAACGGCGAGACGCCTTCATTCAGGCGGCTGAACGAATTGGCTGGCACCCGATTGTACCGGGGGGAACCTTCTACACCTATATGCCGGTGCCAAAGGGGTACACGTCGCAGAGCTTTGCCGATCTCTTGTTGGATAAGACGGCCGTCGCTGTAGCTCCTGCCAATGGCTTTGGCCAACATGGGGAGGGCTATGTCCGCATTGGACTCTTAATTGAACCGGAGCGACTGGTAGAGGCGGTTGAACGGATTGGCAATTTACACCTATTTGATTAGCTAACATGAGTACACAGGAGGGAATAGTAATGGCACGATCATACGCAGTTTTAGGAGCCGGTGCGATGGGATTACGCTTTGGGGTATTGTTACAGGAGTTGATGGGGGCCAAGGTGGACTTTATCGATAACTGGCAGCCACAAGTTGATACGATCAAGGAACAAGGTGGGGTCTTTGTTTCTCGTGATCACCAAAATCGTCACCTGGTTCCCATTAACATTGACAGTCCGGAAAATTATCATGGCGATCCGGATGTTTTAATCGTCTTTGCTAAGCAGATGACTTTACAGAATCTTTTAGAGCGCAGCCGTCACTTCTTTAAGCCAGACCATCAGTATGTCTTCACTGGAATGAATGGGATGGGGCATATTGAAAAGATTAACCAGTACTTCCCTAAGGAAAATGTGATCGGTGGAACCTGTTTAATCGGGACCGTCTTGAATAAGGCTGGCGATGTCGACTTTATCGGCAAGCCGGGGGCCGGATCCATCAACTTGGCCCCGCAAAGCGGTAACGTTGACGACCCACGGGTTAAGGAGATAGTGGCCGATTTTGAACAGGCTAACATTCATTGCAACCTCACCGATAATTTCTACGGGACCCTTTTAACCAAGGTTGTTTTTAACTCGGTCATTAATACGATTTGCACCCTCTTTGAGATTCAAATGGGGCAGTTCATCAAGTCACCGGCGGCCGAAAAACTGGGCAGGCAGCTCATTAATGAGGCCTATGACGTGGTTGAACGGGCCGGTATCCAGCTACTTTCGACCCGGGAACAGGAGTGGGAGACAATTTACTATGTCTCAGCTGTTTCCAACCCGCTTCACTACCCATCTATGTATCAAGACATGAGTAAGAACCGACCAACCGAAGTTGACTACATCAACGGTTATCTTTACGATCTGGGGCAAAAGTACGGTTATCAGGCCGATACCCATAACTTTTTGCGGAACCTGGTTCACTTGGCGGAATCGACTCGTCAGCAACGCGGTCAGGGTGAATAATTAATTCATGTTAGGTATGGAAAATAAGTCAAAACAGGTCTTTCACATTTTGATTTTTCAGCGCTATTATAAGACCACTAAAACATGTGAATGGAGGACCTTATGATGGTAAAAAATGAAGAAACAGTAAAAAATGGCCAATTTGGCTTTGGGGAGAAGAACATTGCCTTTGCTAAGTACTTTATCGGGAATTCATATCTGAATAACTTGATCACCCCCGATGATAACGTAGACGTTCACGTAGCTAACGTCAGCTTTGAACCGGGTTGCCGTAATAACTGGCACATTCACCACAATGGTTACCAATTGCTCCTGGTGACCGCCGGTGAAGGCTGGTACCAAGAGTGGGGTAAGCCAGCCCAAAAGTTGCGTCCCGGTGATGCAATCGCCATTCACGAGGGGGTTAAGCACTGGCACGGAGCAACTAAAGATTCCTGGTTTAGCCACGTGGCCATTACTAAGGGGTCATCGGAATGGCTAGAAGAAGTTTCCGACGGTGATTACGCCAAGTTGGACAACTAAAGTTAAATACAAAAGCGCTCGTGACCTTTGAAGTACCTTAAAATTGTTAGAGGGATGTCTAACGATTTTAGGGTACTTCACTTCGGGTTTAGAGCGTTTTTACTTTTTAACTAATAAAAAGTAAGTTAAATTGTTAGACTTTCCTTTAGCAGGCAAGTATCATAGAATCAACATATGAAAAAGCGAGAGTTAAAGGAGAAAGTACGATGGCAGATGAGAAACAAACTAATTATGACGTGGTGGTAATTGGGGCCGGTCCTGGCGGGATGACGGCGGCAATGTACGCCTCGCGGGCGAATCTGTCCGTATTGCTGTTAGATCGGGGAATTTACGGCGGGAACCTTAATAACACTGCCGCCATTGAAAACTACACTGGGTTTAAGACAATTCAGGGACCGGAATTGGCTCAGGATATGTATGATGGGGCAACCCAATTTGGAGCAACCTACAGCTATGGAGTAGTAACGGTGCTAACGGTTAACGAAGACGGCACTAAGCGTGTAGTGACTGACATGGGGGATACCTTCATTGCTAAGGCCGTAGTGATCGCCACTGGATCTGATCAACGTAAGCTCGGTGTTCCTGGTGAACAGGAATATTCTGGTCGGGGTGTTTCTTACTGTGCCGTTTGTGACGGGGCCTTTTTCCGCAATAAGCACCTAATTGTAGTCGGTGGCGGAGACTCCGCCGTTGAAGAGGGAATGTACCTAACTCAGTTTGCCGACAAGGTAACCGTCTTGGTTCGCCATGACTACCTAAGGGCCCAGATGGTGGCTCAGGAACGGGCCGAGAAGAACGAAAAGATGGAGTTCATCTTTAATACCGAAGTGACTGAAATCATGGGTGATGAAAACAAGGTAACCGGTGTTAAAACCCACAACAACGAAATGAACACGGACGGCTATATCGATGCTGACGGGGTCTTTATTTACGTGGGAGTTGTGCCGATGACGAGCGCCTTCAAGGACCTTAATATCTTAGATGAGCAAGGCTGGATTAAGACCGATGAAAAGATGGCTACTAGCATTACCGGCGTGTACGCTGTTGGAGATGTTCGCAACACTGTACTGCGCCAAATTGCCACGGCAGTCGGTGATGGGGCAATTGCTGGTCAACAAGTTTTTAACTATGTCAGTGAAAATTTCTAGTAATGAGGTGGTGAAACGATGGCGCCCATACGAATTGGGATTTTAAATCTCATGCACGACAAGGTGGCCACCCAGCAACGGTTCGAACGGCTTTTAAAGCAAGCTGGTCAACCGGTATCAGTTACCTTCTTTTACCCGGTAAGCCACTATGCCGATCGGCCAGTCCCCGAGCTAGTTGCTAAAATTTCTTTGCCCTTGGACTTAAAGCAAGCCACTGCCATGGATGGTTTTATCATTACCGGGGCTCCGGTGGAAAACCTGGCCTACGATGAAGTTGAATATATCGATGAGGTCCGCAATTTGATCGATGCGTTAAACCAGGCCCATGTCGTTCAGCTCTACGTCTGTTGGGGGGCGATGGTGGCGGCTAACTACCTTTATGGAGTGGGTAAGCACCGGTTGGCCAAGAAGTACTTTGGTGTCTTTGAGAACCAGGTAGTGGCGCCAGACCCCTTATTAACGAACATCCCCCGGATTTTTCTGGCACCTCACGCTCGCTATGCTGAGTTAAATGAGGAACAGATTGGGGCCAACTTGACTGTGACAGCCCGCTCCAAGGAGGGGTACCTGACGTCTGCCCGGGGTAGTGAAGGGCAAAGCTTCTTGTTTGCCCACCTTGAATACGGGCAAAATGCTCTGTTAGAGGAATATCAGCGTGAGATCGCCGCACACCCGGAGCGTCACTACCAACGGCCCAGCCACTACTTTCAAGATGAAGTGGCGATGAAAGATCCCCGCTTTGGCTGGCAAAAAACGCAGGCCCAGTATTTTGATAATTGGGTACGCTTGGTGGCTGCCGAGCGTTCAATCAAGGTTTGTAAAATCGGTTAATGATGAAAGGAAGAGGCAGGATGACAAGGGTTTTTGATTCTGTGGATCAATTAATTGGGAATACTCCCATGGTAAAACTTAATCGACTGGTGGAGCCGGAAATGGCGGATGTTTACGTCAAGCTGGAGTTTTTAAACCCCGGTGGTTCGATTAAAGACCGAATTGCCCTAGCAATGATTGAAAAGGCTGAGCGAGAGGGGAAGCTTGTACCCGGTGGTACGATTGTGGAGCCAACTTCAGGAAACACCGGAATCGGCTTGGCAATGGTAGCGGCAGCTAAGGGTTACCACCTGGTAATTGTGATGCCGGAAACGATGTCGGTTGAACGGCGCAAGATGATGCAGGGTTACGGAGCGGAACTGATCCTGACGCCGGGAGATACTGGAATGCAGGGCTCAATTGACAAGGCAACCGAGTTAGTCCAAGAAAAGGGTTACTTCATGCCAATGCAGTTTGAAAACCTAGCTAACCCAGCTATTCACGAGCAGATGACTGGTCAAGAGATTATCAACGCCTTTGGCATGGATAACCTTCCTGATGCCTTTGTGGCTGGGGTTGGGACCGGGGGAACCCTGACCGGGGTTGGACGGGCTCTTAAGAAGGCCGCCGCTGCTGACGATCAGGTTAAGGTTTACGCCCTAGAACCAGCTGAGTCACCGCTACTTAAAGAGGGACATGGCGGTAAACACAAGATCCAGGGGATTTCGGCTGGCTTCATCCCGGCCACTTTGGACCAACAAATTTACGATGGGGTGATTGAAGTCGCCAGCGATGACGCAATCAAGACCGCTCAAGAGGTTGGCCGCCGTGAGGGCATTTCCCTGGGGATCTCGGCCGGGGCGAATGTTTACGGTGCCCTTCAATTAGCAAAGCAGTTGGGGAGTGGTAAGAAAGTCGTTACAGTGGCTCCTGATGGTGGGGACCGTTACCTCTCAACTGAGCTATATGACTTTGACAAATAAATGGGGCTGTGGGTTAATTAAAGGGGCCTAGAACCG
>NZ_BCAH01000026.1 GCF_001293735.1 Limosilactobacillus gorillae | reverse complement strand
CGCCAAAGGCGGTCATCTCGGTATTGATCTCAACACCGATAACTTTTTGACGACCAGCAACGGTGACGTAGTCGCTAATCCGCGTTACTACCGCATAATTAAAGGCAAGCTGGCCAAAGCCCAACGCAAGCTCAGTCGGCGGCAACGTCGAGCCAAGAAAGAGCATCGTGCTTTGCGGGATAGCAAGAATTACCAGAAGCAACGCTTATTAGTCGCCAAACTACACCAAAAAGTCCGCAATCAACGGCGTAACTTTTTACAGAATTTGTCAACGAAACTCATCAAGAACCACGATGTGATCGTTGCCGAAGAACTAAGAAGCGCTAACCTACTGAAAAACCATGCTTTAGCAATGAGCATTAGCGACGTAGGCTGGCGTAGTTTCTTAGGAATGTTAGATTATAAGGCCGACCTGTATGGTCGGACCTTTGTCAAAGTTAATCCTAAGAATACTACCCAGACGTGTCATGAGTGTGGCTTTGTCATGGGAACTGAAGACACCCAAAAACTGACCTTAAAAGATCGACAATGGACGTGTCCTAAGTGTGGAGCATTCCATATTCGTGATCATAATGCCGCACAAAACATTCTGGCTAAAGGTCTGGAAAAACAAATGGCCTAGTTCGGCTAGACCCGTTCCTCTGGCAACCTGGGAACGTTAAAGGCGTTGGTAATTAGACGACCGCTACTCAGCCGAAAGGCTGGGCAAGTTGTCCGTATCTACGTAAATTGTGGTCTGAGTTATCCTTATATGGTCCTGCTATATAAGGGTGCTTGGCTCACAAGCCACGGGTTTTTAGGGCTTTCGAGCCCGGAACCCGTGGTTGGTTGACATTTGAATGGGTGGTTTGCTGACCGACTCTCCTATTGGTACTTGCAGAGGTGTGACAGATATGCTGTGTTCCATATGAAACGAAGGATCTACTGGAAGCCACCGTTGGTAACTGAACTGTTGGCCCGAGGTCGGGGACCCCATGGATTGTAGTAGCCGTCATGGAGTTGGTAGCAACGGTATTGGCGGATGGTTGAAACTACTAAAAAGGGGCTGTGACACTTTAAAATGCCACAGCCCCCTTATTAGTTTAAATATTGCTGGTGAATATTAGTTAGTCTTCACGTGAGTAAGTTGCCAGATCATGCAGGATTAGGTCTAGGAAGTCTTGCTTAGACATGCTGACCTGGTCTTGTTGACCGTACTTACGAACGGAGACGGTACCGTTTTGGACTTCGTCTTCCCCAACCACTAAGGTGTACGGAACCTTTTGGGTTTGGCTTTCGCGGATCTTGTAACCCATCTTTTCGTTGCGGTGATCAACAACCGTCCGCAGTTGGGCGGCCCGGAATTCCTTCGCTAATTTATCAGCGTAATCGCCGTGCTTTTCGTCGGAAACCGGGATGATGTTAACTTGGTTCGGGGCCAACCAGGTTGGGAAGGCACCCTTGTAGATTTCAGTCAGGTAGGCTACGAAGCGTTCCATGGTACCAACAACCCCCCGGTGAATCATAACTGGGCGGTGTTGCTTGCCGTCTTCACCAACGTAGTGAAGGTCAAACTTTTCAGGCAGCATGAAGTCCAATTGGATGGTCGACATCGTTTCTTCGTTGCCTAGAGCAGTCTTGGTTTGGATATCCAACTTTGGACCGTAGAAGGCGGCCTCCCCTTCGGCTTCGTAGTAATCTAAGCCCATGGAATCCATGGCTGCCTTTAACATCGATTGACTTTGTTCCCACATTTCGTCGTTAGCAAAGTATTTTTCGGTGTTCTTCGGGTCCCGGTAGGAGAGACGGAAGGTGTAGTCGTTGATGTTGAAATCCTTGTAGACGTCCATGATCAACTTCAAGATCTTAGCGAATTCGTCTTGGATTTGGTTTAAAGCAACGAAGGTGTGACCATCGTTTAAGGTCATTTCCCGTACCCGTTGTAGCCCGGAAAGCGCCCCGGACTTTTCGTAACGGTGCATCATCCCGAGTTCGGCGATCCGCAGTGGCAGTTCGCGGTAGGAACGGATGTGGTGCTTGTAGACTTGGATGTGGGATGGGCAGTTCATCGGCCGCAATTCCAGTAGTTCGCCGTCACCCATGTCCATTGGCGGGAACATGTCTTCACGATAGTGGTCCCAGTGACCGGATGTCTTGTAAGCATCTAGGTTCATCAAAACAGGGGTGTAGACGTGTTCATAACCGTCCCCAACTTCCTTGTCGATCACGTAACGTTCAATTGTCCGCCGGATCGTGGCCCCCTTTGGCATCCAGTATGGTAACCCAGCACCGACCTTTGGATCGACAAAGAACAGGTCAAGTTGGTTTCCAATGACCCGGTGATCACGTTCCCGCGCTTCTTGGCGGGCCTTCAAGTCGGCTTCCAGGTCATCCTTCTTAAAGAAGACGGTCCCGTAAATCCGTTGGAGCATTGGGTTAGAGGACATTCCTTTCCAATAAGCCCCAGCAACGGAGAGGAGCTTAACGTTTTTAACCAAGTTAGCATAAAGCATGATCGGGGCCTTGGCCAGGATGGTCACGTCATTCATCTTGTAAAGGGCGACTTGGCCATCTTCAGCGTTTTCCTTGATTAGTTCACTGGAGAACGGATCGTTTGCAAATCCCTTAATGGCGTCTTCAACGCTAACCTTAACCAGTTCAATCTTGGCGTTTTCCTTGGCTAGCTTCTTGATGGATGCTTCCAGACCTTCCAGTTCATCGGCGGAAACCTGTTGGTTGTCCTTATCTGAATCAACGAAGAATTGGTCTTCTTCGGCAACGGCTTCCCCAAGACGGATTCCCTTGAATTCATCTTGTAAGGCAGCCTTGAGCAAGAGGGCAGCAATTTGGCGCAGAGCGTCTAAGCTTTCCTTTGATTCGCGGTCAACCTTTTCAACGGTCCCGTTTGGTAACATGATCGCAACTTGTGGCATAAAAACTCCTCCTTTGGAATAAAAAACGTCCCTAACGTTACTTGAGTAACGTTAGGGACGTTGAAATGATAACTTCAGCGTGGTTCCACCCATCTTCAGGATTTTTAAATCCTCTCTGCGGTGTGGTAACGGTCACGACCCGGTTCTCCTTATTTCGGAAAACAGTGCTTGGGGTGGTACCATCGTCAGCTCCGGTAAAGGTACTTCCAGTACGTGGCACCCTTCCCTGGTTTACCGGTCTTGACGTGGCGTATCCCACATTCATGATGATTATAGCATGCTAGGGAAGCATGTCAAGACTTGAATTAGGTTATTGGGTCGCCTGATCCCCGGCTTGAGTACTGTTCTGGTTTGTCGTTGCACTAGAATTATTGGTCGAAGTGGAGGTACTGTTATTATTTTGGTTTTCGTTATTGTTTGTTCCGTTACTGTTGTTGTTCCCACTGTTGTTACTGTTATTGTAATTACTCGTTGCCCCAGAGCTGTAAGTGGACTGGTTATCGTTTGATGAAGAGCTGAAGTAGGTAACCGATGAGCTGGTCTCTGGTTCGGAGTATGAGTAGGTGTAAGTTTCCTGATCATCTGTTGACGAAGAGCTTGAAGACTTCTTATGACTCTTCTTCTTGTGTGAACTAGACTTAGAGCTTGAAGAAGTCGAGATCTCATCGGAGTTGGTATTAACCGGGTTTTGCTGCTTAACAACGAAAACGGCGATCATGATCACCAAGATTATCAGCAGGGCGCCTAAGGCAAACCGGAAGAGCTTTTGCTGTTTGCTGATTGGCCGCTTGGGGCGTTTATGGCCAGACGAAGCCGTTGGGGCTACCGGGCGGGCATGGCGCTTAGGCCGTTTTGGCCGCTTAGGACGCCGGGGGCCCATAAAAAGGTTGGCTAAAAAGCCCTGCTTGCCCGGCGTTTTTGGCCTGCGCTTGCGTGGCCGGTGATGGCTAGAGCCAGAGCGCCGGCTTTTTTTTGAGTCATAGAGTTCGACGCGTGATAGGTGTTGCTGTTCATCGTCGTGATTGTTATTCAAAGTTGTCACCTCTTATTTTTTGGCTAATAAAATAGCACACGGGATGGATCTTTTTGTATTATAACACGAAAGATTAATTACAAAGGAAGGCCCGCGGAAAAGTATTCCCGCGGGCCCTAGGTGTCATCGAAGCCGTTACGATTGGGAGGAGACGGGCTTCAATGACGAAGAAGAAAAATCAATTGAGGATATTTATAATATACCGTCGGCCGGTGAAAAAGGTGTGAAATGCGAGTAAGGAAAGATTAAAGGTGGTTAAGAAAGGTAAAAAGGCTGTGACGAAGGTGTCACAGCCTTTTAAGGTCTAGTTTTCCCAGGCGTGCTTTTCGTGGTTAGCGGCTAAGCGCCGGTCGCCGCGAATTAGTTCAAAGCAGGTCCAGGCTAGCAAAGCAATAATGATAATGATAGCAATCCAGGCCAGCAGGTCAGACGTTGACTTAGACCAAAAGCCAAAACCTTCGAAAGTTTGAGGAAGGTTGTAAAGGTTTAGGAAGGTCAAGCCGATAACTGAAATCCAGCCAAGGACCCGGACCCACATTGAATTCCTGAACTGGCCCATTTCGGTGTCACTGTTGGTCATGATTAGCAGTGGCAGCATGGAAAATGGTAGGGCAAAGGCTAAGAAGACCTGGGAGTCTTCCATTAGCATGTTCAAGGAGGCGTGCTGCTCAATGGTTGATTCACGAGCCGTCAGGGCAACGCAAATGAGGACGGGCACCACGGATAAGAGCCGGGTGATCAAACGCCGGGCCCACAGCGGCATCTTCATGTGAACAAACCCTTCCATGATGACCTGACCAGTTAAGGTCCCGGTGATGGTTGAGTTTTGCCCGGAGGCTAGTAGGGCGATGGCAAACAGGGTTGATAAGACCCCGGACTTGGCAACAGCGATCAAGAGACCGTTGCTTAGCATGTCGGTGTTGTTTAAGGCGTCGTAGAGTCCAAAGAAGGAGGAATCTTGAACGGCACCGCTCTTGAAAACGGCAACCCCCGTGATCAGTAGGAGGGCGTTAACGAAGAAGGCCAGGGTTAATTGGATATTGGAATCCCAGGCCGTAAACCGGACCGTCTGTTTGATGTCTTCAGCATTGGTGTGGTCGATCTTACGCGTCTGTGAGATGGCGGAGTGTAAGTAAAGGTTGTGCGGCATCACGGTTGCCCCGATAATCCCTAAGGACCCGGTTAGCGGGGAGATTCCACCAACAATTGGTTCCTTGGCCACAGCTTCTTTAGAAGGAAGGAGGCCCTTAAAGACACCGGCCCAATCTGGGTGTGAAAGGGCAACTTGGTAGGCGAAGACAGCTAAGATCACCAGGATCAAGCAGGCCACAATGGCCTCGATCTTACGAAAACCAACCTTGGTTAATAATAAGAGGACTAGGACGTCTAAAACGGTGATAAAGACCGCCAGGACCAACGGAATGTGGAAGAGTAAGTTCAAGGCGATTGCCGCCCCAATTACTTCGGCGATGTCAGTTGCCATAATGGCCAGCTCGGTCATCAGCCATAAAATCACCCCAAGGGCCTTCCCTGTACGTGCTCGGATGGCCTGTGCAAGATCCATCTGGCTTACGATCCCAAGTTTGGCAGCCATGTACTGTAGTAGCATCGCAATCAAACTTGAGATTAGGATGGTCGTCATTAAGGTATATTGGAATGATTGCCCTCCGGTGATCGATGTCGACCAGTTACCAGGATCCATGTAGCCCACGGCAACCAAAGCGCCAGGACCGGAGTATGCAAACAGGGTTTTGAAAAAGCCCTTACCATGGGGGACTTCAACCGTCCCGTTAATTTCTTCTAGTGACTTACCGTTAGCGTGCTCAATTAAGCGCAGCTTGCGGTGTTGATTCTTTGTGTTATCCACGCCAAATCCTCCCCTCATAATTATGGTTTTAAATGTTCATTGTGCTTTCTAATTAACTTCACGGAACACCTTTGTTAGGTTAGCATAAAAAACTGGTTTGTGCAACGCAAGATTGGCGAAATGACGGGTTTTTCCCGGCCTTAAAAAGGATCCGCTTACATGGAAATGGCGCACCTTTTTTGGCTAGCGTAACTTTTCACAAAAAAATACATGTCAACCGGTTGACTTTAACAGAAAGATTGAATATACTAGCCACAATAAAGTTATTAAATTCACAAGAGAGAAGGATTTAAAATGAAGGCATTGGTATTACAAGGGATTAAGGACCTAGCTGTTAAAGACTACGAGGTTCCAGAAATCAAGCCAGATGAAGTTTTAGTTCACACCGCCTTTGCGGGAATCTGTGGGACTGACAAGGCCCTTTATGCTGGGTTACCGGGTTCTGCCTCGGCTGTTCCACCAATTGTGCTCGGTCACGAAAACTCCGGGGTTGTTGCTAAGGTGGGTGCTAACGTCACCAACGTTAAGGTGGGCGACCGGGTAACTGTTGACCCTAACATCTACTGTGGACAGTGTGAATACTGCCGGACTCAACGTCCAGAACTGTGTGAACACTTGGATGCCGTTGGGGTAACCCGTGATGGGGGCTTTGAAGAATACTTCACTGCTCCTGCCAAGGTTGTTTACCCGGTTCCGGCTAACGTTTCCTTGAAGGCGGCTGCCGTTGTAGAACCAATTTCATGTGCCATGCACGGGGTTGACCTCTTGGATACTCACCCTTACCAAAAGGCCCTTGTTTTAGGAGACGGGTTTGAAGGACAACTCTTTGCCCAGATCTTAAAGGCCCGGGGAATTCATGAAGTAACCCTTGCTGGCCGCTCAGAAGAAAAGCTGGCCAACAACCGTGAACACTTTGGCGTTAAGACGATTAACACTACCAAAGAAGAGCTGCCAGAATCTGCCTTTGACATCGTGGTTGAAGCTGTGGGGACGCCAGCGACCCAAGAACAAGCCTTGGCTGCTGCTGCCCGGGGTGCCCAAGTTCTGATGTTTGGGGTTGGTAACCCAGACGACAAGTTCTCCGTCAACACCTACGACGTCTTCCAAAAGCAACTGACTATCCAAGGGGCCTTCATTAACCCGTACACCTTTGAAGACTCAATTGCCCTCTTGGCTAGCGGCAAGGTTGACCCACTACCGCTGTTCTCACACGAGTTAGAATTCAGCCAGGTGGAAGACTTTGTAGCCGGTAAGTTGGGGAAGGTCTCCAAGGCGATCGTTAAGGTCGGCGGTGAAGAAGCCTAACCCGTTATTAACACGAACATATAGCAGAATTAGGAGGGTTCCCTTGGGGGACCCTCCTAATTTAATGATAAATGTTGACACGGTGTCGCTTGGGGAATAGAATATTCTCGATCAAGTGACACCGTGTTACTTTGAGAAAGAAAGGACTAAAAGATGCCAAGTTCGACCTTTATCAACCTTCCAGATGAAAAGCGGCACCGGATTGAAGGGGCGCTTTTGAACGAATTCAGTAGCCATTCTTTGGCCACGGCCCAGGTTGCCCGGATCGTTAAGGATGCCCAGGTTGCTCGAGGGGCCTTTTATAAGTATTTTGAAGACCTGACCGATGCCTATTCCTACATGCACCACCGCCTGGCCATTAAACTCGGTGGCCGGGATGATATGGAGCGCCAGCACCTACAAACGGCGGCTGATTATATTCAGCGGGTTCGCGACCTAACTGATACCTCGGGGCAAGTACGGGACTTCTTCGTCTTACACTACACAGCTAACGAGGGCCTCTTACCGGACCCCTTACCAGCCAAGATTAAGGTAATGATGGATGATCAACGTTGGGCGGTTATGATACTAATTCACGAAAGTATCAAGGAATGCTTAGTTGATCCGGAAAATAAAGAGTTGATTTTAGAACGGTTAGAACGGATCTTAAAGGTCATTTTAAAAGAGGAGGAAACGGAAGGTGTTTCTAGCAATTAAGGAAATTCTCCACGAAAAGGTGCGCTATAGCCTAATCGTGACAATGGTGGTTTTAACGAGCTACCTAATGTTCATTCTAATGGGAATGATGTTTGGGTTGGCTAGTGAAAATACGGTTGCCATTAAGTCGTGGGGAACCCAGTCAGTCATTTTAAATAAGAACGCCAACGCCAGCCTTAGTCAGTCGCTAATCTCTTCAAGCGACCTGCCAAAGCTGACGGATAAGGAGGCGTTGATCGGTCAGGTACCAGTAGTAATGGAGACCGTTGGGACCAAGAGTAGCCACAAGACCTCCCTTCAATTTATTGGCTTAAAGGGAAATCAGTTCATCGCGAAAGATAAGCTGGTGATCGTAAGTGGCCACCGGGTTGAAAAAGCAAACCAACTGGTCTTAGATGAGTCCTTAAAAGATAAGGGCTACAAGCTGGGGAGAACGGTCAAGTTTGGCAATAACAGTAATAAATATACGGTGGTCGGCTTTGCCAAGGACGCCAAGTTAAACGTCACCCCCATTGCCTACGGCGACCTTAGTCAGTGGCAGACCCTGCGCGGGATCGGTAGCCAGTTTGCTGCCTCTGGGATTATCAGCAAACAGGCTCACCCCAAGGTAACAGCTAACTTGACGACTTACTCAGTGGATACCTTCATTGAAAAGCTACCTGGCTACTCAGCTCAAAACACGGTCTTTGAGTTTATGATCGGCTTCTTGATGGTCATCTCCGTGGTCATCATTGCTGTTTTCTTGTACATCTTAACGATGCAAAAGCTTCCTAACTATGCTGTTCTACGAGCCCAAGGGATTCCAGCCCAGCGGCTAATTAACGCCACGCTTGGCCAAGCGTTGATCTTAATGATCGTTGGGGTTGTGATTGGCCTCTTGCTGACGGTGGGAACCGGGGCGGTTCTGCCAACGGCGGTGCCAATGCTTTTTAACTGGTCGCTAATTCTTACCGTGGCCCTTGCCGTAATTGTGATGGGGGTCGTGGGAGCCTTACTACCGGTGCGGATCATCAAGAAGATTGATCCCTTGGATGCTTTGAATTAAAGGGGGAGCGCCATGACTGCAATCGAATTAAAAAACGTTGATAAGTACTACGGCCAGGGGATTGCCCGGGTACACGTCCTGTCTGACGTAAACTTCTTGGCCGAACTAGGGCAACTTAACTTGGTGATTGGCCCCTCGGGGTCGGGAAAGTCGACCTTTTTGACAATTGCCGGCGGCCTCCAACAGCCGTCCAAAGGGGAGGTGTGGATCGACGGCCAAGATATCGCAACCCTCAAGGGTAAAGAACGCGACCGCCTGCGTTTAGATAAGATTGGCTTTGTTCTCCAGTCTTACAACCTACTCCCCTACTTATCGGTAGCTGACCAGTTTGCTCTGGTTGATCGGATGCGTAAGGGTAACCTAAGCCAAGAAGCGTTGAACACCCTCTTAGTTGACCTAGGAATTGATCAGCTGGTCAACAAGTACCCTGGTGAGTTGTCGGGGGGCCAAAACCAGCGGGTGGCGATTGCCCGTGCCCTGTACACAGATCCGCAGATCATCTTGGCTGATGAGCCAACAGCGGCCCTGGACTCTGCGCGGGTCAAGGTCGTTGGGCAGCTCTTTCATGACCTAGCCGTTAAGCACAATAAAGCAGTCGTCGTGGTTACCCACGACTTACGCCTGCGCGAATTTGCCGATCAAGTTTATACAATTATCGATGGTAAAATGACTAAGGAAGATTAGCCTTACCCTATAAATATGCACAATAAAGCAGGGCGTTACTGGGTTAATTAAGCTTGAAATCGGTTTAGATCCTATAAAACCGTCAGTTAGTTAGAAAAATTCTTTGTACATTCCACCGTGAATGGGTTAATATTAGGGGGACGAGTGAATATATTCAACGAGTGGAGGGATCGTGCATGAACTACAAGCAGCGCCGTCAATTAATTCAACGACTGGTCGAAGAAAACCGAATTGCTACCCAAGAGGACCTCTTGGAACTCTTAGAGCAGCACGGGGTTGAGGCCACCCAGGCAACCGTTTCACGGGATATTCACTCCCTGAACATTGCCAAGGTCAGCAGTAGTGATGGTCAATCCTACTACGCCCAGGTAGCAGCCACTAAAGAAGACGATCACCGGCTCTATCGAGCGATCAGTAACCGAGTGGTTTCCTACACCACTATTGAGTTTGTCAATGTGGTTAAGACAACACCGGATTCTAGTTACGCCACTATTTTAGGCGGAATGTTTGATGAACTGGCGATGCCTGACGTGGTCGGCACGATTGCCGGTAATGACACCCTCTTAATTATCTCCCCGGACGCCAAGAGCGCTCAAAAGATCGGTCAGCTTTTGGCGGATAACCGGGGAAAGTAAGAAAGCCAGGCGATGGGCCTGGCTTTTTATTTTCGGATTTTATTGATTACGTCGGCGATGATTCCCATTACCAGGGGGTCAACCAAGCGGTAAACAACTTGGCGACCGTCCTTGACCCGCTCGACAATTTTGTACTTACGCAGGATTTGGAGCTGGTGTGAAACGGCCGATTGTTCCCACTTCAAACGCTGACTGATTTGGGAGACGGTCATTGATTGCTGGATTAGAAGGTACAGGAGTTGGAGGCGCTTGGGATGCCCCATTAGCTTAAACAGGTGACTAGCCTGGTCGAGTGCATCAATTGTGGCATTAACCTCATTTGTTCCCATAATAACGGCCCCTCTCAATTGGAAGTAATCTGTTTTTGATTATAAGCGGTTTAGGACCAAATTTCAAAAATGGGCGTCAAAATTAAAAACGATCCCGCTTAGCTTAGCGGGATCGTTTTAATAACTAAATTAATTTCTAGAGTGATAATCGTTGGCCAACGTAAATTACGTAAGGACTAGCAATGTTGTTTTTGGCCGCTAATGTTTTCCAGTTTAAGCCTTGAGCAGCAGCGATAGCCGACAGGGAATCGCCGGACTTAACGGTGTAGGTCGTGGTTGTGGCGGATGAGGTGGTTGAACTCGTAGTGCCATTAATCACGAGGTGCTGGCCAACGTAGATCGTGTTTGGGTTAGCCAGGTTGTTTAGGTTGGTTAGCTTAGCCGTGGTGGTGTTGAACTTAGCGGCAATTCCGGACAGGGTGTCACCAGATTGCACCGTGTAGGTACTGGTTGTCGATGAGGCCGTGGTACTAGAAGAGCTGCTGGTGTTAGTTGAGGCAGTAGTTGCGCTGAGCTTTAGGACTTGACCAACATAGATCGTGTTTGGATTAGCCAAATTGTTTAAGTTGGTCAGCTTAGCCGTGGTGGTATTGAACTTAGCGGCAATCCCAGACAAGGTGTCACCAGATTGTACCGTGTAGGTACTGGTTGTCGATGAGGCCGTGGTACTAGAAGAACTGCTGGTGTTAGTTGAGGCAGTAGTTGCGCTGAGCTTTAGGACTTGACCAACGTAGATCATGTTTGGGTTAGCCAGGTTGTTTAAGCTGGTTAACTTAGCCGTGGTGGTGTTGAACTTAGCGGCAATCCCGGATAAAGTGTCGCCAGATTGTACTGTGTAGGTGCTGGTCGTCGATGAGGACGAGGCCGTGGTACCAGAAGTACTGGTGGATGAGGAGGCCGAGCTGGTAGTACTCCTAACTAGGAGACGTTGACCAACGTAGATCATGTTTGGGTTAGCCAGGTTATTCAAGCTGGTTAACTTAGCCGTGGTGGTGTTGAACTTAGCAGCAATCCCGGACAGGGTGTCGCCGGATTGAACCGTATAGTAAGCTGTATTGGCTGACGTTGACGTTCCGTTGTTAGTTTGGGTGTAATCGTTCTTATTATTGATCACCGGCGTCTTGGTAAGGGCAATGCTATCCAGCTGAGTCAGGTTGTAGGTCTTAACCAAGCTGATCAATGAAGAAGCATAGTACGGGTCGGTGGCATAGCCGTCCGCGGACAGCTTATAGGCCACACTGGTGTAGCTGGTATCACCCAAGAGGTTGTTGTAACGAGGATTGGAGTAGAGGAAGTTTCCGTGGTCTTCCACTGATTCAGAATTGTTAGCGTATGCGCGGAAAGGGGCATTAACGTAAACACTTTGGCCGTTGATAACTTCCCGGGTGCTCATAGTGACATAGTTACCATTGTAGCTCCCCTTGATCCCGAAGAGATTATGAGCTTTGGTTGACAGGGTTGATGAGCCCCAGCCGGATTCGAGGATTGCCTGGGCTACGGTGATGGATGGCAGAACGCCATACTTATTCCAACCATCAATCGCCCCTTGGGCAACACTTTGAATGAAGGCCTGTTGGGAAGAATTGTTGGAGAAGGTTAGGCTTGATAGGTCAACGCTAGAATCAGCACTAGCAGCTACGGCGACAACGGCCCGGACGGTTGCGGAAGAGTCGGAGCTTGAATCAACACTAGCAGAACTAGTGGCCTCGCTGGTATCTGAGGCGACACTTGTTGCAGCGCTAGAGAGGCTACTAGTGGAATCAACACTCACACTAGTACTAGTACTGGCGCTGGAAACAGAAGTAGCACTGGTTTCAGCAATTGCACTGGAAGCACTAGTGCTTGATTCAGCACTAGTTTCTGAACTGGCACTAGAGTTGGCACTTGTACTTGCGTCTGAAGCTGAGTTAGCAGAACTTGCGCTGGTAGAAACAAAGGTAACGGTTGCCTTTGCGGCGTCACTTGCAACGCCGGAGCTATCCAGGCTCACCGTTGATGCTGAAGCAGAGGCCGTGGTATCAGTAGTCTGGTCCACTTGAGAAGCGGCGCTGGATGTGGTGTCCGCGTGAGCCACTTCAGTAGTGGTTAACAGGGTCAGGGCTGCGACCCCGGCAAACATCCATTTACGGCCACTTTTGTACATCTTGTAGTGGAGGCATTGGTCATTTGATTGCTTATTGTGCATACGCCGGATCTCCTTTAGTTATTCTTTAAATAATGATAAGCGTTTCATTTATTCTAAAATGGTAAAATAATAAGACTTTTTTAAGTACTTAATACACGTTTAAACTAGCATGATTTCAAGGATAGGTCAATGGAATTTATGTTATTTAATTCATGTTAGAAATTAATTTATTTTAATTCCCGTGGAATGATTGATAGTATGATTATAATCATCATGTAATCGTTTTCTGTAATATCGCTTAATAAGCCAAGCCATATTCCTATGTTGTAGTCGTGAAACTGATGACATAATAAGGGCCTAATAAAAAACGCCCCCTCAGGGGGCGTTTTTTATTAGGCTTGTGATTGCATGAAGCGGCGAATCAGGCTTGCTTCTTCTTCGCTGGCTTCGCTTGCCTGGGATTTGATATCGTGGATCCGTTCAACCGTTAATTGGCTACCGTAGGCAATTTCGTTATCGATCATTTGGTGTTCACGTTCGAAGTTGATAATTTCAAGCGCGAGCTCGTTAAATTTTTCAGCCATTAAGGGGCCCTCCTTCAAAATAGATCAGTTTATTCCTATCTATTATACGGGTTTTGGTGGCTAGATGCGAAAAATTAATGTTAATTCCCCGTTAATTCTTGCCGCCAACCCGGCTAAGAGCACTAAGTGGTGGCTGACCTGTGGTACAATTTAACCGAAAACGTAATAAAAACAGTAAGGAGTATTGATGATGAGTTGGAATTGGCTAGGATGGTTACTGTGGTTGTTGATTCTTATTTTCTTAGGGTTTGTAGTCCACTATATTCGTGTACACCAGTTGATGTTGATCGCAAAGACCGGGCGTCGCTTTGAGAAGACACTCTTTTTTAAGTACGTGGCCCTTGTGGTCATTGCCCTGGTTTGTCTGGGGACAATGACTTATTTTACGATTTTTCGTAAGGTTACTCCGATCTCCAATGAGGTAACCGTCAGTTACTCGTATGACCCGTTGCAACTGACTAATGATAATACCAATGATTACTACTACGTTCGGGCCAACCACAGTAATGAGGGCAATCATCGCGTTGTTTCATATACTTACTGGACCGCAACGAAGAAGGTAACGGTTGGGGCGATGAGTGCTTCAATTGCCGATAGTAATGACATCTTGTCTAGTGCGGCGGTCGCCTACCCGTGGAATAAAACCAAGCTACGTAACGAAGATAACGCCACTAGTCATGCCTTTGCTGCTAAAATTACTGTTCGTTACAAGAATAACCCGATCAACGGTCTTGGGCTACGGGCCAATAGAGAAGCGGATGAACACACCCTAATCCGGGTACCGGCTGCCAACTTGATTGAACAGGCAAAAAATGCCGAATAATAAGTCACTCCTTCAGGGAGAGTGATTCATGCTATAATAAAATGGTATGCCAAGATCGGGAAAGGCCCGGTGGCGGATCCAAAGTACAAAGTAAGAAGCCGGGGTTAAATTCCTCGGCTCCAACCCAATTTAGTTATTAGGTAAAGGAGTAAGACAATGATTCAAACGATTGACTTGAAGAAGGGCATGGTCTTTGAAAAGGACGGGAAGTTGCTCAAAGTGTTATCCATTAACCACCACAAGCCAGGTAAGGGTAACACCCTGATGCAAATGGATATCCAAGATGTTCGTTCTGGCTCAATTGTTCACACCACGATGCGCCCATCCGAAAAGGTTGAACAGGTGATGGTTAACAAAAAGAATGCCCAATACCTCTACGATGAAGGTAACACGTCCGTCTTCATGGATATGGAAACTTACGAACAATACGAGATCGATCAATCCCAAATCAGCGAAGAAAAGAAGTACCTGACTGAAAACATGCAGGTTCAAATGAACTTCGTGGAAAGCGAACTGGTCGGGGTTGAATTACCAGCCACGGTGACCTTAGAAGTTGTTGAAACCCAACCGGAAATCAAAGGGGCGACGATCGATGGTGGTGGTAAGCCAGCTACCATGAACACTGGTCTGGTTGTTACGGTTCCAGCCTTCGTTAAGAACGGCGATAAGATCATCGTTAACACGACCGATGGTGCTTACAAGTCCCGTGCCTAACTAAAAAGCGGTGTGCAGTAAAGAAAGTCCTTAGCTGTACAAAAAGGTGGCCCCGAAGTGGTCGGTTTGATCGATCACTTCAGGGCCATTATTGTACACTGCGTTAGGAATTTAGTAGGTACCCATGTCATTAGCGACGATCACCTCACCAGCAAAGGCCTTGCCGTGGTCGGTCACCAAGCCAGCCTTATTGTAGGCGAAGGTAACGGTTAAATTTGCTTTGACGGCTACGCCCATCACCGCACCAGTATCAGTATTGATCCCGGATGGGACGTCGACGGCGACCACCGGCGCATGAGCGGCATTGATCTGTTCGATTACCGTTGCGTAGGCGCCTATCACTGGCCGGTCAATCCCGATCCCGAAGATGGCATCTACGATCAGGTCCGCGTTTTTTAAGGCTGCCGGGTCGGCAGTAACGGGAATCTGATAGTAATCACAAATGTGGGCCTGGGTCTGATGCTCGCTGGAAGCATGGGCAGGGTTGCCGATGTTTAAAATGGTAACGCCCTTACCGGCGATGTGCAAAAGACGGGCGATAGCGAGACCATCGCCCCCATTATTACCCTGGCCAGCAACCACGACGATGTTGTTGGCATTTTGGTAGTGACTTAAAACGGCGTCGCGAACGGCTAACGAAGCCCGCTCCATCAGTACTAATGAGGGGATGCCAATTTGATTAATGGTAAACTGATCCTTGGCTTTCATTTGGGTGGCGGTAACTACTTGTTCAGACATTTGATCACTTCCTTTGCCCCTATCAAAGCACAAATTACTAGTTTGTGCAAGCAAACACAAGAGGGGCGAAGCTGTGTCAAGCAGAAAGGGGGAACCTTAAATTGGGAAAGAAAAATCAGTACCTGGTCACCCGCTACACGGGGGTGCCGGTAGAAAATGATGGTAATGGCGGCTACCAACTTAAACTTGACGCCAGCGGTCAAGCCAAACTCCATGTCTGGCGGACCGGCAAACATACCCGGGGCAAGTATACCGGGATCGGCCAGCTAATGTTGACCGAAAACAACCTGATGGTCATGATTGTAGCGGCAGAGCCAATGGCCTTTAAGGATCGTCACCAGGAGGTACCTCTTCAGCGCTTCTTGACGACGACGGCACCGGCAGACCTGGTTGAACAGGGATGCGCCCTACTTAAGGAGGAGCAGTAAATGAAGACCTTGGTGGTAGTTGGTCACCCGGATGTGGCGAACTCCTCGACCCAGGGTTTTTTCAAGCACGCCGCTAAAGAAGAACCCCAGGTCACTTGGCACGTCCTAAGGGCCCCCTTTGACCCTTTAAAAGAGCACCAGTTGCTATGGGAAGCCGACCGGATTGTTCTTGAGTTTCCCCTCTATTGGTATAGTGTTCCGGCAGTGATGAAGGACTGGATCGACCAGATCTTTGACGAGGAACTACTAGGGGAAAGTGGTCAACGTCTGGCCGGAAAGGAATTCGGCGTGGTAGTTACTACCGGTCGGGCCCTCAAGGAGTTTGCCCCCGGTCAGAGCCAAGGCTTCACGCTGGCTGAGCTACTTCGTCCCCTCCAAGCCCTAGCCAATGAGACGAAGATGACCTATTTGACACCTCTTACCATTGGCCAGTTCACTCGCTTAGGAAAAAAGGAGCGTCTTGAACTGGCAGTAAGTTACCGCCAGTATTTGACTGCCGAAAAGCCGGGCCACCTAGCTACCTCGGTTGCTTGGCTGGTCGAGCGCTTAAACAAGTTGGCTAAGGAGCACGAAGACCAGGCGCCTGGTTACCTTGGGCTGGTGGCAGTCCTCTTGGACAATCAAGAACAGCTGGCCGACCTGGGTGTGAACCTAACCTTACTGGGGGAGGATGATTAAATGGATCAAGAAACGATGGCCTGGGTCAAAAAGCAGGCAGAGCAACTAGCTAAGCGAAGCACCGATGATCAAGAACGGGCCCTCTTGTTAGCCGTGATCAAAACGGTTGAAGAACAGGGGCATCGTTTGGAGCTGGCTGCCGGTGAATTAGACGGCCGGGCCTGGGGTGGTAAGCGAATTTAAAGGGGCTGTGATGTTTTATCACAACCCCTTATTTTTTATAATTACTTAATGACGCGCTAAAATAAACTTATTACAAGCCGAGGCGGTCGACGAGAAGATCCCTTAAGATCACCGCCTGATTATGGACCGGATCCTTGGCACCGTACAAAAGGATGACGTGACCATCCGCTAGGTGGTCAGCTACGGTTTGTTGCAGGCTTTGGAGAGCCGGGTTAGTGTCTAGTTCAGCTAGGTAGCGGGTTTTAAATTCGGCAAACTTAGCTGGCTCATGGTTAAACCACTGGCGTAACTCTTTAGAGGGACCGACCTCCTTTAGCCATTCATCTAAGTGGGCCTTTTCTTTGGAAATTCCGCGGGGCCACAGGCGGTCGACAAGGATCCGGTAGCCGTCAAGGTCAGCAGGCTGTTCGTAAATGCGTTCGAGTTTAAGAGCCATGTTCAACATCCTTTCTTCCATTTACACCTAATGATAGTCCAAAACACCCAGGGGAGGGAATTAAATGTCACCATACCAAGCTTTTTTTACTGGCCGACCAACCGAAGAGATCGCATCAGACCTCTTGGGACGCGAGCTAAGCTGCCGGACCCCCGCCGGACTGGCGGCCGGGCTGATCGTTGAAACAGAGGCCTACTTAGGCGAAGGCGATTCAGCTTCCCACGCCTACAATGGACGCCGGACTGCTTATTCGGAGTCCTTATATGGGGCGCCAGGTACGATTTACGTCTACCAAATTCGAGCCCACTACTGCTTTGACGTGGCGGTTCAGGACCAGGGTGAGCCCCAGGGAGTCCTAATTCGGGCGCTTGAGCCAACCGTTGGGGTTGAATTAATGGAGCAACGCCGTCACCAAAAAGGGGTTAATTTGACCAACGGACCGGGAAAACTGGGCCAGGCCCTTGGAATTATTGATCGTCGCTTAGACGGGAGGCCGTTGGAAAATGCGCCACTAACGATTGACCTAACCAAAAAACGGGTGCCCAAGGAGGTGACGGTTACCCCACGGGTTGGTGTTAACCAAAAAGGGAGCCACGCCCAGGCCCCCCTACGCTTTTTCGTTGCTCACAATCCTTACGTTTCTAAGATGTTAAAGCGGGAAGCTGATTTACGATCCCACGGATGGGAGGGAGAAGAATGGCGCTGATTTTTCAGGAATTAAAAGCAACCCTGCCGGCCCTCTTGAAGGCCGGGAGCGTCCCAAATATCGTTGGTGAAGCCGGGATTGGCAAGTCCGCTTTGGTAGCCGAAGTGGCCCAGCAAATGGGCGCTACCCTGTTAACCACCGTTGTTAGCCTGGCTGAAAAGGGTGACCTGGCTCTACCAGTGCCACCCTTAACCAAGGAGAGCCTGGTGACCACCAGCCGCTTTGGGACCCTGGCCGACGTCAAGTATGGCTACTCAACGACTTTGGTCACCCTACTTAAGGAGGCAGAGGCCCACCCGAACCGGCCGATTATTTGGTTTTTGGACGAATTTAATCGGGGGAATGCGGCCGTGCAAAGTGAGCTGATGAACGTGGTTTTACAGCGACGGATCCACACCCTGACGTTGCCTGACGAGGTAAAGATTATCTTGGCTCAGAACCCAGATCCGACGATGGAGGCGGCGGGCGATTACGCCGTCACCCCCAGCGACGCGGCCGTTCGCGATCGAACTGTCCGCCTGGAGATGCGTGCCGATCTGGCCGATTGGCTGGCCTGGGCCACGGCACGAACTTCAGGGCACCCGCGGGTTCAGCCAGTCATTACCGACTACCTAAGCGCCCACCCGCAGCTACTGGCTCCATTGCCGGTAGCCGGCCAGATCACGCCGACCCCACGCTCCTGGGAGCGGGCTAGTCGAAACCTGACCGAATTGCAAAAACTGCCTCACCAAACCCTGGCCCGGGTCCTGGCTGACGTCTTGGCTGGTGACCTGGGTGAAGAGGTTGGTGTTGCCCTTGCCAGAGAAATTTTAGTTCCCCGGGTAACGGTGGCCAACCTCTTGGATCCGGCAACGCCGGTTCAAGAAGTGGTGGCGCATCTTTCCGAGGGAGAACGAGTGGCGCTTTTTAATCAGTGGCTGGCTTCGGTAGCGACGGAACCCCTGGACCTTTCATCCCTGCCCCGGGCGCTGGCTCTTTTGGAAACACTAAGTGAGGACGGCCAGGTGGCGGTGGGTGAGCACGTTGGCCGCTTTGAAAACTTCCTTTCCGCCCTCTACCAGGCCGTCCCAGCTGATCCAGGGGCCCAGGCCTTTTATACTCAGCTGGAGGAGATTGCTAAACGGGGGGCTAATAATGGTTGACCAGAGCAGCGCCCTTATCAAGCAGGCGGTAATCGAGCTTTTGAAGGTTGACCGCGCAGCTGGTGAGGTGCTGGTTAAACTTCCCCGGTACCCCGATGATACGCAGCCAACGCTGAACCTGATTTGGCGAGGAAATGACCTGACTTTGGCCTATCGTCCCACCTGGGTTATTACCCAGCCGATCCGAGAGTTAGTTAAAGTCTTTTTTCACTTGGCCCTCCATGTGATCTGGGAGCATCCCTACCGTTACCGAATGGCTAGTGATCCGGCAGCAGTCTCGATTGCGACCGACGTTGCCGTCAACCAATACCTGAAGGAGCCACCTGCGGGAACAGCCACTTTGGCTGACCTTGAGAAGGCGACCGGGCTCCGCCTGCCTCGGTTCGCTGACTCAGCCACCTACCTAGCAGCCACTAAGAAGTTGTCTCCAGCCGAAAAAAAGCGGCTGGCGAGCTCGGAAGCGGCCGGTGGAATGGGGGCCCGGGGCTGGCTGGTACTACCGGGGACCAATCCGCTTTTGATGAAAGCCAGCCTTAAGCGCCTGGTGCAAGATGAACCAGTGCGAAGTGACCACCGTGGTCGGGGACTTGTCCCGCAGGAAGCAAACCGGACACTGGCTGCCCCCGGAAGCTACCAAACGGCTTGGACCCGGGAACTCCGTAAGATGCTGGGGACCGCTGTCGACGGTACTCGTGAGTCGTACGCCCGTTTCAACCGCCGCCAGCCCTACCGGATGGACTTACCCGGCCGGGTAAGTCGACTGGTTACCCCAGTCGAAATATACGTTGACCAGTCCGGATCGATGGGGGATCAAACGGTAGCCCGGCTCCTAAAGATGGTCGCGGCGCTTGTGGATCAGCAGGGCTGGCAGGTAAAGGTGACTGCTTTTGATGCCGCCATTCAGGGGCGGTTAACCCCTGGAAAGTTACACCGGCTTGGGGGCGGGGGAACCAGCTACGCCGCCATTTTTACGGACCTAAGGGCGCGGCGGGTTATCCCAACCACTCCGGTGGTAATCCTAACCGATGGGGCTGGCGAAAAAACTGTCGACGCCTCGCCATATCAGAATGTTTTGTGGCTCCTAACCACGTCGGCGCCGCTCTCAGTGAGGGATGCTCCGGGAAAGAGCTACCACCTAAGAAAGGAAGATAAGGATGCTGAAACCGACTGACCTGGCACATGCCCTAACCCACGACCGGACGTTTACCCAAGCAGTTGCCCTTTTAAACCTGGAATGGGAAACCAACCCCAATGCAATTGTCAACAATCTGGTAACGGCGGTAGATGTTCAATTCGCTCGCCGCTTGCAAGAACAAGAGATCATCAGTGGCAAGGTTGACCTGACCGAATACCGGGACTGTGCCCAGCTGATTGCCCACCATGGAGGCTGGCTGAGCCCAGGTGCTAGAAACGCCCTGTTGGCTCCTTTTACTGACTAAAAGAAAGATTTAAACGTCCCCTTTACATTGAAAGACGAATATTATATGATATTTACCGTGCTTTTATTCGTAATGATAGAAAAATGGGGGAACTATTGTGTCTGCAATTAGTAAGTATTTCCACTTTAAAGAGTTAGGAACTGATTACCGACGGGAGATTTTAGCCGGGTTCACGACCTTTATCTCGATGTCATATATTTTATTCGTGAACCCGAACGTTCTCGGAGCTGCTAAGATGGATACCGGAGCAGTCTTTACGGCCACGGCCCTGGCCTCGGCGCTAGGCTGTTTCTTGATGGGGATCTTAGCTCGCTATCCGATTGCCACGGCTCCGGCACTGGGGATTAACGCCTTCTTTGCTTACTCAGCCGTCATTGGGATGGGGATTAGCTGGCAAACCGCATTGGCCGGGGTCTTTGTAGCCTCAGTCATTTTCGTTTTGATCACGATTTTCAAACTGCGTGAGGTCATCATTGAAGCCATTCCGTCTGATCTAAAGTTTGCTATTTCAGCCGGGATTGGCCTTTTTATCGCTTTTATTGGTCTTCACCAGGGGGGCCTAGTAGTCGCTGACAAATCAACCGTCGTTAGCTTGGGCTCGTTTACAACCGCTAGTACCTGGCTAACGGTGATTGGCCTGGTGGTTACTGCCGTTTTGATGGTTCGGCGGGTACCTGGGGCGATCTTCATCGGTATGATTGTAACGGCAATTGTTGGGTTAGTAACCGGCTTAATTCCGGTCCCACACGGAATCGTTTCGGCCGCCCCAAGTTTGAAACCAACCTTTGGGGTCGCCCTAACTCACATCGGTGAGATTAACACCCTGCAAATGTGGGTGGTGGTTCTGACCTTCCTCTTGGTAACCTTCTTTGATACGGCCGGCACCCTAGTAGGCTTGGCTCAACAAGCCGGTTTCATGAAGGATAACAAGATGCCCAGGGTCGGGAAGGCTTTAATGTCTGACTCGACTGCCATGCTGGCCGGCTCTATTCTGGGAACTTCCCCGGTGGGCGCCTATGTTGAATCCTCAGCTGGGATTGCCGTGGGTGGGCGTTCCGGATTTACCGCCGTGGTGACTGGGATTCTCTTTATTTTCGGGATGTTTTTCTCCCCGTTACTTACCGTGGTCACTAACCAGGTAACGGCGCCGGCTTTAATCATCGTTGGGGTCTTGATGGCTCAAAACCTGCGTCAGATCAACTGGAGTCACCTGGAAATTGCCATTCCCTCCTTCTTGATCGTTGTGGGGATGCCGCTGACCTATAGCATTTCTGATGGGATGGCCCTCGGGCTGATCATGTACCCGATTACGATGATTGCGGCTAAGCGGGGGAAGGAAGTTCACCCGATTATGTACGTGCTCTTCTTCATCTTCGTTGGTTTTATGTGGATTTTAAACGTTAAGTAAGTAAACGCTCGGTAGATGCCGGGCGTTTTGTTATTATGCCTAAGCCGTAATACTCGTGACTTTAGTCATGGGATATAAGGCTCTTCACGAACGCCCGTTGGCGTTCTTTTTTAGTTTAACTATTTTAATCAGTATGATATAATATAGACATGATTAAAAGTAAGGGAGGTGGATACAATGCAACAAACGCTGACTGCTAAGATTCGACTATATCCAACGCATGAACAAATAGCACTATTTAAGGCGGTGACTAAGGAATACCAACGTCTGTGCAATGTTGTCAGCCAATGGTATTTTGATGGACATTTTAATGCCAATCAAAAGGTCTTCCAGAAAGATATGTACCGGTATCTGCGGAATGAGTCACCAAAGCTCAACTCCCAAATGGTACAGTCAACCTATCGAACCGTTAAGGCACGATATGATACGGTGAGGACCCAATTGAATCAGCACCCGTATCGTTATGATACCGGAATGATTGACGCAAAGACCGGTAAGCCTATTTGGGAAGCTGTTCCCCGAACTTTAGAGTGGTTATGGAAGCCAATTTACTTCAACCGCCCTCAGGCCGACTATGTTCATGGCTCTAACTATTCCTTTGTTAAGGAACGGACGATGATCTCGCTTAACGTTTTGGGCAAGCGAATCAAAGTGCCGTTTAAAGCGGATTATCTGGCCGACTGGTTCGCGACCAATGCAACATTAGGAACTGCTAAACTA
>NZ_BCAH01000025.1 GCF_001293735.1 Limosilactobacillus gorillae | reverse complement strand
ATAATATATCAATGAAAAACTAACAATTATGGGGCAGCACTTCATTATTATTCACAGGTTTATCATTTTAAAAGTTATTCGGCTTCAGAAATAACTTTTAAAATATCGGATTCTTTGTTGAAATCGTGGTTCATAAAGTCGGCGTCGTCGGTTGGTAAGTGAAGGTCCAGGGAACTAAGATCTTGGAAGGTAAGTTGGCCGTTAATACCATCAATGGAGAGGACATGGCCGCCAAAGTTATGGTCGGCAGCCAAGAAGTGCCAGTGAAAACCACCCACGGCTGCACCTGCGAACAGGGCGGGAGCAAAGTAGCCTAAAAGGGTTCCCTCAACGGTGTCCCTTTCAAAAATTCGCTGGTCACTGGCGGTTTGGGCCAGGGTTTTGTATGGAGGATTAGATTTAATCACCGCACGGGTGGTGACACCCGAAAAGTGCCCTTTGATTTTAACGGAGAAAAAGCTATTGGCACTGTGGTTCTTTAAGATGTGCTCCTCAAGCTTTGGGAGGGCCAGTTTCTTAATATCGCCGGCTGGCTTGAAGTCGGCCCAATGGATGTTACCAAAGGGGATGGTAGCCTCGTTTTTCATGATCCGGACCTCACCGGTACCGAGGACTTGATAGGGAACCCCGTCTAAGATAACTAGTTCGCCGTCAAGTCCCTCACCGGTACCGATCCCAGTGTCACCGTGTTTAAGTAGCTCACCCATGGTTAAGGTCCCCTTTAAAAGCCCGGGAACGAGTAGAGCTAATGTGCCGTGCTGGTATAAAATGTTTGTATTCTTCATAAAAGCAGCCTCCAAAATCAACAGGTTTTATAAATAAAAATAGGATGAACGACCGTCATAACGGCGTTCATCCTATTTAAAAAATCACCCGCACGGGGATCGAACCCGTAACTCCGCCTTGAGAGGGCGACGTCTTAACCGATTTGACCAGCGGGCAATTTACACTTGAGGTCACATTTAATACGACCCAAAAACTAGTTTACAAGATTAACGTCGATTTGTAAAGAATAATTTCATTCATAGGATAGTTCTAGCATATAGGCTTGATTACTAACAAGGTGGCTGGTGGTAACCCAAACGTCGTGGTAGCCAGGGTGTCCCTGAGCGGTCATTAAGTAGTAATCATCAAGTAGCGCCCCGTTTTTAGCAACAAAGTCGGCTGAAAGGCGGTTAACGATCAGGTGACCGTTGGGAAAGTAATGAGAAGCATCGGCAACGGGAACGGAGTCCTTAAAAAATAAGGTTACGGTATTTTGATACTGGACAACGGAAGTGATGACTAACTCTGGATGGTGTTGGAGCTTGGTTAAAACATTGTAAAGTGAATCAGAATTACTAGCCATTTAACAGCCCTCTCTTTCTCTGGGCCCATTGTAACCCATTTTGGATTAAGGGAAAAATCATTTTGGGAATATTGGGAAAGTTCTTGACGAATGAACTTAATTTGGTATACTTAATACTGTTGCTTAATCAAGTACAAACATTTGATCAAGTACAAGTATTTATTGGGCATTCGCCAAGCTGGTAAGGCACTGGACTCTGAATCCACAATGCGCTGGTTCGAACCCAGCATGCCCAATTCTTAACACGTCCTACGGGGCGTGTTTTTTTGTGCCCTTAAACAGGGTGGTTAAATATTTTTTAATAATTAAATAACAATTCTTGCGATTGGGTTACGAAATTATTTCAAAAGTGTTACAATGAATGCGTAAACAAAATAGGAAATTTAATAAACCGTTGATGGGGGGGAATGACAATGATGATTAAGAGTAAGGTTCTTGCCAGTACAGTTATGTTAATGGCTGTTTTAGGATTAACAGGGTGTACTAATACCAACACAAGTGCAATCTCATCATCAAGCTCAAGTAAGGCAACTAGTGCCAAGGTTGTAAAGGACAGCGGTAGCAAGAAGGGGTCGGTAAGTGCGTCTAGCAACCAAAGTTCTGTAACGAGCCAGGAGGCTAGCACCACTTCGGCCAGTGGCGCCAGGGCTTCTTCGAACGTTAGTCAGGCAACTAGTACCTCAAGTGCACCAGCTTCCTCAGCTAGCACCCAAGTAGTCAGTGAGAAGGCACCAACATCAGCACCAGCTAAGTCAAACACATCAACTACGAGCCAGGCAACATCGAGCAGTGTAGCAACACCAGCACTAACGAATGAAGCAGTTTTACAGAAGTTTGATGCTGCTAGTGGAATTAGTCAAGCAAGTGACAACAGTTACATGGTGACGTCCCTGGGGGATGGTAATTACCAAATTGAAATTCGCAATAATGGCGGTGATGATCAAGTCGCTAACTTGGTAGGAATTTACCAATTTAACCCAACTACTAATCAGGTTAAGACGATGGATGCCATGACTGGCCAATTTGAATAAGTAAGTGTATTTCTGAATTGTAAGATTTAAGGTACTGTCCCGGAGAATAGGGGCGGTGCTTTTTTTGATAAAAATTTGACACCCTTATGAATCGTGGTATGATTCATAACTATTATGTACCTAATGATTATAAGCCTAACGATTTGAAGGAGGAGCTCAGGTGGTAAGTGATGAAGAGATTTTTCAAAGTTATCATGAGCTATGGTTGCAGATACGCGATGTGGTAATTCAGCATAAAAAGGCCAAGGGCTACTACGGTCGGGCACGAATTTTACACACCCTGGATAAGCGAGCGGATCTGTCACAGCGGCAACTGGCGGACGTAGTTAGTATGAAGCCAGGGTCGCTAACGGAGGCGCTGGAGAAGATGGAAAGCCAGGGGCTAGTGACCAGGAAGCGTGATGTCTATGATAAACGAATCATTCGGGTGGCGATCACGCCCAGTGGTCAAAGGGAATGGGCCCATATCCAACAGGATCGGAAAAGTTTCGGACGTCAATTACTAAGCTCACTTACTTCTGAAGAGCGTGAGCAAGCAGTTAAGATCGCCACCAAGCTTCACCAGTCGTTAGTCGACTGTTATGGTGAAAATAAATTACGAAAGGAGTTTTTTGATGATTAGAATCGCGCGACAAAACCTAGAGAAGATTCCCGCCCTTTTAGCGGTTTTCTTCTTACTAATTCAGGTTGCGGCCGACCTTTACTTGCCAACCATCACCTCTGATCTGATTGATAAGGGGGTTATTCGTCATGATATGACCTACATTTGGCACCAGGGTGGAATAATGCTTTTGGTGGCGGCCCTGGGGATGGCGGGATCAGCGTGCAACGTTTACTTTGCATCTACTCAAGGAATGAAGGTGGGGCAAAAATTACGACGCCAAATTTACCACAAGGTGCTGACCTTTTCGAGTAAAGAAATGTCGGATTTTGGTGACTCATCTTTAATTACCCGATCGACTAACGATATTGTACAAATCCAAAACGTAATGGTTCAGATCCTGCGGATGATGCTTCAGTCACCGATAATGTTAGTAGCAGCCATTATCTTAGCCTATAACCGCGAGCCTCGTTTAACGGGGGTCTTTGCCATCTCTCTACCGATCCTAGCAATTGTTGTGATCGGGGTGATGTACTTTGCGGTCCCACTGTTCAAGAGTATTCAAAAGAAGACCGACCGAATTAACCTGGTCTTTCGTGAGGGTTTGACGGGGGTTCGCGTGATCCGGGCTTTTAATCAGGATCAACGTGAACAAAATCGTTTTGAACGCGCTAACGCCGATTACACCAACACTGGGATCAAGGCCTTCACTCTGGTATCACTCCTTTTCCCAATCATGACGTTAATTTTATCCTTAACTAACATTGGTATCATTTGGCTAGGGGCACAGTTAATTGCCAATATGTCAATGCAGGTGGGAAACTTGATCGCATTTATGACCTATTCAACCCAGATCTTGATGTCATTTATGATGCTTTCAATGATTTTTGTCTTTGTTCCCCGGGCCTCAGCTTCGGCAGCCCGTTTAAATGAAGTCCTGGACCGGCGCCCAAGCGTTGTTGACCCAGAGGAAGAGGACCGTCTGACCTTGGCAAGTGGCGTTCCGGCCAGTCTTTCCTTTGATCACGTTAATTTCCGCTATGAGGGAGCCGAAGAACTAACCTTGACTGATCTCAACTTCAAAGTCAGGGCCGGTCAAACTCTGGCAATCATCGGGGGAACCGGATCAGGAAAATCATCCCTGGTTAACTTGATTCCCCACCTATTTAACGTGGAAAGTGGTCAAATTGAGGTCAATGGTCAACCAATTGAACGGCTGAGCCAACACGATTTACACCAAGAGATTTCAATTACCCAACAAAAGGCGGTTCTCTTTACCGGGACCGTTCGCTCGAATCTCCAGTTTGGTTATGAAGACGCCAGTGAGGAAGATATGTGGCGGGCCTTAGAAATCGCACAAGCTGCAGATTTTGTTAAGGCAGAAGGCGGTCTGGATGCCATCGTTGAACAGGATGGAAGTAACTTTTCTGGGGGGCAACGTCAACGATTGGCGATTGCTCGGACAATCATTAAGCCGGCTTCTGTTTACATCTTTGATGATTCCTTTTCTGCCTTGGACTTCAAGACCGATGCCAAGCTGCGTCAGTCCCTTCGCCAGGATCCACAGATCCAGCAAGCTGTGTCGGTAATCGTAGCTCAGCGGATTTCAACGGTTGCCGATGCCGACCTAATTTTAGTCATCGATGATGGGAAGGTGGTTGGTCAAGGTAGCCATGACGATCTCAAGGCTACTAACCAAACCTATCAAGAAATCCTGCACTCACAGATTCAAGAGGGGGATGAAGAACGTGCGCAACGGAAATAGACATCAAAAAGGTGGCGGGAAGGCGCAACACTTTTGGAAAACGACGGGTCGCTTAATCACCTACTTAAAGCCGTGGAAGTGGGGCGTGATAATTTCGGTGATTATGGCAATTGGCTCTGTGGTTTTCCAGGTTTGGGCTCCTAAGGTTTTGGGAGAAGCCACTACAGTTATCTACAATGGTGTTTTGAAGGGTGCGTCGGAGATGAGGCTTGGGATGCACCTAAGCAGGTACCCGATCGATTTCGCAAGGGTTGGTCAAATCGCTATCGCCGTACTGGGAATGTATGCCCTGTCAGGGATATTTTCCTTTATCCAGCAGGTAATGATGACTCGGATCTCCCAGAAAGTGGTTTACCAGCTACGCCAAGACTTTAAATCCAAGATGGCCCGTCTACCGGTCTCCTTTTATGACACCCATCCCAACGGGGATATTATGAGCCGGATGGTTAACGATATGGATAACATCTCTGGGACACTTCAAAACGGGATGATCCAAATCATTACCTCAGTTCTGACCTTTGTGGGGGTCTTGGCTCTAATGATTTCGATCTCATGGAAGCTGACCCTGGTGGCCCTGATCACGGTGCCTCTTTCGCTTGTGATTATTGGCTTTGTAGCTCCAACTGCTCAACGCCTCTTTAGCCGCCAACAAAGCGTCCTAGGTAGGATTAACGCCCAGGTGGAAGAAACGTACGCGGGGCACACGATCGTGCGGACTTTTAACAAGGAAGAGGACCAAGAGGCCCAGTTTGAAGAAAAGAACCGCGATTATTACCAGGCGGCCTGGAAGGCTCAGTTCTTCTCCATCCTGATGTATCCAGCCATGGGATTTGTCCGTAACCTTGGCTACCTGATGGTAGCTGTGGTTGGGGCAGTGCAGGTTGCTAACGGCCAAATTACCTTAGGGAATGTTCAGGCCTTCTTGCAATACACCAACCAGTTCTCCCAACCAATTACTCAGATTGCAAACTTGGCCTCCACCATTCAGCAAACAATTGCCTCGGCTGAACGGATTTTTGAAGTGATTGACCAGGATGAAATGGACACGGACCTGGCCGATGCAACTCCTTTACCAGGACCCCAGCCAAAGGTTGAATTTAAAGACGTTAATTTCAGCTATAATGATCAACCACTGATTCAAGATTTTAACTTAAAAGCTGAGGAGAACCACATGATCGCCATCGTGGGGCCAACTGGAGCTGGGAAGACGACGATTATCAATCTCTTGGAACGCTTTTACGATGTCAAGGGAGGGCACATCTACCTTGATGGCCGTGACACCCGCTCCTTCACTCGGCCGGAACTGCGCAAAAAGATTGCGATGGTTTTACAAGATACCTGGCTGTTTACCGGAACGATTTATGATAATATCAAGTATGGACGCGAAGATGCAACTGAAGAAGAGGTATATGCAGTCGCTAAGCAGGCTCACGCTGATACCTTTATCCGCCAACTACCTGATGGTTATCAAACTGTATTGGATGAGTCGGCCTCCAATATTTCACAGGGACAGCGGCAATTATTGACAATTGCCCGGGCCTTTCTAGCCGATCCAGAGGTCTTGATTCTAGATGAGGCCACCTCATCGGTCGACACACGAACTGAGGAGGCGATTCAAGACGCTATGAATGACATTCAAAAGGGGCGGACTAGCTTCGTTGTGGCCCACCGTTTGTCGACAATTCGTAATGCTGAACAGATTATTGTGATGAACCACGGTAAGATCATTGAAACCGGAAATCATGATCGCCTGATTGAAAAGGGCGGTTTTTATGCCGATCTGTATAATAGCCAGTTTGCTGGCAACCAAATTTAATAGTGGCGGTGCTGTGTTAATCAAGAACGCTCCCTGGCTCGAAGCGATTCTGCTTTGTCAGGGGGCGTTTTTGGTATTATTGTTGAAATAAGGGGATGATGTCACTTGAAAAAATATTCGGCAACACAAGCACAGCTACGGGCGTTGGAAGAAGATGGGGTGGTCCCGGGAATCTCATACTGCCTGTTTGAACACGATTGGCAAGTGGAATATGTGAGCGGAATGGCCCGGTTAACGCCAACTCCAGAAGTCTTACGGCCCGGGATGTTGTATGACCTAGCCTCCTTGACTAAGGTTCTTGCTACAACCCCGGTAATTGGGATTTACCTACAGGAGGGCCGCCTTTCTCTGGATGACCCGGTCACTAAGTACTTACCGGCTTTTGACGACGAACGGGTAAGAATTTACCATTTGCTAACCCACTCATCATCCATCGGTGGCTACATCAAGAACCGTGATCAACTGGGGGCGTCCCAGTTGAAGGAGGCTTTATTAACCCAACTGAGTGGTAATAAAAACCTTAGTCGGTTGATTCGCTACGCTGATGTGAACTTCATCTACCTGGGCTGGATTGCTGAGCAAATCGGCGGAAAGCCAATCCACCAACTAGCCAAGGAGCTAGTGTTCGATCCGCTCGGGATGATGGAAACAACTGATCATCCTGATCCAGCTTGGACGGTTCCAACGGTGATCAGCCCTAATGGTGTGCTCTTACGGGGACGGGTTCACGACCCCAAGGGGGCTGTCTTGGGAGAACACTGCGGATCGGCAGGTATTTTCGCGCCCCTAAAAGATGTCGTTAACTTCAGTCGAGCGCTCATCGAGACCAACTTAGGTGGGCTCTTGACTGACCAAACCGTCGCTCAGATCTTCAGCGATCAAACAAGGATGCCGCATCCTCACTTGCGGGGGCTAGGGTGGAAATTGATTCCTACTCCAGTGGACAAAAACTTTTTAGCTAGTCATACCGGCTATACTGGGACCTGGCTGGTTCTAGATAAACAAAACGACCGCGGAATGGTTGTTTTGACTAACCGGGTGCACCCCACTGGGCAAAATGACGTCTTTTTGGACCGGCGAGATCAGATCATTGCTACTTATGTTCGTGAAATGGAGAAATTTTAATGACGTGGGATATTATTCGTTACATTATTGAAGGAATTTGGTTGTTTAACTTAGCATTGGCCATTTGGACGGTATTTCGCCAGCGCCGCGACATCACTTCAACCTGGGCCTGGCTAATGATTTTAATCTTTTTACCGCTGGTTGGGTTCATTGCCTACATATTCGTGGGGCGTAAGCTGTCATCAGATAAGATTTTTAGCATTCAAGATGAGCAGCGACGGATACTCGAACAGTATAAGCAGCAGCAACAACGCCTCCTGGATGCCCAAGATTTGTTGCCAAAAGAGGAACGAAATCGACGAGATCAAATGCTAGCTAAGCTTTTGTTGAACACGGACAACGCCCTTCTTTCGTTTGGAAATCAGGTGGACCTATTTACGGACGGCCACGCTAAGTTTGACCAGTTGATCAAGGACATTGATGCCGCTAAGGACCACGTTCACATTGAGTATTACACCTTTGCGTCCGATAAGCTTGGCCACCGGGTGTTAGCAGCTCTTGAGCGAGCAGCTGAACGGGGTGTGGAAGTGCGTGTTTTATATGATCTATCAGGATCACGGGGAACAACTTACCGCTTCTTCAGACACCTTGAAGAACTTGGTGGTCAGGCTCAGGCCTTCATTTCTAGTTCCAAGGCTCGCTTCACCACCCCGCGGTTAAACTACCACCTTCACCGTAAACTAGTGATTATTGACGGGAACCTAGGGTACATCGGGGGCTTCAATATTGGTGACCAATACCTGGGAGAATCAGAAAAGTTCGGCTACTGGCGGGACACCCACCTACGGGTGGTTGGTACGGCTGTTTTAATGATGCAAGCTCGTTTTGCCATGGATTGGAACACAACTTGCCGACGCACTAAAAAGGAACGGATGGACTTAGCAGGGAACTACGTCAACGTTCGGACAACCCACTTAACTCAACCTGACTATTCGATGGTACCAATGCAGATTGTCTCTTCAGGTCCGGATAACGAGAACCAGGCCATCCGCCGGGGCTACCAAGGAATTATTACTTCGGCACGGAAGTATGTTTACCTTCAGACCCCGTACCTGATCCCAGAAGATTCGGCTTTAGAAGCACTAGTGGTAGCTGCTAAAGAAGGTATTGACGTTCGGATCATGATCCCGTCAATGCCGGATCACCCCTTCGTTTACCGGGCGACCGAGTACTTTGCCCACTATCTAGTTTCAAACGGAGTTAAGGTGTACAAGTACGATAAAGGTTTCTTACATGCGAAGACAATGGTTTCGGGCAATAACCTTGCCTCGGTGGGGTCAGCTAACTTCGACTACCGTTCCTTCCGGTTAAACTTTGAGGTCAATGCTTTCACTTACAACGAACAGCTGGCTAGCAAGCTAAAGGCTACCTTTGAAAACGACATGAAGGATTGCACACTTCTGACGGAGGAGTACTTCGACCAACAGTCGCCGTGGCGTAAGTTCAAGCAAGACTTCTGCCGTCTCTTGGCCCCTATTTTATAAACAAAGGTTGCATTAAAAAATAAGTATATGAAAAGCACCCTAGATTGTTAGACTACCTCTAACGATCTAGGGTGCTTTGTTTTGGCAGGGCCGTTAAACTAGCGTTGTTTAATGCGGGTTCTTATGTGGTCCATTTCCATGACCACGAGTGTTTCTAGCAGGGTGATGATACAAATTGCTAGAAAGGCCCAATTATTAGGGACGACTAACATGAAGATGATCAATAACCACGAGCCCCAATTCCAACGGTTATCAATGCGGACAATCCGACGGATTCGCTTTTGTAAGTCAGCAGGAGCCCGGTCTTCTTCGAGCAGACTTCGCAGGTACAACTGTAGGCGAACTTCAAAGAAGGATTCGACAAGAAAGGCCACGACCATCAATTGGGAAAGTACGTTTTGCATGGTCCCTCCTAAAAGGTTGGCTTAATGGTGAGATTCTTTTGGACTGTTAGATCGGCGTCAGGGTACTTAACCGTTAGGGCTTCAATGAGCATCTGTTTGGCGAGCTCACCGTTACGGGTTAGGATGGGACCGTGGAAGTAAGAGCAGTAAGCATGTAAGTAAATGGCTCCTTCTGTGCCATCTTCACCGTTATTACCGTGGCCCTCTAAAACGTAACCAAGGGGGCGCTCGTTTTCACCCAAAAAGGTCCGACCGTTGTGGTTTTCAAAACCATGGTATTCAACTCCGGTTTCGTCATTTTTAATTTTAATATCACCGATAAAGCGAGTCTGATTTTGTTCGGCCGAACGGTGTTGGCTTTGGGTCAAGGTGTAGTGATCCAAAACCCCGATGCCAGGGATCTTTTTTCCGTCGGCGCCGATGTAGTACTTGCCAAGAAGCTGGTAGCCCCCGCAGATGGCGAGGAGTGGTTTTTGATCGTGGATAAACTTTTTAATCCCGGCCCTTTTGGTTTGGATGTCCTTTGAGACCACCATTTGTTCATAGTCCTGGCCACCACCGAAAAAAGCGATGTCAAACTGATCAGGATTGAAGTCGTCTTCAATTGAAATTACGTCGACCTTGATGTCGGTATCCATTTGCTTTGCGTAGTACTGCAAGGCAATGATGTTACCAACGTCGCCGTAGGTGTTTAAAAGGTCACCGTAAAGGTGGGCGAGGTGTAGATGATACTTAGCCATTAGTCCATTCCTCCTTGAATATACTTTTTTTCGGCCAACAACTTGCGTAACTGCAGAACTGCCGTGTAGGTGGCAAGCAGATACACGTGCTTGGTTGGCATTTGGGGAATTTTTTCAATGACCTTACTGAGGTCCGGAATGTGGTCAATCTGGTTAATTTCGGCCATTTCCATCCGGGTAGTGATGTCTCTGTAGCGTTCCCCACCGGTCATGAAGTAGGGGATATCGTGATCGTTTAGACGTTCAAAATCACCATCCCAGATCCAGGAGGTATCAATTCCGTCAGCATAATTGGCGTTCAATAAGAAACCAAATGAGAAGGGTTCGGGATCGGTCAGGATCATATCCAAGACTTGGTTTAAGCCGACCGGGTTCTTGACCAGGATTAAGGTAACCTCCTTGCCATCAACATTAATGACTTCTTGGCGACCAAAGACCCGTTCGTCAGCACTGAAGGCGTGTTGGATCTGTTTAGGGCTTACTCCTAAGAAACGACCCAAAGAATAGGCTGCCAAGGCATTATAAATGTTATACATCCCACCAATTTCAATCTTGTAGGGAGTTTTATCAATTTCAAAGGACGAAGAGGTTGGGGTTAATTCCCCAAGTTTGGTCACCTGGTAAGTTAGCTTCGGCCGCTTAAAGCCGCAATGTGGGCAGAAATAATCCCCTAGGTTAGCATAAGTCCGTAGGTGATAGTGGAGGATGTGTTGGCACTTGGGACATAAGAGTCCATCGGTGTTGGCGGGCGCCTTAAAATCTTCATGGAATTCGTGGTTAAAACCGTAGTAGATGACAGGGTTGGGCAGGTCCCTTGAGTTAAAGATTTGTTCGTCCCCGTTGGCGATGATGGTTGCCTTAGGTGCTAACTTAACACCGGCCAATATTTTGTCGTAAGTTGTATAGATCTCACCGTAGCGATCCATTTGATCACGAAATAAATTAGTGAAGACAAAGGCAATTGGGGTGATGAACTTAGTTACCTTGACCACGTTTGCTTCATCAACTTCAAGAACCGCTAAGCCTTTTTTCTTGGGCCGCGGGGCAGTAATGAAGGTTGTAACGATCCCTTGCTCCATGTTGGAGCCGGTGGGGTTAGTCAAGACTGAATCGTATTTTTCACGGAGTACCCGGACGGAAAGAGCGGTGGTTAAGGTCTTCCCGTTCGTTCCGGTAAGGATCACCAGGTCGTATTTCTTGCTAAAGGCCTGTAAGATATTGGGGTCGAGCTTGGTGACGATCTTTCCCGGTAATGAGGACCCCCCGTGGGTAAAGGTGTGGAGGAACCAGTAACTAGACCGGCCGGCAAATTCGGCCAGGGAACTTCTTAAAGACATAATTCATATCCTTCCGCTTACAAGTTTTGATTACCGACTAATTTTAATCGTTCTGGGCCCAAAAGGAAAGTAACCTCCTCTGATCGGGATGAGAAGGGACGTAAAAAATTATTTTTTGATGAGGATTGAAATTAAGAAAGCGCTTCTAGGTTGAATATAACGGCGATAGCGAGTTAAAAAAGAAGAAAAGGTCGCCTTAGTCAAAGGAGAAGAGTTTAAAATGAACGTAAGATTCGCTATAATTAAAGCACTATGCGAAGAAATGGGTGAGGTAATTGGCACAGTTATTTTTCAAGTATGGCGCGATGAATTCCGGTAAGTCAATTGATATTCTTAAGGTGGCCCACAACTATGAGGAGCAGGGGAAACCGGTTGAATTATTGACTAGTGGGATTGATGACCGAGCTGGGACTGGTGTGATTGCAAGCCGGATCGGTCTACAACGTAAAGTTACTCCAATCATGGATGACACTGATGTCTATAAGCTAATTAAGCAGGTTGATCACCGAATTTACTGTGTCTTAATTGATGAAGCACAGTTTTTGAGCAAGCAACACGTTTTACAGCTGTGTCACATAGTCGATGATCTAAAGATTCCGGTGATGGCGTTTGGGCTTAAAAACGACTTTAAAAACGAGCTGTTTGAGGGTTCCAAGTACCTCTTGATCTATGCTGATAAGATCGAGGAAATGAAGACGATCTGTTGGTTTTGCCCTCGTAAAGCGACTATGAACCTACGAATTAACGAGGGACGCCCCGTTTACGAGGGTGAGCAGGTTCAAATCGGTGGTAATGAAGCCTACTACCCGGTTTGCCGGGAACACTACTTTCACCCAGATTTGCCAAGTGAACAGGAGAATGAATAATGGAAATGGAAGAAATATTCGATAAGTTACAAGCCGTGGCCGATCGCTACGATGAACTTAACGAGCTAATCTCTGACCCAGAGGTAATTGCTGATTCCCAGCGGTTCATGAAGCTTTCTAAAGAGGAAGGGAGCCTTAGGGAAACCGTTGAAAAATATAATGAGTACAAAGAGGTCACCCAAACGATTAAGGATGACTCTGAGATGCTTCGTGAAGAAAGCGATCCCGATCTAATTGAGATGACTAAAGAAGAACTCAACGAAGCAAAGGAACGCCAAGGTCAGCTTCAAGATGAGCTGGAGGTCCTGTTGATTCCAAAGGACCCTAACGACGATAAAAACATCATCATGGAAATCCGTGGTGCCGCTGGGGGGGACGAAGCCTCTTTGTTTGCCGCCGACCTTTACAACATGTACGTGCACTATGCTGAAAAGCAGGGTTGGCATGTTGAAGTGGTCGACCGTAATGAAACCGAAGTGGGGGGCTTTAAGGAAATCGTCCTGATGATTACCGGGGATCAAGTCTACTCCAAGCTGAAGTTTGAAAATGGGGCCCACCGGGTACAGCGAATTCCGGCTACTGAATCAGCCGGCCGGGTCCACACCTCCACGGCGACTGTTGGTGTAATGCCAGAAGCTGAAGACGTTGATGTGGACATCGACCAAAAGGACATCCGGGTTGACGTTTACCGTTCTTCTGGGGCTGGTGGTCAGCACATCAACAAGACCTCGTCAGCCGTTCGGATGACCCACTTGCCAACTGGGATTGTTGTGGCCATGCAAGACGAACGTTCCCAACAGCAAAACCGGGCAAAGGCAATGCAAATCTTAAAGGCTCGTGTTTACGACTACTACCAACAGCAGGAACAATCCGAATACGATGCCCAGCGTAAAAACGCCATTGGGACCGGGGATCGTTCCGAGCGGATCCGGACATATAACTACCCACAAAACCGGGTTACCGACCACCGGATTGGTTTGACCTTAAACAAGCTTGATAAGATTATGGCTGGGGACCTAGATGAAATTATTGAAGCGCTAATCATTGCTGACCAAGCCCAAAAGCTGGAGCAGTTACGTAATGAATAGTAATTGGACTTACTTTCAGGCCCAGCGATGGGCTTCTTCTTTTTTAAGGGACCAGCAAAAGGACCCCTCAGCCGCTCAGTTTGTCTTGGAGATGCTTCACGATTGGACAATGACGGACTTGCTGGCGTACAATCGCCAACCAATGCCCAAGGAGGAGGCACTTAGGTATCAGCGGGCCATTAAGCGAATTGCCAATAGTGAGCCCGCCCAGTACGTGGTGGGGAAGGCACCATTTTTTGGCCGTAAGTTTGTGGTCAACCGTGACGTATTGATTCCGGAAACTGAGACCGAAGAACTGGTTGAATGGATTTTAGATGAAATGCCTGCTGATCAGGAACTCAAGGTCTTAGACCTGGGTACTGGTAGCGGGGTAATTGGTATCACGCTAGCCCTGCAACGTCCTAAGTGGCAGGTTACTTTGAGCGACATCTCGGCATTAGCCTTAAAGATCGCAATGACCAACCAGCGTTTGCACGGTACCAACCTCCGCCAGGTTGAAAGCGATCTGTTTGCCCGGCTAGTGGATGAACGCTTTGATTTGATCGTGACCAATCCCCCTTATGTTGCTCTAAGCGAGGTTGGTGAAATGGATCCGGAGGTGCTGGAGTATGAGCCGCCATTAGCCCTGTTTGCAAGTGAGAATGGCTTAGCCTTTTACCGACGTCTGTTTGCGGCAGCCGGTGAACACTTAAATGCTGGCGGGATTCTATTTGGCGAAACTGGTCATCGCCAAGAGGAATCGATCCAACGTTTGCTAAGGGAATTAGTACCGTCTGGCCAGATTGAAACCCGTCACGATTTGGCAGATCGGATGCGGATGATCAAGGTGACAAACTTTAATTGTGATGAGAAGGGGTAGAAAATATGGTTAAGACAGTCATTTTTCAACCATCAGAGGTAAATGAAGCGGCGAAGTTAATTCAAAAGGGACAGCTCGTGGCATTCCCAACTGAAACGGTTTACGGGCTGGGAGCCGACGCAACAAATGAGAAGGCGGTCAAACAGGTATACTTAGCTAAGGGCCGGCCGAGTGATAACCCCCTGATTGTTCACGTTGCCTCCGTAGCGATGGTCGAACAATATGCTGAGGAAATTCCGGTAAAGGCCAGGAAGCTGATGGACCGCTTTTGGCCAGGTTCATTAACGATCATTTTAAAGATAAAACCGGGTACCCTTTCGAAAACAGTAACTGGGGGTTTGAATACGGTGGCCTTTCGCTATCCAGCCTGCCAGCCAACCCTTAATTTAATTAGGGAGGCTGGGGTTCCAATTGTTGGACCGTCGGCTAATACCTCGGGTAAGCCTAGTCCAACCACAGCGGGACATGTCTACCATGACCTTGACAACAAGATTGCTGGGATCATTGATGATGGTCCGACGGTAGTGGGGGTTGAGTCGACTGTTTTAGATATGTCGACTGATCAACCAGTGATCTTGCGGCCCGGTGCTGTGACAAAACAAGATATTGAGAACGTGATTGGATCAATTGAGCTTAACAACCACAAGGTTAAGGCAAATGAGGTTCCTAAAGCTCCGGGGATGAAGTATAAGCATTACGCTCCCAACGCTCAGGTGTACATCGTAGCACCGGATGCTGATTGGACTGCGGTGGCCAACTGGCTAGCCCAGGCTGAGGGATCGGTGGGATTGATGGCGACCGAGCAGGTATTGAAAAGCCACGTGTGGCCAGTACAGGCAGATCAATTCTCCCTGGGAGAAGGGATTGAAGATGCCAGCGCTCGCTTGTTTGAAGGTCTTCGGGCCTTTGATGATCAGCAAGAAATTCACCAAATTCTGTGCCAAGGCTTCTTGCCAACCGGCTTAGGGGCGGCCTACATGAACCGCCTGAACAAATCAGCTGGTGGAACCTTTTTTCGAGAATTATTAACCAAATAACGTTTAGAAAACCGAATTATTAAATAATAGTTCGGTTTTTACGTGTATTTCTAAGTTTAGACTTTTCCTTTTTAACCAAATACCGTACAATATGGGTACGCAAGTGAAAGGAGCAATCTAGCTAATGGAATACGCAGGTAAGGATGCCCAACTTTGGGCCGCAATTGGACGAGAAGAACAACGTCAAGAAGACACGATTGAACTAATCGCCTCAGAAAATATTGTCTCTAAAGAAGTAGCTACTGCACAAGGGTCCGTTTTAACTAACAAGTATGCCGAAGGTTATCCAGGTAAGCGGTACTACGGTGGCTGCCAATTTATCGACCAAGTTGAACAGTTAGCGATTGACCATGCCAAGGAGTTATTTGGGGCGGCTTACGCAAACGTCCAACCCCATTCTGGCTCCCAGGCCAACATGGCTGTTTACCAAGCGCTTTTGAAACCAGGTGACACCATCTTGGGGATGGGGATGGATGCTGGGGGACACCTAACCCACGGTTCCAAAGTTAATTTCTCTGGAAAACTCTACCACACGTACGGTTACGAACTCAGTTCTGAAACTGAAGAACTGGACTATGACGCAATTATGGCTCAGGCCAAGGAGGTTAAGCCCCAACTAATTGTGGCTGGTGCCTCAGCTTACAGCAAGATTATCGACTGGGATAAGTTCCGCCAAATTGCCGATGAGGTTGGTGCTTACCTTATGGTTGACATGGCCCACATTGCCGGGTTGGTGGCCACCGGTTACCATCCTAACCCGGTTCCGGTTGCTGATGTTGTTACCACTACTACGCACAAGACTTTGCGCGGACCACGTGGGGGGATGATCCTTTCTCGTTCCGAAGAATTGGGAAAGAAGTTCAATTCTGCAGTCTTTCCAGGCACACAAGGGGGACCACTGGAACACGTAATTGCTGGAAAGGCCCAGGCCTTTTACGAGGACCTGCAGCCCGCCTTTAAGGACTACATTGGTCAGGTAGTAAAAAACGCGGCGGCGATGGCCGAGGTCTTTAATCAATCTGATGTTATTCGGGTTGTGACTGGGGGAACGGAAAATCACCTTTTGGTGCTGGACTTAACGAAGACCGGATTAACGGGTAAGGAAGCCCAGGCCCTTTTGGATTCCGTGATGATCACTACTAACAAGGAAGCCATCCCTAACGACCAGCGAAGCCCATTCGTCACGTCTGGTTTGCGGGTAGGGACGCCAGCAATCACTTCACGGGGATTTGATCAAGAGGACGCCAAGAAGGTGGCGGAACTAATTATCAAAGCCTTAAGTAATGCTGATGATCAAGCTGTGCTAGCCGAAGTTAAGGATGCAGTTTACGCCTTGACTGAGGCACACCCGGTTGACTAGGTAGGAAGAAAGATTTGATGACAGCAGGTGACAAACTACATGTCATCTGTAGGAGGGGATGATGAAAGCACAAGCTTGCATCCCCTCTTTTATACTGGTGGGCCATTGATGGCCGGCGGGTTCACTGGTACAATAGCTAAGAAACTAAAAGGAGTGTTTTGTTATGGGTAAATTTGAGGTGCTGGATCACCCGTTAATTCAACATAAATTAACGATGATACGCGATAAGCAGGTCGGAACCAAATTTTTTCGGGAGACGGTGAAGGAAATTTCAACGTTAATGGCTTATGAAGTTTCGCGTAACATGCCACTAAAGGATGTTGAAGTGGAGACCCCAATTGCCAAAACCACTCAAAAGGAACTAGCTGGTAAAAAGGTTGCCATCATCCCAATTTTACGGGCTGGCTTGGGAATGGTTGATGGGATGACTGAATTGATTCCAGCCGCTAAAATCGGCTTTATTGGAATGTACCGGGATGAAGAAACCTTGAAGCCGCACGAATACTTCGTTAAGCTACCAAATGACATTACGGAACGGCAACTCTTTATTGTTGATCCGATGTTAGCAACCGGTGGCTCAGCGGTCATGGCCCTGGAGGCTTTAAAGAAGCGTGGTTGCCAGGAAAAGAATATGAAGTTTGCCTGCTTAGTAGCGGCGCCGGAAGGGGTTAAGGCGATCCAAGAAGCCTTCCCAGACGTTGATATTTACACGGCGGGGCTTGATGAACGCTTGAACGAAGATGGCTACATTGTTCCCGGACTTGGGGATGCGGGTGATCGCCTCTTCGGAACCAAGTAAATATTAGATTGAAAAGCTGTGACAGTTTTGTCACAGCTTTTTTTGTTTGTATTATAACAATGTAAAGGAAAGGGAAAATTTTTCATAATTCAATCACTTGAATTGACCGTCGCGCTAAAATGGGGAACGTGATTTTAAACAAAGGATCTGAGAATTATGTGGAAAACCGGATGGTGGAAGGCGAAGTATAAACTCGTCATCGCCCTAATCTTGGTGGGAATTGGTGCAATGGTATTTACGACCCATGATCAACGTTTCTATAAGACTCCGCTTGCTCGGGTGGTGGCGGTTAAAAATGGCCAGGCCCAAAAGCAAACGGATGAATTTCAAAATGTTGATTATCAAACGAACCAAACCCTGACCCTGGAGATGCTTAATGGTAAATACGTTGGTAAACGCTTGACGGTACATAACACCTATACCTCTTCAGGGGCCCTCGATCAGCGTTATTATCCGGGTAATCAAGTCTTTTTGAGTCAATTGACTGAGCGTCATGGGCGCCTGACGGCCAACGTCAGCGGCTATAAGCGGGACGTTGTGCTGGTCTTTTTAGCCTGGCTTGTTATCTTCTTACTAGTCTTAATGATGGGGAAGGCAGGGAGCCTAGCTATGCTGAGTGTCTGCTTGAACGCAATCTTATTTTACTTTGCAATTCAAATTGACCTTAAGATGCAGGCCAGCCATGCCTTTTTGACTTTTTCAGTATTAGCCTTGTTATTTGCCTTTTTGTCCCTACTGCTGGTTCTTGGGCCAAGCAAGAAAATGGTAGCTACCTTTTTAGCCACGGTTTTGGGGACGTCGGTGGCGATGTTGGTTTCTGTAATTGTGATGAATCTAACTCATCACCAGGGGATCTACTATGAATCAATGCAATACGTCACCCAGGTTCCCCGGCCCTTGTTCCTAGCTGAAACCTTGCTGGGATCGCTTGGAGCAGTGATGGATGAGGCGAGTGATATTGTTGCTACCCTGCATGAGCTTCATGAAATTGAACCTACCATCAGCCGCCGGCAGTTATTCATGTCGGGGCGTAACATTGGTAAAACCATCATGGGACCACTCGTTAACGTCTTGTTCATGATTTTCATGGCTGACACCTTCACATCGGCTTTGCTCTACATTAAGAACGGTAATAATTGGGGCTATACATTTTCAATGAACATGAGTCTTGGAACCGTTCAGAGCCTAGTGTCTGGGATTGGAATTGTATTAACCATTCCGCTGGTGTCAGCCTTTGCCGCGCTCTTATACGGAAGAAAGGGGAAAGTTGCATGAGTTCAATTACTGCACTCGGCCTCGTCTTGATGGTATTAATGGTTGCCGTGGGTGGTCGGCAGGGATGGTCGGCTTTCTTGTCGTTGATCCTAAACTTTGGTTTCCTCTTTTTTGCTATCATTTTGATTGCCTTTCATGTGCCGCCAATGGCTGTGACGTTAACAACAGGGGTCATTATTTTGGCAATTACAATTTTTATGGGTGAAGATAACTTGCAAACTACCGTGGCGGCCTTTTGGGCGTCCGTAATCGTTTTATTAGTTCTAATTTTATTGATCTATGGTGTTGAGCACTGGGCAATGGCGCAGGGCTTCGGCTTGGAAGATAGTGATGACCTGGAAGGAATGTCAACGGCGATCGGGATCTCATATCTGAAGGTCATTATCACCACAGCTACCCTGTCAACTTTAGGGGCAATTGCGGAAGCAGCAATGGCAATTGCAGCCGGGGTAACGGAAATCCTCGATGAACATCCGGTGCTAACTGACGCTCAGCTGATGCATAGCGGGATGCAGATTGGAAAGCAAATTATTGGAACGACACTTAATACGCTGTTCTTTGGCTTTTTTGGTGGCTTATTAGCCCTCTTTATCTGGTTTGCCGGGCTGAATTACTCCTTTGGGACGATCATCAATGATAAGATCTTCGTTAGTGAGATCATTGCCGTTCTGATTTCCTTTATTGCCGTAATTGTAACGGTACCGGTGACAACTTTGATCATGATCTACCGAAAGCACCGGGTGATTGACAAGAGGGATGTCGTCAAGTAAACTAGTAACAGTTTAGTAAGTCCTTTAAAGGAATCCCGTGAGGTTCCAAAGGGTCGGTTAAAATTACGAATACTTCGTGCCGTACGCCTTTGGATCAGTGGATTCCAAAGGCGTTTTGTATGGAGGAAGAAATGGAAGAGAAGAGAAGGGACGTTGTCCTAGACGTTGATGAACGCCCAGGGACGGGACAGTGGATAGGATTGTCTTTGCAGCACATGTTTTCCATGTTTGGATCGACTGTGTTGGTGCCGATTTTGGTTGGGTTAAACCCAGGAATTGCGCTTTTTAGTTCCGGGGTCGGAACTCTGATGTACCTGTTGATTACCCGGCATAAGATTCCGGCCTACATGGGTTCGAGTTTTTCATTCATTGTTCCGATGATGGCGCTAATGAAGTCAACCGGGTACCCAGGGATTGCCCAAGGGACGATTGCGGTAGGGTGCGTCTACTTGATCGTTTCTTTAATTGTTTCCCGGTTTGGCTCGGCATGGATCGACCGGATCTTACCGCCGATCGTAGTGGGACCGATCGTGATGGTTATCGGGCTGTCCTTAGCTGCGACGGCAGCCAAGGATGCCACAATGAATGGGAGTACTTATGATCTCAGGTACTTTATCGTGGCAATGTTAACCCTTCTGATCACAATTACCTTTAATATGTTTTTTAAGGGTTTTTTGGGCCTAATTCCAATTCTCTTAGGAATCGTCGGGGGATATATGATCGCCTGTTTATTTGGGATTGTCAAGTTTAGCGGGGTAATGAGCGCCCACTGGTTCAGCCTTCCTGCCTTTCAAATTCCCTTTGTTAACTATCACCCCCAATTTTACTGGGGGGCCATTCTTTCAATGGCACCGATTGCCTTTGTAACCATGACGGAACATATGGGCCACATCATGGTGCTAAATGAGTTGACAGACCGGAACTACTTTAAGGATCCGGGCTTAAACCACACCTTAGCCGGGGACGGGACCGCCTCGATCATTGCCGGATTTGTTGGGGGACCTCCGGTAACTTCATACGGGGAAAACATTGGGGTACTGGCCATAACGCGGGTTCACTCTGTGTACGTTTTGGCGGGTGCAGCCACTTTCGCCATTCTCTTTTCCTTTGTCGGTAAGCTATCTGCTCTGATTGAATCGATCCCTTCGCCAGTGATTGGGGGAATTTCCTTCCTCTTGTTTGGAGTGATTGCCTCATCAGGGCTTCGGGTAATGATTGAAGATCAAACAGACTTCAACGAAAAGCGGAACCTAATGATTGCGTCCGTGATTTTGGTCATTGGGATCGGGAATGCTTACTTGCAACTCGGCCAGTATGAATTTTCGGGTTTAGCGGTTGCGGCAGTTTTAGGGATTATCTTAAACTTGGTTTTACCACAAAAAGCAGCTAGTGAACGCTAAACTGAGTAACATTTCACAAAGAAGGGGACCTTTTGACAGAAGGCTCCCTTTTTATTTATGATGATTAAAGCTATTATGGCAGGGGAGTGGGGATTGTAATGGGAAAATTTAATTGTAAAAAAAGAATACCAAAGGCGGTCTAAATTCTAGATGGTGTCGTTTTCAAAAGTTTGAAATTGCTTTGAATTATACATTAAAGAATGCTATATTAGTCTCTGTAACTTGGGTTTACTGGTGATTTTAGTCGCCCTTTAGCTCATTATTACAAACCAGATTATGTTATAAAGAAAAGAGGTGGAATATAGATGGGCGGTGATGCGTTCACTTTTGAACTATTCGGCCTGACCTTCAACTGGACTAACTTGATCTCTGGTACGATCGTCTTTGTGCTTACCTTCTTCTTTTTATTTGGGTTATCAAGGCACTTACAGATGAAGCCAACCGGTGGCCAAAATATCTTGGAATGGATTGTGGAATTTACGAACGGGATTGTGCGTGGACAAATGCCATCAGAAACGAGCAGTTTTTATAGTTTCTTTGTATTTGTCTTGTTCGTCTTCATTTTCATTGCAAACCAACTTGGTTTAATCATCCAGTTCGGTTGGAACGGGCACGAAATTGTCAAAAGTCCAACCGCAGATCCGGTAGTTACCATGACGCTTGCATTGTGTGCTGTAACGTTGTCACACTTTGCGGGAGTTGCTCGGCAAGGCGTTAAGGGTTACTTCGCAGACTACTTCAAACCATTCTCACTTATGTTTCCAATTAAATTGGTTGAAGAGTTCAGTAACTTCCTCACCTTGGGGCTGCGGATCTTTGGTAATATTTATGCCGGTGAATTACTGTTAAAGTTACTTGCCCAAATGGCATTCTCTCACGGGATTCCAACGATAATCGTGAGCCTACCATTAGAAATTATCTGGCAAGGCTTCTCAGTCTTCATCGGGGCCATTCAGGCTTACGTCTTTGTAACATTAACGACGGTTTATATTTCTCGGAAGGTAACCGGGGAATAACCACATATCTTTAAGGAGGATATATACAATGGGTGCAATTGCTGCAGGTATCGCTGCTGGTTTAGCTGCTGTAGGTGCGGGTGTTGGTAACGGTCTTGTTATTGGTCACACGCTTGATGGGATGGCTCGTCAACCGGAAATGTCCGGTCAACTACGGGGGACGATGTTCCTTGGGGTTGGTCTTATCGAAGCCCTGCCAATTCTTTCGATCGTTATTGCCTTCCTGGTAATGAACAAGTAGTTAATCGTATAATAAAAAATTCATTGCAAGGGAGGTGTCAATAGATGTTTATCGTTGCGGAATCAAACCAACTGTATCTTGGTGACATGCTCTTTTATTTGATCTCATTTCTGATCATGTCTGCCCTTGTTTGGCATTTTGCTTGGAAACCAGTAACCCAAATGATGCAAAAGCGGGCTGATAAGATCGCAAATGATATTGATAGCGCTGCAAAATCACGTGAGGAAGCACAGAAGCTTGCTAGCAAGCGTCAAGAAGAACTGAAGGGATCCCGCCAAGAAGCTGCTACAATTGTCGATAATGCAAAGCAGTCTGGGGAAAGCCAACGGGCTGAAATTATTGCAACGGCGCAACAAGACGCCCAAAACCTGAAGGATCAGGCGCAAAAGGACGCAGAACAGGCTCGGCAAGATGCCCTTCGTGGTGCGAAGGAAGATGTCGCAAACCTGTCTATTGAGATTGCTTCCAAGCTCATCCACAAGCAATTGAATGCGGATGACCAACAGGCTCTCATTGATTCATACATTGAAGGGTTGGTAAAGCATGAGTAGACTTGACCAAAAGACGGTTGCAAACCGCTATGCACGGGCGATTTTTGAATTAGCCCAAGCAGATGGTCAACTCGATCAAACTTATCATGAACTAGTCAGCGTTCGTCAGATTTTTTCGGATAATCCAAGCCTTGCTCCGCTTCTGTCCGGGGTTGAACTGGGAATTAAAGAAAAGCAGGCCTTAGTCGACCAACTTAAAGAAGAGGCAAGTACCTACGTACAAAACCTCTTACAGATGGCCTTTGACTACCGCCGGATGAACGCCATGGTTGCAATCATCGATGAGTTTGAACGGCGGTATGATTCGATGCACAAGCGTGTACATGCCGAAGTAGTGACCGCGGTGCAACTTGATAAAGTAAGAAGGAATCAACTAAAGGACAATTTGGCGGTTCGCTTCGACGCCCAAGAAATTGTCTTAAATGAAAAGGTTGATCCAGCGATCTTAGGGGGCGTGGTCGTCAAAACGGCGGGCCAAACTCTGGACGGGTCCATTAAGACTAAGATCGAACAAATACGGCGTTTAATTGTTAAGTAACAGTGAACTTGAAGAGGTGAGATTTGTATGAGCATTAAAACTGAGGAAATCAGTTCACTCATCAAGAAGCAACTCGCCAACTACCAGGACCAGATTTCCGTTGAAGAAACCGGGACGGTTACCTACGTAGGTGATGGGGTTGCCCGTGCTGATGGCTTGGAAAACGCCATGGCCGGTGAGTTGCTCGAATTTGAAAATGGTGTCTACGGGATGGCACAAAACCTCGAAAGTAACGATGTTGGGATCGTTATTTTAGGGGATGATACTCAAATCCGTGAAGGTGATACCGTAAAGCGGACCGGACGGATTATGGAAGTGCCCGTTGGTGATGCCTTACTTGGCCGGGTTGTTGACCCCTTGGGTCGGCCAATCGATGGCTTAGGCGATATTTCGACTGATAAGACACGCCCAATCGAACGGAAGGCCCCAGGCGTTATGGAACGTAAGTCTGTCTCCCAACCCCTGCAAACTGGGATTAAGGTGATTGATGCCTTGGTTCCAATTGGTCGGGGACAGCGTGAATTGATTATTGGGGACCGAAAGACAGGTAAGACCTCAATTGCCATTGATACGATCATTAACCAAAAGGATCAAGACATGATCTGTATCTACGTGGCAATTGGTCAAAAGGAATCAACGGTACGTTCTCAAGTTGAAACCTTACGTAAGTTTGGGGCACTTGATTACACGATCGTTGTTTCAGCTTCTGCCTCCAACCCTGCACCATTGCTTTACATCGCTCCGTACGCCGGGGCGGCAATGGGGGAAGAGTTCATGTTTGGCGGCCGTGACGTCTTAATTATTTACGATGACTTATCTAAGCAGGCCGATGCTTACCGTGAACTTTCCTTGATTCTTCGGCGGCCTCCTGGTCGTGAAGCCTACCCAGGGGATATTTTCTACACCCACTCACGGCTTCTGGAACGGGCAGCCCGTCTTTCTGATGACCTTGGTGGGGGTTCAATGACGGCCTTGCCGGTTATTCAAACCCAGGCCGGGGATGTTTCTGCCTACATTCCAACCAACGTAATTTCAATTACCGATGGGCAGATCTTCTTGGATGCCGATTCATTCTACGCCGGTCAACGGCCAGCTATCGATGCCGGGACATCTGTTTCCCGGGTTGGTGGGGATGCCCAGATCAAGGCAATGAAGAAGGTTTCTGGGACCCTACGTCTTGACATCGCTTCCTATAACGAATTAGCAGCCTTTGCCCAATTCGGGAGCGACCTGGATGCGGCAACGAAGGCGCGGCTTGATCGTGGGGAACGGACGATGGAAGTTTTGAAGCAAGGCCTTCACGCACCACAACCAGTCGAACAACAAGTTGTAACTCTATACGCTTTGGCTCACAACTATTTGGATGACATTCCGGTAGACGATGTTCTACGCTTTGAAAGTGAATTGGCAACCTTCATGCGTTCCAACCACCAGGATCTCTACGACTCCATTAAGCAAAGTGGGCAACTTCCGGAAGGAAATGAGCTTGATAAGGCCTTGGATTCCTTCAAAGAAGGCTTCCAAACGAGTGATCAAAAGCAAGACACCCAAGTGGCCCAAAACTAATAATGACCAGTAGAAAGGACGGTGAGATTTAGTGCCAGCTTCATTAGCTGCTGTTAAACGGCGAATTCAGTCAACCAAGAGTACCCGCCAAATTACCTCGGCGATGCAAATGGTTTCTACTGCTAAGCTTAATCAGATTCAGCACCACACGAAGACATACCAGGTCTACGCCGAAAAGGTCCACGCGATCTTGGTTAGCCTGGTAAAATCTCATAGCGCCGATTCACTGAAGTATGAACAAGATTCCTCGTTAGGGGACTTGTTTACAACACGTCCAGTGAAGAAAACTGGCATCCTTGTCATCACGTCCGACCGGGGCTTGGTTGGCTCTTACAACAGTAACGTCATCAAGGCCACTCTCGACAAGATGAAGGAAAACGGCCTAACCGCAGACAACACGGTCTTTTTAACCGTTGGACGGACTGGCGCTGAATTTTTCAAAAAGCGCGGAATGAACGTTGCCTACGAATTTACGGGTGTCAGTGACGTACCAACTTACCGGGAAGTCCACGAGGTAGTAAAGCAAGCAATCCAGCTGTACATGGATCAGGTTTACGACTGTTTATACATTTCCTACAGTCACTACGTTAACCGGATTTCCTCACAGGACCGAATTGAGCAGATGCTCCCAATTTCCGCAGACGGTTTGCGGGACACGGAGCACGCGGTTGGTAACCGTAATGAAGGGGATGGGCTTCCCCTCCCGGCAAGTGAGTATGAGATTGAGCCTTCCGATGGTGGAATGCTCGATATGCTTGTCCCGCAGTATGCGGAAAGCTTGATTTATGGAGCAATTCTCGACGCTAAGACGTCGGAACATGCCTCCAGTGCTAATGCCATGCGGTCTGCTTCTGATAACGCCGATGATATCATTTCGACTTTACAGTTGCAGTACAACCGGGCACGGCAAGCGGCTATCACCACCGAAATTACTGAAATTACCGGTGGGATGACAGCCCAAGAATGATTCTGAATACAGGAGGAAACATATGAGTACTGGTAAAGTTGTTCAAGTAATTGGACCAGTTGTTGATATTGAGTTTCCCTTGGACGAAAAATTACCTGAAATCAACACTGCTTTAAAAATTCAAGAAGCCGATGACAAAACGTTGACGGTTGAAGTTGCCCTCGAACTGGGTGACGGTGTGGTCCGGACGATTGCCATGGACGGAACGGATGGTTTAAAGCGGGGGATGGATGTCGAAAACACCAACGCTTCCATTAGCGTTCCGGTGGGTGACGATACTCTCGGTCGGGTGTTTAACGTCTTAGGAGAGCCCGTTGATAATGGTCCGGAATTTGGCCCTGATGCAGAACGGATGCCAATTCACCGGGATGCACCAAAGTACGAGGATCTGAGTAACACGACGGAAGTTCTTGAAACGGGGATTAAGGTTATTGACCTGCTCGCCCCGTACGTCCGTGGTGGTAAGATCGGACTCTTCGGTGGTGCCGGAGTTGGGAAGACCGTTTTGATTCAGGAATTAATCCACAACATTGCCCAAGGGCATAACGGGATTTCTGTCTTTACGGGGGTCGGTGAACGAACTCGTGAAGGGAATGACATGTACTACGAAATGAAGGCTTCTGGGGTTCTAGAAAAGACGGCCATGGTTTATGGTCAGATGAACGAACCACCGGGTGCCCGGATGCGGGTGGCGCTGACTGGGTTGACGATTGCAGAATACTTCCGGGACGTTAAGGGTCAAGACGTATTACTCTTCATCGATAACATCTTCCGGTTCACCCAGGCCGGGTCCGAAGTTTCCGCCCTCTTAGGACGGATTCCGTCAGCCGTTGGTTACCAGCCAACCCTGGCAACTGAAATGGGGCAACTCCAAGAACGGATCACGTCAACGAAGAAGGGATCAATCACCTCGATTCAAGCCGTTTACGTTCCTGCCGATGACTATACCGACCCGGCGCCGGCAACCACCTTTGCTCACTTGGACGCCACGACTAACTTGGAACGTCGCCTGACCCAAATCGGGATTTATCCAGCCGTGGATCCACTGGCTTCAACATCAACGGCCTTAACGCCAGAAGTTGTTGGTCAAGAGCACTACGACGTCGCTACCGGGGTTCAACACGTTCTGCAACGTTACCGTGAATTACAAGATATCATCTCAATTTTGGGGATGGATGAACTTTCGGACGAAGAAAAGACCATCGTGGCTCGTGCCCGGCGGATCCAAAACTTCTTGTCCCAAAGCTTTGCGGTTGCCGAGCAATTTACCGGTCAACCGGGGGCTTACGTACCGCTGGAAGAAACGGTGAAGGACTTTAAGGCCATTCTTGACGGGAAGTATGATGACCTTCCAGAAGAGGCCTTCCGGTTAGTCGGTGGGATTGACGAAGTTGTTGCCAAGGCAAAGAAGATGCAGGCGGACACGGCGGCTAAAGGTTAGGAGGGTCTTAAATGGCTGAGAATACTTTTCAAGTCACTATCTCCACTCCTGATGGCATTGTTTACAACGGGAACGCAACCATGTTGGTGATGACCACGACGGGCGGACAGCTTGGTTTGATGGCTAATCACCAACCGTTAATTGCATCGCTGGCCATTAATGCTATATTAATTAAGCATCAAGACACCGGTGAAGGTGATGAACGGGTTGCCGTTAACGGGGGATTCATTGAATTCCACGGTAACGTAGCAACAATTGCGGCCTCGAGTGCCGAATTACCTGAAAACATTGATGTTGCCCGGGCCGAAAGTGCCAAGGAACGTTCTGAGGCGATGATTAAAAAGGCGCAGGAAACGAAAGATACCGCTGCCCTTAATCGGGCTGAAGTTCATTTACGGCGGGCCATTAATCGTCTCCACCTTAGCGGAAAGTAAGGTTCGATGTGTAAATCCTGTTATGGAAGAAACTTCTTGGTAGGATTTAACGAAGAGCCAGAATACATTGGAAGGGGCTGCGATATGATTGTCGCAGCCCCTTTTATTGCGCTAAAATTTAGTTAAGCTTATTTTTTCAAACCAGTTAAAGAAGAAAGCTATGGTATGATAACCTTTGTATGAGGTGATTTGATGGTATATTTAAAAACCCTTATTACGCTAATTGTCCAGATTGGCTTTATCTTAGTTACCTTTCGGGCGATTAAAAGTATTCAAATTGAACGTTTTTTTCGGCAATCACCGGAGGGCTTACCCCTTTTAATCGTATTGGTCTCCATTGCGGTTGGGTATGCGTGCGCAAGTTTTTTTACCAATTTTTTTACGACCCTCTCAACCATCCTAGGGTCAATGTAAGGAGGTACGATGGTGCGGATCAGAGTTGAAAATGGGGGACGTCTGCACGGGGCGGTAGCACTTCCTGGTGACCCTGAAGCGGTAGTTGCTGGGCAAGCAGCCGCCCTTTTGTCGTCACGGGGAAAAGTGATCCTGGACCAGGTTCCAACTGATAATCAGCAGATTAAAGATGGGGTCGAGCTTTTACAGCGGATTGGTGCACAGACTGAGTATGAGGGAACAAGTCTCAAAATTGATGCAACCCACACTCTAGTTAACCAACCGCTTCCCAGTTCGATGTTAGAGTTTGCTGGGCCGCTGATGCTGCGTTTAGGGGAGATAACCTTAGCAAAGGAATGTGATCCCCGTTTAGTTAACGTTTGGAAGCTTTTTGGTGCAACGGTAGAATCAAAGGATGATCAAGTAGTCGTAAGGGCAGCTAACTTACGGGGAACGATGGTTACCCTAAAGGAACCGGACACCAAGGTCATGATCGCTCTAATATTGATGGCGATCGTTGCAAGTGGTATCACAGTCATTCAAAATGCACCCAACTCGCCGGCGGTGGTGGCACTGGCTAAGTTACTAAATCGGATGGGGGCCCACGTTCACGGGGCTGGTGGACGAGTCGTCCGAATTCAAGGAGTGACTCTTTTACACGGGGGCGACGTTACAATCCCACGTGACCAGCAGAAAGCTAGCCGCTGGTTAATCCTGGCGGCGTTAACGACAAGCGATTTATTGGTTGAAGGAGCGGCGCCGTCTTTTATTGCACCTTTGTTAAGTCAACTTGAGCAAGCAGGGAACACAATTGTTAAGCAGGCCACTGGCGTACGGGTCATCGGAACCCACTATCCACTACCTACTGCTCTTTCAATGGATAACTTTATGGTACCTACCATTATTGATCAAAGCCTAATGTTAGGGTTGGTTACCTTTATGAACGGGCGTCGGTCACTGGTGGGAGCTAATCTGAATGATCTTAGCCCTGCCCTTACGGTGCTAGAGCGCCTTGGGGTCACACCTAAGGTTGAGAAGGATATTTTGTACTTAGATGGTCAACCAGATGAGGTGGTTACAGGAACCGTCACTCCCCTGACGCTACCGTCAACTTTAATGTGGTTACTAGCGAGCTTGCGGGGCGCAGCGGGCATTGAAGTCGATGTGACTGACCAGGTTGCCCAGGTGATTGAACCTTACTTAGCCGCAATTAACCGCCAGGGCATTCGAGTTGAAATAAGTACCCTCCTCTAGAGGAACTTACCCGAAAACACAGGGGAGTTTGTGGTATAATAACGAACGATAGTTTTTAAACCGGAAGGAGAAACACATGGCTAAAGATATCGGAATTGATCTCGGAACAGCCAATGTTCTAATTTACGTCCAAGGTAAGGGCGTCGTATTAAATGAACCCTCAGTAGTGGCCGTTGATACTGACAATGGTAAGATTTTAGCGGTCGGTTCAGAGGCGTACCGGATGGTTGGTCGGACCCCTAGCAATATCCGGGCCGTACGGCCATTAAAGGACGGGGTGATTTCTGACTTTGATATTACCCAGGAAATGCTTTCCTACTTTATTGGAAAACTGAGTGTCAAGGGCTTCATGTCCAAGCCAAATATTATGATCTGTGCCCCTACCAACATTACGGAGATTGAACGTAAGGCCATCATTCAAGCGGCAGAACAATCCGGTGGCGGGAAGGTTTATCTCGAATACGAGCCGAAGGTAGCCGCTATTGGTGCAGGACTCGATATCTTTAAGCCAAGTGGGAATATGGTTATCGATATGGGTGGGGGAACTAGTGACATCGCCATCCTTTCCTTGGGCGATATCGTCTCTTCCCAGTCCGTACGAATGGCCGGGGATAAGATGAATACGGACATTACCGAATATATTAAGGCTAAGCACGGCTTAGTGATCGGTGAACACTCCGCTGAAAAAATCAAGATTACCCTGGGGACAGCCTTGAAGGTAGCGGAACCAAAGACAATGGATGTTCGAGGCCGAGACGTAGCAACGGGAATGCCACGACAGATCCAGATTAACGAAAATGAGATTGAAGAAGCTCTTCATGATACCTTAAATCAAATTGTTCATGCGGCAATTGCCGTTCTGGAAACTGTTCCGCCGGAATTGGCGAGTGACATTATTGATCGCGGAGTTATGCTGACTGGTGGGACGGCCTTACTTCATGGCATCGATCAGCTCTTTGCAGCTAAGCTGAAGGTTCCAGTTGTCGTTTCCCAAGATCCATTAGACAACGTTGCCAAGGGGGCCGGTGAACTGCTGGAACGAATGCAGTCGACAGGTAAAGGCAACAAAAAACGTAAGCGTAAGTAATGGGACGGGTAGTGAAGGCACTTGTAATTGCCTACCAGCGTTACTTCTCGGCTCGGCGGCCATACCGGGTATGTCGATTTGAGCCAACTTGCTCGAACTACATGCTCCAAGCGATTGATCGCTTTGGAAACCGGGGAATACTAATGGGGCTGGCCCGCATTTTACGGTGCCAGCCTTTTGCACGCGGCGGTTACGATCCGCTTCCCGATCATTTTAAATTAACAAGAGTAAAGGTGAAAAATGACAAAGAAAGCAAAAGCAATTGAAGTTAGCGTCCAAGATAGTGAGCGGAATCACCAAGCAATTCAACAAGTGTTTATAGGGAGGCGCTTGATTGGTGAGGTCTTGCCAGACAATGGGCGTTTTAAGGCGGTTATGTTAAAGGATGAAACGGAATTCCGGGTTCGCTCACAAGAAGAGGGACTGGAGACGATTCTGCAACAATACCACCTCCACCAACACTAACCCATCCGTAATTTCCTGGGAAATCGGCGGGTGATAATAAAGGAGAATTGATGAATGCAACGTGCAAAGACGGATAATACGGAGGCCGAATCCCGGATTGACTGGGGGATCGTTTTCTGTGTTCTTCTGCTGGCTCTAATTGGGCTTGCATCAATTTATGTTGCGGCAACCCACGATAATTCAGGGAGCAGCAGTGTCATGAGGCAGGTCGTGACCCAATTAGCTTGGTACATCGTGGGGACCGTTATGATCATCGTGATCATGCAATTTGACTCCGAACAGCTGTGGAAACTGGCCCCGATTGCTTACTGGGTTGGAATCTTTCTGATGTATGCAATCTTGGTCTTTTACAGCAGATCCTATTATGTAAGTACTGGGGCCAAAAGCTGGTTTGCGGTGGGGCCATTTACCTTTCAGCCTTCTGAAATTATGAAGCCGGCCTACATTGTCATGATGGGGCGGGTGATCACGACTCACAATAATCAGTACCCAGTTCACAAAGTGGATTCCGATTGGCGTCTGATTGGGAAGATGTTTATGTGGCTACTGCCCGTCTTCATTTCACTTCACTTCCAAAACGACTTTGGGACGTCCCTGGTGTTCTTCGCTATCTTTGTTGGGATGATCTTGGTTTCGGGGGTTACTTGGCGAATTCTGGTTCCCTCCTTTTCGGTCCTAGCGGTTGTTGGGGGGAGTGCCCTTGCAATGGTGACCTCCACGCCTGGGCGGGCAATATTGGAAAAGATTGGGTTTCAGTCGTACCAATTTAACCGGGTTGATACGTGGTTACATCCGGAACAGGATACGACTAACCAGGGTTACCAGTTATGGCAGAGTATTAAGGCAGTTGGTTCTGGTGGACTTACCGGTACTGGGTTTAATAATTCTAATGTCTATGTCCCGGTTCGTGAATCAGATATGATCTTCTCCGTTATCGGGGAAAACTTCGGCTTTGTCGGCGGGATTTTACTAATTTTATTGTATCTACTATTGATTTACCTAATGATTCGGGTTACTTTTGATACAAAGAATGAATTTTACGCCTACATTTCAACTGGGGTTATCATGATGATCTTGTTCCACGTTTTTGAAAACATCGGGATGAACATCGGTTTACTCCCATTAACGGGGATTCCATTGCCCTTTATCTCGGCGGGGGGGTCTTCGCTAGTCGGAAATTTGATCGGGATCGGAATGGTCATGTCGATGAGATATCATCATCGCTCCTACATGTTTAGCAATAACCAAAACTTCCATTAGGGAGGGACATCATGCGTGAACTGGCATCGCCTTGGCGTCAAACTCGCCAGGGAAGCATTGTGACACTGAGCTTAACAGAGAAGGCTCAGGAGACGTTAGGCCCTGTATATTTTTGGGACCTTCCTGAGATTGGGGCACAGGTTTGTGCCGATCAGCCGATCATTGTTGTGATGAGTCAGATGCGTTACACGGATCTTACCGTTCCTCTTAATGGAATGGTGGTTGAGGTAAATCCTGGGGTGATTGGTTGGACAAGTTTACCTTCTGGAACCTGGGTTTTAAAAATTGATTGTCACTGAAAGTAATAGGGCTCCAGTAACGTTCGACATCGAACTGCTGGAGCCCGTTGTTATACTGGGCCAACGATTGTGTTTTCGAAGGGAAGGATTACGATGCAGAAAGAAGATCTTACTTTTCACCTGGCAAGGGTAAGGAGCATCCATAATAAAGCAGCCGCTGGGCAAACTTTTAAGGATCTGGCTGACCAATTGAAAAAGCTTCAATCGACCCTCCCCCGGCGACGAAGGGAACCTGTTAGTTTGCCACACCTCATTGAAGGAGGGCGCAATACTTTGACACAGCTGCAATACCTCCTCAGAACTGACCAACTAACGGAGATTAGCGATACACAACTTGAGTTAATCCTGACACAGTTAGCAAATGAAGATCCGTTTATTCGCTTTGACAAGGCAACCATGCTTTTTAACGATGCCCTAGCTAATAATATTTTGACGAAGGACCAGCTTCACCACAGTTTTAACTATCTCAAGCGGCCAGAAGCCTTACTCGATCACATTGAGGAGCCAGTCAATAAAGCAGCGGTTCGGCGGGTTGCGTCCGTGACTGGGTTAGCTTCTCTCTTGTATGCTGATCGGGCGGGAGCCTTCTTTATAACGGATGATGAGGTCAACGCCCTGATTGATTTAGTTGTCGTGGGGCTGTTGTGGGAGCACGACAACCGTGGGTTCGTTAACCGACTGGGGTGGGTACAATTATTTGGTGAGTACACGATTCTGTTTGGCGAACTATGTCGGCGAAGTAAGCTGGTTCGTGGTCAAAAGGTCCTTTTGATGGCAACCTATCTAGTGGCGTACCAGCAGTTAAACACACCGTTAATTATGGGGGAAGCCGATGAAGGGGCTGACTTTTTAATTGGAATGATGAACCAACACCCTGTTTACCGCCGTTACTTCATGGTCTTCTTACGGGACTGGCAGGAACGCCTTCAAAATAAACACCCTCGCGATGAACATAGCTGGCATAAAGTGTTTAATTACCGGCGTTTGATGCAGTCGTTGTTGATGAGTGCGGATCTTCCTGAAATTGTAGCCCGGCAGATTACTAATCAACCAAATGAAAATGAGCAATAAGGGTTGATTTATGTTATACTTTAGATTCTATGAAGTGTACGGAAAATTAAATAATAGATAGGAGCACATCATGACAGAAAAGAAATTACACGTTGCCCTCCTGTTCGGTGGGAACTCCTCAGAACACGATGTTTCCAAGCGGTCTGCTCATAATATTTATGATGGGATGGATAAGGATAAGTACGACGTGTCCCTTTTTATGTTTACCAAAGACGGGATCTTATTGGATAATGAATCTTCCCAACGAATTTTTGATGGGGAACCAGAAGATCAAGTAGTGGCTGATGCCTACGAAAAGATGGACTTAACTTCACCACTGGCACCAATAGCAGCCTTGAATACAGTTAAGGAAATTGACTTTTTCTACCCAGTTATTCACGGTAATCTAGGGGAAGATGGAACGGTACAAGGACTTTTTCGGCTCCTAAAAAAGCCATTCATCGGTTCTGGAATTGCTTCTTCGGCGGTGTCTTTTGATAAAGACTTAACTAAACGAATTTTAAACCAAGCTGGGATCCGTAATACCAAGTACGTTCTGCTGACACCGGAAAACCGTGATGAATACACTTGGCAACGGGTACAAGATGAATTGGGGCAAATTTTGTTTGTTAAGCCTGCTAAGCAAGGCTCGTCTGTGGGGATCCACAAGGTTGATAACCAAGAAGAGTACGAGGCAGCTCTTGAAGATGCCTTTACTTATGACTACAAAGTACTGGTGGAAGCTGGGATCAAGAATCCACGTGAAATTGAAATCTCAATTTTAGGGAACGAGAAGCCAATTGCCTCTAAACTTGGCGGAATCCGGGTACCAGACGGCGATGAATTTTATGATTATGAAAACAAGTTTGTCGATGCTTCCGGGGTGGTTTTTGATCTGCCGGTAATTGTTGATGATGACTTAGCTAATGAAATTAAGGAAATGGCGCTTAAGGCGTACAAGGCTTTGGACATGAAGGGCTTATGCCGAATCGACTTCTTAGTAGATGAAGATGGCGTTCCATACCTAGGTGAACCAAACACCTTACCAGGTTTCACTAACATTTCTTTATATCCACAAATGTGGAACATTTCGGGAATCAGCTATTCCGAATTGATTGATCGTTTAATCCAATTGGGGATTGAAGAATTTGAACATGAAGGAAAACTACGGTATGACTTTAAGGCCCTTGGGGAAGAAAAGGTCGGCGAAAAGCGTTATAACTAAATCCATTAAAGAAGTGGTTATTGACCGCTTCTTTTTTTTGCCTTCAATTTTAACTAAATTATTATGTGATAGACATAAAACATGCAGTTTTATCACAAAATTATATTCATAAAACTAAACTTTTATTTAAAAAATGACGGTTTTACGCTTTAAAACGGTATAAAGCAAGTAACTATCGTTATAGTCGGGTTTATGATACAATAAAAATGGATAAAAAGGTTATTATCATATTAGTATGATCAGAAAAGAAGGTGTTATCATGCGATTAAAGGGAGAGGTAGTAAAACAGGTACGTCGTAAGCGTGGCTTGTCTCAGACAGCACTAGCTGAGGGGATTTGTACCCAGGCAACGATTTCATTAATGGAAAAACAAAACCGGATTCCGAAAATGAATATTTTAACAGCCTTATGTGCTCGGTTAGACGTTCCGGTTAACCAGATCATTGAAAATGATGATATTTCAATGACGGCTTTCTTTGATGAGATTACCCTAATGCTGGTTAATCACGATTACGAAGGAGCTCGTAAGAGGTTAAGCCGGGTTAAGGTAAAGAAATTACAAAACGATTTTGATAAGCAACATTACTACTACCTCTTAGGAATGCTTCAAGTGGCTAGTAATCAGATTGATGAAGCTATTTTCAACTTTGAACTAATTTTAATGCAATTTTCAACAACGAGTGCCAACATTTACCTAGCAATGACCACGGTTGGGATGGCACTGGCCTACGAAAAACGTGGTGATACTGAAAAGGCCCTCCAATTCGTTGGACGGGCAATTCACCTAATTGATGACAGGCAATTAAATGGTGGTAAGCGTCAGTGGATCATTTTATACCATGAAATTGCAGACCTTTACTACCGCCTAGGTCAATATCGTCAGGCGATCTCAATGGCAGGACGGGGAATCAAGATTTGCCGTGAAGAACAGACCCTCTTCTTGCTCGGTAGTCTTTACATGACCCGGGGACAAGCTCAAGCTAAGTTAAATCAGAGCGATGTAGCGCGAGAAAGCCTAATGGTGGCACTATCAATCTGTAAGATTATAGAAGACAATGTTGCTCAAGAGACCGTTTCTAAAGAGTTGAGCCAATTAGTTGAGTAATAAAAATAACGCCCTGTGACCTAAGCTAGTCACAGGGCGTTATTTATTCAATGTTTAGCTATATTATTCGTGTTTTTTAAACGAGGTTGGGTGGTTATCGAGGTCTGTCCGAACAACGAGGACATCACAGATAGCCATCCGGGTAACGTATTCGGTTACCGAACCGATTAAGATTCGCTCGACGGCGTTCAGACCGGTTGCACCAATCATGATTAAGTCGGCATGCATCTTCTCAGGAACTTCACGGGAAATCAGGGTCTTTGGGGCCCCGTACTCAATTGTATAAGAAACGTTAGTTAATCCTTGCTTCTTAGCGTAATCCACGTATTGATTAAGGGTTTGCTTAGCGGTCTTGGTCACCTGTTCAACCATCGAAGAATCGAAACTGGAGACGTTTTGAAAGGCACGAGTGTCGACAACATGAAGCAGTTGCAATTCGGTATCGGCTCCGTTCCGTAAAGCTACGGCAACGGCCTTTTGGAAGGCTAATTCAGCTTCCTTAGACCCGTCAACGGGAACCAGGATGTGTTGATATTGTTGAGTCATAATCGGTTACCCCCTTGTTTATTATCTGCCTCCATTCTACACCATTGAAAGGGTTTGCGCAAAGTAAGTCCACAAACTAAGGCAAAATGGTCTTTACGACGGTCAGGGTCATGGCCAATTCAATCAAGCAGGCAACGGCAATTGCGCTTAGGGTAATGGTGATAGAACAGGTTAGGGCGAGAATTTCAATCACCACCGCTGTGACTAATAGGGTAACGCCCCAAAAGGTATATAATCCCGGCATTGGGAGGGTGCTTTTTAACTGGAGATTAAAAAGCGGCCGGTGACGATGGGTGAGTAAATAAAGCCCCTCAATAACCAGGATTAGGTTAAAGCAGGCGGTAAGAATTTGGATTATCATATTAGCACCTTATTTAACTACTGAAAATAAAAAGTCCAGGCCTAAAGCCTGGGTTAAAGAGTATATGTATCGGCTCCGTTCGTGCCGTTAATTGTCTGACAGTGTTGACCTGTGTGTAAGACAGGTGGGACATAGCAGTTTAGCATTCGGCTACCAAGAGAAAAGGCATGTCGTAAACTAAACGAAGCACGCGTCCCAAAGTAATAAGACTGTAAGGCAAACCTGTGATATAGACAAGGCGTACACAACAGAGCTTCTATAAGTATATTAGCACAAGCTAAGTGAGACTTCAAATTAGGGTCTAGGTTGATGACCCCGTTGGGCAAAGAAAAGCCGTTGGTATTGTTTAGCATAGGCCTGTTCGAAGGTACCGTTGTTTTTAGGCTGGTAATACTGATCATTTTTGATCCGGTCTGGTAAATATTGCTGAGCAACCCAGTCCTCGGGGAAGTCGTGGGGGTACTGGTAGTTAATACCATGGCCAAGTTTGGCCGCTCCCTTATAGTGGGCGTCTTTCAAATGATCAGGTACGGTACCGCTACTTCCGTGATTGATGCGATCAATAGCTGCATCAATTGCTAAAATGGCGGAATTAGATTTAGGGGAAAGGCAAAGTTCAATTACAGCATTGGCTAATGGAATCCGAGCCTCGGGCAAACCAATTTGCTCTGCTGCTTGAACCGCCGTTACAGCATGTTCGACAGCTGGTGGATTAGCTAGCCCAATATCTTCGTAGGCGATTACCATCAACCGACGGGCGATGCTAGTTAGATCACCAGCCGTAATCAGTTGAGCCAGGTAGTGTAGGGCAGCGTCGGTATCCGAACCCCGGATTGATTTTTGAAAGGCGGAGATTACATCGTAGTGGTTATCGCCGTCCTTATCGGCGACCAAAGAGCGTTTTTGAACTGATTCTTCAATTACGGATAAGGTGAGGTGAATTTGTCCATCACTAGCGGGAGCAGTAGAACGGGCTGCTAGCTCGAGGCCGTTTAGGGCGCTCCGTAGGTCACCGTTAGTTACCGTGATTAGTTGCTCCTTGGCATCATCGGTTAGGATAAGGGGAAGCTTACCTAGTCCCCGGTCGGGGTCGCTAAGGGCCCGATCAATGGCGATGGCAATTTCTTCTTTGCTCAGGGGATGGACCTCAAAGATCTGAGTTCGGCTCCGGATGGCGGGATTAATAGCCAAGTAAGGGTTTTCGGTGGTAGCACCAATTAAGATAATTTGACCACTTTCAAGGTAGGGTAAGAGAAAGTCCTGCTTAGCCTTATCGAGACGGTGAATTTCATCGAGCATTAGGATTACCGTCCCAGACATTTTAGCCTCTTCGGCAACCACCTGGAAATCTTTCTTAGAATCGGTGGCGGCGTTAAGATTTCGAAAGGCATACTTAGTTGAACCAGCAATGGCGCTAGCGATACTGGTTTTTCCAGTTCCGGGGGGACCATAAAGGATCATTGACGACAGCATTTTGACTTTGACCATTCGCCAGATGATCTTGCCTTCCCCAACCAAATGTTGTTGGCCGACGACTTCGTTCAGGGAGCGAGGACGCATCCGGAAGGCGAGTGGTTCCATCAGTCAGCACCCCCTTTAGAGAAGATCTTTTGCCACCAGGATTTCTTAGCCGGTGCCTGTTTAGAGGTTGTCGCTGAGATATCAGGGTAGCGCTTAGCAACGTCGACGGGGGATTGGTAAACAGCATCGTTGGCGGCCATCACTAAGGCCAAGCGATCCGGAGTGGTCTTGAACTGTGGGTCAGTTTTCAAGGTAAAGTTTCCTCCAGCTTTAGTGATTATTTGAATATAGGGGTGGGTTAATTCGTCGGGGAGGTTACCATTAATGAAGACTTGGGTGGCCAGGCCCCTTTTTAGTTCCTGTTCTACTGCTTCGGTCCAGGAACGTTCCTTAATTTGGGCGTTACTAATGGTTAAACAAACTCGTTCCCGAAAGGTACCTAAATAGCGTCGTTGCTCATCGGGATTAATTTTAGGAGTGCCATAAATACCATTTTGAAGCCGTTGTTCAAGGCCATTGTTTTCTTGATTGTCCATCTTCTTCCTCCTTTTATTTTCCAATTTTAGCACATATGAAAATGGGCCCGCCGAAAGCGAGCCCAGGAAAAGAGATTTTTTATTAAGTGGTTAGCCCTTAACGATTTCACAGAATTCAATCGTTTCAGCATTAGGACCTTCAATGTTAAAGAACTTGATCCCGTGGTCCCAGAAATCAAGGTGTTGAACTTCAGTTTCTTTCATTGTGAAGCCAGCGGCCTTAGCTGCCTTGAAGGCTGCATCGGCGTCGGAAGTGTTTAAGGAAAGGTGGTTGATAGCCCCTGTTTTGCGAACGGCTCCGTCACCAGTCCAGATTTCCAGGGTCAAGTGGGCGTAGCTCATGAAAACGACTTGGTTACCTTGATCATCAGTGTCAAAGTTTCCCGTCATCTTAAAACCTAGCTTTTCCCAGAAGGCGACCGTTTTATTGAGGTCATCGGTTGGGATACCAACGTGCTGAAGATCGTCAAAGTAACCTGCTAAACTCTTGTTAAATGCCATGATAAATTCCTCACTTTCAAAACTAAAGCTTCTAACAACTAATTCCCGAGGTCCAAGGCCTGATGCTTGAGCTTAGGGAAGATTAACTTATCAGCCAGACCCGTGATTCCTCCTTGGAACAGAAGGGCGAAGATCGTCCCCAGCCCGAAGTTAGCTAACCCCATTGCTGGGATGGCAGCTAAGGCCATGATCGTTGGTGGGATGTAGGAAGCCCACATGGCTAGGGTAGCATTACCCTTGAAGTAACGGAAACGTAGGATCTGGAAGAGGTCATCGGCTGGGTGTAAGACCAGGTTGACCCGCTGATAAATTGAAATAGCTACCCCAATAAAGGTCACCCCTAAGAAGTTAATCAGGGTGTAGAGGATGATCATTGGTAGGGTATAGACGTCGGGCATGATCTGGTTGAAGATGTTTGAAAACCACTGGATGAAGATCGAAAACGGGAGCATGAACAAGAAGTTCCCGAAGATCCGGTGCCAGTCCCACTTCCGCATTAAGATAGCGTTTAAAACAGAAGTCAACATCCCAAGGACCATGAAGGCCCAAAAGAGGGCCATTGAGTTCCCCTTACCAAGGACAGCATAACCGAGGTTATTTTCGGCCGCTGTCCAGTAAGCAGAGCCCAAGAACTGGGGGTGAATATGAGAACTCGTGACCAGGGTCAAGACGTTTCCCATCGAGTTAATGATGATTGAAAGGGCGAAGTAGGCCAAAGAAGCGGTCATCGAAATGGTTCGCTCTTGGACTGGCTTGGTCGCGCTGGTTGTATTTGATTCCATAATCAATTCTCCTTCTCGTTGGTGAAGTTATTCACTTACGGTTACTAAATTTACGACTTTTCCCGTTTTATGTCAAGCGGTTGACATAAAATTACTAACAAAAAGTCTTTATTACAAAGGGAACACACAGATTATTACAATATCATGATTTTACTAAAAAATTCACAAGCGATGTGAAAAATAACACATAAAAAGCCCACTTTCCGGGGAGAGTGGGCTTATCGTTAGAATGTGAAATGACGGTAATTACCAACCTCGACATCAACACGTGCTACCACGATAAAGGAGGCGGGATCGGCTTGTAAGGCTAATTGTCGGATGTGACTAAATTCGCTACGCGGGGTTACGATTTGCACGACCGCAGTTGACTGGTTGGTGTAAACTCCGGTTCCTTTAATCAGGGTTGCCCCGTGTGCGAAGTCTTTTAGCTGGTTAGTAATCGTCTTGGGATTCTTGGTGTAGATGGAAACGATTATGTCACGTTGAGAGGAGAAGAAGTGGTCCATTGTATAGTTAGTAATTAGCATCCCGATCAGGGAATAAACAATTCGGCTAGGCCCAAAGGCAAGGGCAGTGATTAAGAGAATCACCCCATTTATCGCGTTGGCAATGGAGCCAACATTACGATGAAACTTTTTCTGTAGGTAGGTGGTAATGATGTCGATTCCCCCAGTGGTAAAGCCGCGGTTGAAACAGAGACCCACCCCGGCTCCAATCAGAACCCCACCAACGACCGTATTGGTCAAAGGATCACTGACTAACTGATAGGTCGGGATGATTTGCAAAAAGAAAATGTTGAATAGGACCGCCAGTCCAGAAAAAGTAATGTAGTGGATCCCAAATACCCGCCAGGCAAAGATGAAGAGGGGGATATTAAAAAGGGCCATTAGAAGGGACAAAGAGACGTTGATGCCGGCTAACTTGAGGAGGGCCTGTACTAACTGAGATGCCCCAGTCAGCCCACTGGAATAGGAGTTAGCGTGAACTAAAAAGATATTCACCCCAATGGCCGACAAAAGGCCAAAGAGTAGAGCGGTGAAGATACGAACGAAATTGTGGCGAGTCGCCATGGGATGGATGCCTCCTTAGTGTTTTTCTTAAGTACTGCTAGAAATAACTTTGGTCGTGGAAAGGTCAATAAAAAAGTTCATAGTGGAGTCTTCAAAGAGTGGTACCGAAATGTCAAAGGGGTTATTTAAGAGACATTTGACTTTATTTTATCAAGTTAATACCAAATGCGCACCACGAGGACGCATAAATTGATCAACACAAACTATAATTTGAGCTCGCCAGACCTTTTTGACCAAGCAGAGATCAAAACCAGTAGTCCTTAAATTAAGATGCAGAGAAAATAGTACCTAAATTTTACGAAGTTAGTGAAGAGATGACAAAACAAAAAAGCCTCCCAGAGGAGGCTTTTTTGAAAAGGTTGGGACACCAACGGGGCACCAATTGATGATGGACCGCTGATGTCCCAATAATACAACAAGTAAGCGAATTACTTGTTGTAGAATTCAACGATCAGAGCTTCGTCGATGTCGGCGTTCATGTCTTCACGTTGTGGTAAACGGGTCAGCTTACCTTCGAGCTTGTCAGCATCGAATTCAACGTAAGCTGGACGAGCAACAACGGCTTCAACAGCGCTCTTGATGATGTCGAGGTTCTTGGACTTTTCACGAACGGCGATCACTTGGCCAACCTTCACTTCAAAAGAAGGAATGTCAACGCGCTTGCCGTCAACAGTGATGTGACCGTGGTTAACTAATTGACGTGCTTGACGACGAGTGGTAGCTAAACCAAGACGGTAAACCATGTTGTCCAGACGACGTTCCAAAAGGACCATGAAGTTGGTACCGTGAGTACCTTCCTTGATCTTACCGGCACGAACGAACAGGTTGGAGAATTGCCGTTCGGTCATTCCGTACATAAAACGAAGCTTTTGCTTTTCACGGAGTTGGGTACCGTATTCAGAAAGCTTACCGCGACGGTCGTTCCCGTGGTCACCAGGAGCGTACGGACGACGAGCAAGTTCCTTACCAGTACCAGAAAGTGAAACGCCCAGGCGCCGGGAAAGACGCCAACTTGGGCCAGTGTAACGTGACATAATTGAATTCCTCCAAAATTTTTGATTGGAGTAAAATAATCCGATGGTGAGGATCACATTCGTGCAGGCCAATTGGATCGTTCACCCTAGCAGCTGGGTTACTAGAAACACCAAACTGGCATTGGTCTGTTGACGAGCTTGCCTCCTCATTGCTGCATTATTTTACACGTCCTCTATCATACAACGTAAAAACAAACCAGGTCAAGCAAGAAATTACTAGAAAAGCGGGAGTTCAATTGCCTGTCTGGGGATAAGTGGGGTAAGATTATGTTATAATTAAAAACTAATGAAGACTGAGAAAGTATAGGTGGGATTCAGATGTTACAAGTGTTAATTGGGATCATTGTAATTGCCGTGGTCGTTGTAGTCATCTTCTATATTTGTCAACGACGAGCAATGCGGATCATTGCGGACTTACGAGCGCGGCTGGTAGCCTTGGATGAGGATCAGTTAGCACGCCGACTAAGTGATGAAAGCTTAGCGGACCTGATGGGAGAATCATTGAAGGTCTTTACTACACTGCAACAGGACTACCAAAAAAAGGTGATTCCGGCCATTGAAGATGCTAATGAGCAGTTAAAAGAGGCTAGTGCCAGTCTCAACGGGGTGAATGCTTTCTCTGCTGGTGGTCAGCTAAAACAGGTCACCGCCCTTGTAGAAGAGGCTGAACGATTGCAGGGGCGCGTGGTTGAACGCCTAAAGAAGGCTGATCAAAAAGAGGCAGAGCAAAAAAAAGCGACCCAAACGATGGGGACCGAATTAGAAAAATTACAAAGGCAACTAGAAAATAACGCCTATCAATATGGTGATGCTATCCGTCCCCTACGAGCCCGTTTAGCTGACATGCAGGGGCAGTTTGCCCACTTCAATGAGATTGCTGCCAAGGGTGATCATGAGGCAGCGGCTGAAATTCTAGCAGATCTAAAGGAAAAAGAGACCCACTATAACGAACTAGCCGAAGAAATTCCGGAGCTATGCAAGCCCCTGTTTACTACGTACCCGGATCAGATTAGTGAACTTCGGGATGGGTACCGCAAGCTGGTGGCAAACCACTACCGCTTTCCGGAAAACGGCTTGGATGATCAGATTGAGGCCCTGGAAGGGATTCGTCAGACCTCTCTCGACCACATCGCGGCTTTGTCATTAGCTTCTGTCCGGGTAGCCAACCAGGACCTGAGTGATAAGATTGACCACTTGTATGATGTTATGCAGACCGAGATGGATGCTCGGCCACAAGTCGAAAAGCTGGTCGGGGTGGTAGGAAATCATTTAGACCATGCCCGCCAGCAGAACCGGGAATTAATGGCGGAACTGGATCGCCTATCTGAAAGTTATACCTTAAATCATGACGAAATTGCCCATACCAGGGAGCTGGAGGAACAACTTAAGCAGATTCAAAAGGAATATGAAAAGGATCAAGTGGCTGTTAATGCCCAAACGGCAGTGGCTAGTCAGGTTCTAAAGCGCTTCTTAGAAGATGAGAAAGTTCTAACGGCAATTGAAACACAGCAAAAGGAAACTAATGATGGAGTAGCCGATCTTAGTGAAGATGAACGGCGTGCTCGTAAAGCCCTACAACGTTTTGTTACCACAGTTCGGGCTACGAAACGCCACGTGGAGACCCTCAACCTACCGGGCTTACCCCGTGATTACCTTGACTTTTTCTTCGTAGTTTCCGATGAGATTAGCCACCTGGCCAAGGATATGAATCAGCAACGAATTAACATGGAGGCCATTACCAAGGAGCTCTTACGGGTTCAAGGAGATGTGTCTGAGCTGACCGATCGAACTAACAGGGTGCGTGATTCGGCGGAACTAACTGCTCGCCTGATTCAGTATGGACTTCGCTTTGCCGATGATAACCAGGAAATTGATGTTGCCATCACCGAGGCCCAAAAGCTTTACGACCGTTATGAATATGAGCGGAGTCTGGAAACGATTGGCGCGGCCTTAGAGAAGGTAGAACCGGGATGCTTTAAGCGCCTGGAAGATAATTATTACGATGAATTAGACCAGCAAGAGGGCTAATGAAAAAGACTATGTGAAGATCACTACTCCCAGAGTTGGATGAAAAACTTTGCTCTGGGGATAGTGATCTTTTTTGCTTTTATATAGTAAGAGAGAATCCCTTTTCCTATTAACTAGGTGGTTAATCTGTTATAATTAATCGGTATTTGGAGTCGGACAGGCCATTGGCGACGCACAAGCACTCTATCCCGCTAATGGAATATCTTGCGTTGGAAAACCAGCGCGTGTGAAAAAGGGGAAGACACACAATGATTTATTTTGATAACAGTGCCACTACACAGGTACGTCCAGAGGTCCTTTCAACCTACCAACAGGTTTCTGAAAAGATTTGGGGGAACCCTAGTTCTCTACATAAGCTTGGGGAAACGGCATGGAACCTGTTAGAACAATCCCGGGCTCAAATTGCCACCACCTTTGGCGTTCAGCCAGGTGAAATTCTATTTACCTCCGGTGGATCAGAAGGAGATAACTGGGTTATTAAGGGAACTGCCCTTGCTAAGCAACGATTTGGCAAGCATATTATTACTTCATCGGTGGAACACGCCGCCGTACGCAACGCCATGCAAAGCTTGGAAAAACAGGGTTTTGAGGTCACTTATCTACCGGTGGACAAGGATGGCCGGGTTAATCCACAAGATGTTAAAGACGCCCTGCAAAAGGATACGATCCTTGTATCAATCATGGCGGTTAACAACGAGGTCGGTACAGTTCAGCCGATCAAAGAGATTGGCGAAATCTTAAAGGACTACCCGACTGTTCACTTCATGGTGGATGCTGTTCAGGCCATCGGTAAAGGCCTAGACGACTTAGTCTTTTCCGAACGGGTAGACTTTGCTGTCTTTTCTGGTCATAAATTCCACGCTCCTCGCGGGACGGGCTTTATCTACAAACAGGCTGGCCGAAAATTGGCTCCGCTGATTGATGGTGGTGGTCAAGAGCGAGGCTTGCGGGGGGGGACTGAGAATACCCCTGGCATCGCCGCCATGGCTCGGGCAATCCGATTGATGAAGGAAGCTGAAGAAAAAGATGTTACCAGCGAATTAGCCGTTAAAAAGGCAATTACCGATCACATCGTTCAATTTAACCACGTTAAAGTCTTCTCTGGAACAGACGGTTTTGCGCCCCACATCTTAACCTTTGCTATCGTTGGGGTTCGGGGGGAAACGATTGTACATGCCTTTGAGGAACGTGATATTTACATCTCAACCACTAGTGCTTGCTCATCTAAAAAGCACACTGAAGCTTCTACTTTGGCAGCCATGAAGGTGCCAGATGAGGTGGCAACGTCGGCTGTACGGGTGAGCCTGGGGGACCAAAACACCCTGGAAGATGCTATTAAGTTTAACCAGGCGTTTGATCAACTATACGCTGGCTTTAAAAAGATCATTGATTAAGGAGAACCGGATTGAAATACGATGAAATTATGGTCCGCTACGGGGAACTATCCACTAAGGGCCGCAACAAGAAATCATTTATTGACCGTTTGGGCTCAAACGTACGTAAGGCTCTACACCAATACGATAAGGTTAAGATTCACCCTAACCAGGACCGTCTGCACGTGGAACTGAATGGAACTGATGCCGAGCCAGTTATGAAACGGCTTAAGCAGGTTTTTGGAATTCAAAACTTTTCCCCGTCTTTGCGGGTGGAAAAGGATTTTGATGAAGTTGTTAAGGCAGCCATAGCCATGTTCAAGGAACAGGTTCAAGGACCGATGACCTTTAAGGTTGAAACCAAGCGGGCTGATCACAAATTCGCGATGGGAACCTTTGAAATGAATAAGCAATTAGGAGGCGCTCTTTTAAGGGCCTTTCCAGATGACTTATCCGTGGACGTTCATAACCCTGATATTACGCTCCGGGTGGAAATTCGCCTGAACGGGATTTACCTGACCAGTGCTAAGATCCTTGGGGCCGGGGGGCTTCCGGTTGGAACAGCTGGTAAGGGAATGATGATGCTGTCTGGGGGAATCGACTCACCAGTAGCAGCCTACTTGGCACTGAAGCGGGGTGTTTCACTTGAAATGGTTCACTTCTACTCACCGCCATACACTTCCGAACAAGCCCTGGCTAAGGCTAAGGAATTAACTAGCAAACTAGCGAAGTATTCTGGCTCGATTAAGTTCATCCAGGTTCCGTTCACCGAGATCCAGGAAACGGTCAAGGAGAAGGTTCCTGAGGGCTATTTAATGACTGTGCAACGCCGTTTGATGTTACGTTTAGCTTGTGCACTGGCTCAAAAACGAGCCGGTCTGGCTGTCTTCAATGGCGAATCGCTGGGGCAAGTGGCTTCTCAAACGATGGAATCAATGCTGGCAATTGAAGATGTTACCACGATGCCAGTTCTACGGCCGGTACTAACCTACGATAAGAATGAAATTATTAAGATCGCAGAAGAGATTGACACCTATGACTTATCAATCTTGCCGTACGAAGACTGCTGTACCGTCTTCACGCCACCTTCACCAAAGACTAAACCAAACTTAAAGCGGGCCCGGTCTTACGAGGCACGCTTGGATGTAGAGGGCCTAATGCAACGGGCATTGGATGGGATTCAGATTGATGAAATTCATGCCGGGGATGAATTCTTAAACCAAAACCAAGACGTCTTTGCGGAGCTATTATAATTAATAAAAATGATGCTTCCGATGTAAAGCACCCGAGAATTGTTAGATTCACGCCTAACATTCTAGGGTGCTTTCTTGATTTTAATATAACAGCTTTATTCGCAATCTTAGTGATATGCGTTGATTTTACTGGGGGTTTTTGAGTGAAAAATTTATCCTATCTGCTATACTAAAACCATAGTAGTTAGATTAAGGAATCATTAAAAGGAGGCCACAATCGTGGAAGTAACGATTAATGGTGAACACCATCAACTAGTAGGGAATCCGCCAACCGTTGGCGAAGATATTCCACACTTTAAGGTCTTTGATAAGGACAATCAAAAGATTAAGACCCGAGAACTGTTCGGTAAACCAACACTACTCTCGGTAGTGCCTAATATCAACACCTCGGTTTGTGCAATTCAAACCAAGAAGTTTAATCAACTGATGGATCAATATCCAGGTGTAAACTTCTTTACGGTTTCTACGAACACAATTGAAGAACAGCAAAATTGGTGTGCCGCTGAAGGGGTTAAAAACATGCAAATGGTTTCTGATTCCGAACAATCTTTTGGTTACGCCCTGAAAATCTTAATTCCCGATGAGGGGCTCCTGGCCCGTTCTTTATGGGTATTAGACGCCAATGGTAAAATCGTTTACGAACAAGTGGTGCCAGAAATCGTTGATGAACCAGACTATGATGCTGCCTTAACCGCACTGAAAAAGTTACTCTAGGGCTTGACGGAGTCGTAAAAGTTAACTATGATCTATGTTATCAATGCGATGAACGAGAGAGTAGTGAAAAGAAGGACCGCCTAAGCGAGGATCCGATGGTGGAAAGGATCCCGGACTCTTATCATGAAGGTAGCTCGTGAGTTGGAAGCCTGAAGTAAGTAGGGCCTCCCGGTTCATTTACCGTTATCAAATGGCAAAGAGGGAGTGGCTATGATCACTTCAAATTAGGTGGTACCGCGAGAAGACTCGTCCTATGTTAGGGCGGGCCTTTTTTTGTACCAATATCGAAGGGAGAAATTCAGATGACCAAAAAAGAAATGGCAACTAAATTCGACCCCCAAGCGGTTGAAGAAGGACGCTACCAATGGTGGATCGATCAGGGGTTTTTTAAACCGTCTGGGGATAAAAAGGCGCACCCTTACTCGATCGTGATTCCGCCACCAAACGTTACTGGGAAGCTACACTTGGGCCACGCCTGGGATACGACCTTGCAAGATATGATCATTCGTCAAAAGCGCATGCAGGGCTACGATGTCTTATGGCTTCCGGGGATGGACCACGCCGGGATTGCCACTCAGGCTAAGGTGGAAGCTCGCTTGGCTAAGCAAGGTGTTTCCCGCTATGACTTGGGACGTGAAAAGTTTGTCCAGCAAGTCTGGGATTGGAAGGACGAATATGCTGCCATCATTCACCAGCAATGGGCTAAGATGGGGATCTCCGTCGATTACGACCGGGAACGCTTTACCCTTGATGAGGGGTTAAACAAGGCCGTGCGTAAGGTTTTTGTTGACCTCTATAACAAGGGACTGATCTACCGGGCTACTTACATTATCAACTGGGACCCGAAGGCTCGGACCGCCTTGTCCGACATCGAAGTCGAACACAAAGACGATAAGGGCGCCTTTTACCATGTTAAATACCCATTCACCGATGGGACTACTTTCAACGGCAATGACTACATCGAAATTGCTACAACCCGACCAGAAACGATGTTTGGTGATGAAGCCGTTGCTGTAAACCCTAATGACGAACGTTATAAGGAACTGGTTGGCAAGCGCGTAATGGTGCCGTTGGTTAACCGTGAAATTGAAATTATTGCTGACGACTACGTAACACCGGACTTTGGGACCGGGATGGTAAAGATTACGCCAGCTCATGACCCAAACGACTTCCAAGTTGGGAAGCGTCATAACTTGCCGGAATTAAACACGATGAACGAAGACGCATCGATGAACGAAAACGCTGGTAAGTATGTGGGGATGGATCGGTTTGATGCCCGTGAAGCCATCGTCAAGGACTTACAAGACCAGGGCTACATGCTTAAGATTGATCCAATTGTGCACTCCGTTGGGCATTCTGAACGGACGGGGGTTCAGGTTGAATCCCGTCTGTCGACCCAGTGGTTTGTTAAGATGAAGCCGTTGGCAGAACGGGCGCTGGCTAACCAAAAGACAGATGACCGGGTGAACTTCATCCCAGGGCGGTTCGAGCACACCTTCAATCAGTGGATGGAAAACATCCATGATTGGGTGATTTCGCGGCAACTCTGGTGGGGGCACCAAATCCCGGCTTGGTACCACAAGGAAACTGGTGAAATGTACGTAGGGATGGAAGCACCAGCTGATGCTGAAAACTGGACGCAAGACAAGGATGTCTTAGATACCTGGTTCTCTAGCGCCCTGTGGCCATTCTCAACGATGGGCTGGCCTGACACCAACTCCGAAGACTTTAAGCGCTACTTCCCGACTACCACGTTGGTGACCGGATATGATATCATCTTCTTCTGGGTTTCCCGGATGATCTTCCAATCCCTGGAATTCACGGGTAAGGCACCATTTAGAAATGTTCTCTTACACGGGCTGATCCGTGATGAACAAGGTCGTAAGATGTCTAAGTCCTTGGGAAATGGGATTGATCCGATGGACGTGATTGAGAAATACGGGGTTGATGCTTTACGTTGGTTCCTAGTCACTGGTTCAACACCGGGGCAAGACATTCGTTTCTCCTACAAGAAGATGGATGCTTCATGGAACTTTATCAACAAGATTTGGAACGCCAGCCGTTATGTAATCATGAACCTTGGCGATATGGCAGCACCAAAGCTCCCTGACCAAAGCAAGTGGGACTTGGCAGACCGCTGGATTTTAAGCCGCCTGAACACTACTGTGAAGGATGTTTCAGCTAAGTTTGAAAAATTTGAATTTGGGGAAGCTGGCCGTGACCTGTACAACTTCATTTGGAACGACTTCTGTGATTGGTATATTGAAATGACCAAGGAGAAGCTAAATAACGGGACGGATGAGGAAAAGGATGCTACTAAAAACATCCTGGGCTACGTTCTAGACCAAACCCTAAGGTTGATTCACCCAATTATGCCGTTCGTAACCGAAAGGCTATGGCAATCAATGCCCCACGATGGTCAATCAATCATGATTGCTGATTACCCGGTTGAACATGAAGAGTTGGCTAATAAGAAGGCGGAAGGTGAGATGGAGGGCCTGATTGAACTAATTAAGGCCGTTCGTAATATTCGTAACCAGGCGGGGGCGCCAATGTCGTCACCTGTTAAGATGATGATTAAGGTTGATGATAATGCTCACGCCGCTGTCTTCAACGAAAACCGGGATTACTTAGATCGTTTCTGTCACCCGTCTGAGCTTACGATCGCCACTGAAGTTGATGTTCCAAAGCTATCAATGAGTGGGATCTTAGCTGGGGCAACGGTCTACATCCCAATGGCTGAATTAGTTGATCTTGACGAAGAACGATCCCGGATGGAAAAGGAAATCGTCAAGTTGCAAAAGGAGGTCGACCGCTCCACTAAGAAGCTGGGGAACGAAAGGTTTGTTAACAGTGCTCCAGAACAGGTAGTGGCTAAGGAACGCGAAAAGGCTGAAGAATGGCAGCAAAAGCTTGCCAGCGCTAAGGAACGCTTACAAAGCCTTCAAGAAGGCTAATTAACAAGCTACACATGATATGGCCCTTGGGATGGGTGGGGAAACCCGCCAGCCAGGGGCTGTTTTCTTAAAGTACGTAGAGGGAAAAGTATGGAAGAAATCATGACATATACCCAGGCACTGGGCTTTATTCACGGCCGGACCCGCTTTAAGAAAGTTCCGACCTTAAGGCGAATGCGTATGTTTTTAAAACGGCTTGGGGATCCCCAGGCTGGTCTAAACTTTATTCACGTTACTGGAACCAATGGCAAGGGTTCGACGGTAGCCATGACCCGTGACATGCTAGTTGCTGGCGGCCTTTCAGTGGGGACCTTCACCTCACCATTCATTACCCGTTATAACGAGCGAATCGCCATTGATGGTCAACCAATTAGCGATACTGATTTGACGCGTTTAACCAACCGGGTGGCTAAGGTAGCAGTGGCCCTGGATGAGGAGCTAGAAGAGGGTGGACCAACTGAATTTGAAATTGGGACAGCCATCATGTTTTGTTACATGAACGAGCAGCACCCCGACGTTGTGATTCTAGAAGTTGGGATTGGTGGAAGATGGGATTCAACCAATGTGATTGATCATCCCCTAGTTACCGCAATCACAACGATTGGCTATGACCATATGCGTTACTTGGGTGATACTTATCAGCAGATTGCAGGGCACAAGGCGGGGATAATTAAAAAAGGAGCGCCCATAGTAATTGGGTATCTCCCCAAGAGTGCGCGAAAAGTAATTGAAGAAACGGCACGGGCTAATCAAGCACCGCTCCTGGCGCTGGGGGCGGACTTTGTTGCCAAAAACAGTACGCTCCACGCCCTTTATCCCACTATTGAATACACCGGTTTATCCCTACACCGAGCCCAGTTCAAGCTGGGATTAGCTGGGGACTACCAGGTCCAAAACGCAGCTGTTGCATTAACCATCACCCAGTTGGTGCTTAAGGCGTTACAAATTCCGGTTAGTGGGTGGAAGCGGGACCTACGGGCAGGCCTAGCCAGCAGTACCTGGCCGGGCCGAATGGAGGTTGTTAACGAAGAGCCGCTCATGTTCCTGGATGGGGCCCATAATTTGCCAGGGGTTCAGGCCCTTGTTCAAACGATTAAGGATGATTTTTTCGATCGTGAGGTTTACTTAGAGGTAGCGATTTTAGCCGACAAGCAATACGAACTAATGCTGGGAGAGCTTACTAGCCTGCCCAATGTCCACCTGTTGGTTACTCATTTTGCCGGGCCATCCGCGAGCCGGCAAAGTGCCGACCTGAACATAGCGGTGCAGGAACTTTCAACCCGTTACCCCGTCGAATATGCTTCAAATTGGCAGTTGGGGCTAGCTAAGATTGCCCGTGAGGCTCAAGCAGATGATGTCATCATTGTAACCGGATCCCTGTATTTTGTTTCTGAAGTACGCCAATTTTTATTAACTTAATTTCGTCAAACAAGGCCTCCTTATCGTACTTAGTATGGTGAGGAGGTTTTATTATGCTAAAACAACAATTACAATTTCCGCTTTACTACCAAGCGATCCATGAGGCCTTACCTGACCCGGTACTAGCTCAGTATTTTTTTAAGCACTTTCCCACACCTCAGAGTCTGCACAACATCACGGCCGAAGAAGAGGAGGAGCTGATCCAATATGACGAAGAAACTTTCAAGCCTCTATTAGCTGCAGTTAACTTGGGGACGATAGCAGTTCGCTCCCCTCATGATTTGTACGGTCAGGCGGCTTCATCAACCACGGTGGGGACGGCCCTAATTGATGAATTTGCTGGCGAAGAACAGGAAATGGTAGTGGCAATGTGTACAGATGTCCATAACAAAATTATTGCCACCAAGCAACTCTTTATTGGGGGAACCAGTGAGTGTTCTACGTATCCCAACCAGGTTTTTCGCTATGCTTTAAAGGTAGGGGCCTACGGAGTTATTCTGGCCCATAATCACCCAACTGGTTCGCCGACGCCTTCAACGGCCGATATGATTTTTTTCAAGCGGATGGAAGCCGCCGGGAAGGTGATTGGAATTTCCCTAGTTGATGCCTTGGTAGTGGGGAGAAGAGATTACTACAGCTGGCAAGAGGCACGTCAAGAAGATGATGTGGCCACCTGTTAAAATTTTAAATAATCGTTAATGGTTTTTGGCGCTACTGTTATTTCCCGGGTCGTTATAGTATAGTAGGGTCTGTTAATCTAATGTTCAGCTATGGTATAATATCGGCGATATGGATTACCGCAGGAACGTATTAAACGTACAAATGAAGGGAAGAAGCAGATTGCCATTAGGATTTGGAACTAAAAATATTGGTATCGACCTCGGAACTGCCAATACAATTGTCTACATTGACGGAAAGGGCATCGTCTTACGGGAACCATCCGTGGTTGCGCGTAAGAAGGGCACCGGTGAAGTTATTTCTGTTGGGTCCGACGCTCGAGACATGATTGGGCGGACCCCGGCAAGTATTGTCGCCATCCGACCGATGAAAGATGGGGTCATTGCCGATTATGACACCACCGTTGCGATGATGAAGTACTACATGAACAAGGCACTGGGCAACAACGGGGGTAAGCCATACGTAATGGTTTGTGTTCCAAGCGGAATTACCGAAGTTGAAAAGCGGGCCGTGGTTGATGCAACGCGGGTTGCCGGAGCACGGGATGCCTACGTCATTGAAGAACCGTACGCGGCTGCCATTGGGGCGGGGCTTCCGGTTATGGATCCAACGGGTTCAATGGTTGTTGATATTGGTGGTGGGACGACTGATGTTGCCACGATTTCCTTAGGAGGAATCGTCTCAAGCCGTTCCATTCGGATGGCCGGCGATAAGATGAACGATGCAATCGCCCAATTCGTTCGCCAAAACAAGAGCCTTCTGATTGGGGAACGGACTGCTGAAAAACTGAAGTGGGATATCGGTTCTGCTTCCCTAGACGCCGCCAAGGAAATGGGAACGACGGAGGTTCGGGGACGTGATCTAATCACGGGGTTACCGAAGACGATGGAAGTTTCGGCGCTTGATGTTTCAGAAGCACTTCAAGACGTGGTTAATGAAATTATTGCCGCTATTAAGGGGACGCTTGAAGAAACGTCGCCGGAAATTGCCGCTGACGTTATTGATCATGGGATCGTCCTGACTGGTGGGGGCGCTCTTTTAAAGCACTTGCCAGAAGTTATCGCCGAGGCAACTAAGGTGCCGGTCTTCATCGCTAATGATCCGCTGGATTGTGTTGCGATTGGGACGGGTGAATCCTTGAAGAGCATCGACGCCATGCGTAAAAAGAAGTAATTAATTTCATTGTCAAATCACCAACGAGAAATTGTAAAACGGGCGGGGCTGGTTGCAAAACAATGTTTTTGCCCAGTCCCGTTCATCGTTCTCGGTGGTTAAAGAGGGGCTTTTTTCCATGCAAAAGTTTTTTTCAAACCGCCGTTTAGTAATTTTGGTGGTTATTCTAGTCGTTTGTTTTGGTTTGATGGCTGGTTCAGTGACTTTGCGTAACCGGCGCAACACCCCGCCGTTGATCCAGCAGTTCGGTGATGATATTGTGGGGATTGCCGGTAGTGTGGTAACTTATCCTGCCAATGCAATCCAAGGTGGGCTTTCGACTGTAAACGAGTTAATGAATACCTACTCGGAAAACCGGGAGCTTAAGCAACAGGTTACAGAGTTAGCACAAGTTAAAGTCCGGGACCAAACTCTGGCAAAAGAAAATAAGCAGTTAAAGGCCGAACTAAAGATCCGGTCTTCCTTGACTGATTACTCAACGATTGCAGCCTCCGTATTGAGTCGGGATCCATCATCTTGGCAGGCTCAGTTAGTAATTAATAAGGGTTCTTCAGCTGGAATCAAAAAGAACATGCCCGTTCTATCCGGTGGAGGGTTGGTTGGACGGATCTCACAGGTCAACAAGACTAATAGTATTGTGGAACTACTTAGCGATACAAGTGAATCTTCCAACCGGTTTGCGATTACCATTCAAGGAACCAATGGTAAAACAGTTAATGGGATTATCACTGGTTATAATTCATCGACCAACCAGTTAATTATGGGCCAAGTTACATCTAAGGCTAAGATCAAAAAGGGAACTTCGGTTACCACCTCTGGGTTAGGAGGGGTCACTCCCAAGGGGCTTTATGTTGGGAAAGTGGCCAAGATTGGGACGGATGATTACGGACTAGCCCAAAAAATCTACATCACTCCGGCCACTAACTTCAATGAGATTAACATTGTAACTGTGGCTAAACTGGATGACTAAGTAGGGGGGATACCATGTATCGGTTATCACGTTTGAGGTATCTGTTTCCAATTGGCTTATTCATTTGCTTTTTCTTGGATGGCTCATTGAGTAAGATTTTAGCAAACCTATTCTTTAGCTATCCCTACTCAATGGTTAGTCAGCTAGTGGTCTTGTGGATGATTTTAGGGGTCTTTTTTGAAGAAGAAACGCAAATTCCATTAGTGGGCTTTGCGGTAGTTACGGGAATTTGTACCGACCTATATTACTCGGGAATTTTGGGCTTATTTATGTTCTTATATCCGGCGATTGTGGCCTTTGCTCGTGCGTTAAACCGTTACTACTCACCTTCGTTTTTATCCCACATTTTAATCTTCTTTGTCTCGATTGCTCTGTTAGAGCTGCTAAACTATTGGGCCTACTATTTGGTCGGGGTAACCAGGGTCGGCTTTGCTGGCTTCTTGTTGGACACCTTGGGGCCAACCTTAGCCCTTAACCTAGTCTACTTTATTGTCTTGTACTGGCCGGTTCACCGCATGTACATACGGGCAATGAGTAATCAGCACTAATTTAGATTAGAAAAATTTAATTTTTAACTTAGACCTGTTGACATCTACTTTAAATCTGGTTAAGATACTTACAATATTAATAACAACATTGAGCAGATTAGTAGAACGAAGCATGTTTTTAGCGAGTAACCGATGGTGGGAAGGTTGCAACATTCTCGTTTGAATCACAACTGTGAGTTGACCACTGATCAAAAGGTGGTCCGGGGAAGCCCGTTATAGCACAAAGTTTACAAATCGTGAACTTACTGAGGTCGTTTTCTGTGAGGAGAACGGTAAAATGAGGTGGAACCGCGGCAACGCCCTCTTAGCCTGGTGGCTAGGAGGGCGTTTTGTAATTTGTGAACTTAATGAGAGTGTCAGTGTGAGCTGGCAGTAAATTGGGGTGGAACCACGTTAAAGCGTCCCCTTGAATCGCGATGATTCAAGGGGATTTTTTTATTAATTTGTTTAATGGGTGAAAATAAGGAGGATCACACCATGTCGTTTACGTACATCATGGAAATTTTACCATCATTATTTCAGGGGGCTGGCTTAACCCTTCAGCTCTTCTTTTGGACCTTAATTGGTTCCTTGCCACTGGGGATCATTGTTAGTTTGGGATTAACCTCAAAGATTAAGCCCCTCAAGTGGGTCTTGGAAATGTATGTTTGGCTAATGCGGGGAACGCCATTACTACTGCAATTGATTTTTGTTTTCTACGGTTTACCCATTGTTGGGATTGTTTTCCAACGTTACGACGCCGCTTTAGTAGCTTTTATCTTAAACTACGCTGCTTACTTCGCAGAAATTTTCCGGGGTGGGCTTCAGTCAATTAGTCAAGGCCAATACGAAGGAGCGCGGGTTTTACGCTTGTCATACTGGCAAACAATTCGTAAGATTGTGATTCCCCAAGTGGTTAAGATCGTGATTCCATCAATTGGAAACGAAGTCATCAACCTGATTAAGGACTCCTCGTTGGTGTATGTCATTGGTTTAGGGGACCTACTGCGAGCCGGGAACGTGGCTACTTCACGGGACGTAACCTTAGTCCCACTACTCCTAGTTGGGCTAATCTATCTATTGATGGTCGGAATTTGCACGGTCATCTTACGGTGGGTTGAAAAGCGGTACTCATACTATAAGTAAACGGGGGAATTAACTATGTTAGAAATTAAAGACTTAAAAAAGAGTTTTAACGGGCGCCAAATTTTAAACGGGGTGGATCTAATAGTCGAAGACGGTGAAATCTTAAGCATCGTTGGCCCATCTGGGGCTGGGAAAACAACCCTGTTGCGTTGTATCACTGGGCTGGAGAGCGCCGATGCGGGAATCTTTTTGATTGATGGTCAACCATTTGATCCACAGGGAACTGAGGAAAGCGATGCTGTAATTGGGGTTGTCTTCCAAGATTTCAACCTCTTCCCGCACCTATCAGTGTTGGAAAATATTACCTTGGCCCCAATGATGGTGCTTAAAAAATCTAAGGATGAAGCCAATCAAAAGGCAGCCCAATTACTGGAGGAACTGGGATTGACGGGACTCGGTGACCACTACCCATACCAATTATCCGGGGGACAAAAGCAACGGGTGGCAATTGCCCGGGCATTAGCGATGAATCCACGGATTCTATGCTATGATGAACCAACTAGTGCCCTGGACCCCAACCTTCGCGACGAAGTGGCTAACCTCATCTTGTCCCTCAAGAAGGAAGGGATGACCCAGTTAGTCGTTACCCACGACATGGATTTTGCCAATAAGATTGCCGACAAAATCTTAAAGGTGCAAGCCTTAGATACCAAAAACTAGAAAAGGAGAAGTGGGATGAAACGACTAAAATACCTATTAGTATTGGTCTTACTCGTAATCCCGGCAGTCGTCTTGAGTGGCTGTGAGAGCGTTACGCAACGGGCCGATACCCAAGACACCTGGTCTCGAATCCAAAAACGGGGGAAGGTGATCGTCGGGTTGGATGATTCCTTTGTGCCGATGGGCTTTCGTGAAAAGAATGGGAAGTTAGTGGGTTATGACATCGACCTGGCCAAGGCGGTCTTTAAGCAGTACGGAATCAAGGTTGACTTCCAGACCATTGATTGGTCAATGAAGGAAACCGAATTAAAAAACGGAACCATTGACCTGATTTGGAATGGATACTCTATAACCCCGGAACGCGCCAAACAGGTGGCTTTTTCCCGACCATACCTTTTAAATCGACAGGTCCTGGTTACCAAGAAAAAGGACCACATCAATAACTTTAACGACATGAAGGGAAAGGTATTGGGGGTTCAAAACGGATCGACTGGAATGACCGACCTGGATGAACACCCAAAGCTGTTAAAGGATAAAATCAAGGATAAGAGTCCGATTCTTTATGATACCTTCCCCAACGCCTTCATTGACCTGAATGCTAACCGAATTCAGGGGATCTTGATGGATGAAGTCTATGCTAACTATTACATTCAACACCAGGCGAATGCCAAGTCCTATTCGACCTACATCAGTAATAAGATGGGGGCTGACTACTTTGCCGTAGGGATGCGTAAGGGTGATAAGACCCTCAAAAAGAAGGTTAACGATGGCCTTAAGCACCTGCAAGAAGACGGTCAACTCAAAAAGATTAATAAAAAGTGGTTTGGTAAGGCCACTAATTTCTTAGGTCCCGTTAATTACAGGGTCAAGTAGGTAGTTGTAATTTGGGGACTAATCACGTATCATTTTAATGAAAATTTGTGGAGACAAGCTCGCGTTTTGCGGGCTTGTCGTTTTTTGGAAAGGAAGAAGAATCCTTGGACATTCAATTAGTAGCGGGGGTCGACCTGCACATCATTCCCACCAAGCAGTTTAAAGTGACCCGGATCTTAGTGGATTTTGCTGCTCCTCAGGCGATGGCTTCACCGAGCGCCCGCAACCTGGTGGCAAATCTTTTGGTAACCTCATCGGCTAAGTACCGAACGCAAACAGTATTGGCTCGCCACCTAACGAGCCTATATGGGGCATCATTGAGCGGCTACGTGAGCCGGGTGGGATTAGCCCACACGGTCCGGGTAAAGCTGTCGTTGATTAATGATCAGGTTGCCAAGACGGGCCTATTTGAAAGGGGAAGCGCCCTTTTAAAAGAACTTTTATTTAATCCCCTGGTTGATGAAGCAGGTTTTGATCAAGAAACTTACCGTCTACAGCAGGCCAATACGATTGGAACTTTACAATCATGGGATGACGATAAGCGTTTTTATGCCCTTAGGCGCCTGCAACAGGCCTATTATCAAATGGGGGCCGAATTGAAGCGGCCAGCAAGTGGAACAATCGATGAAGTGCGTGCTCTAACTAGGGACGTTGTCTATCAGGCTTACCAGCGGATGCTTACATACGATAAAGTCAACATTGTCGTTGTTGGTGATGTCGATCCCGCTGCTGTAACCGAGGCCATGAGGGCGCTGGACTTTCAACCAAGGACCAATCCATTCCAAGAAAGCTTACTCTATCACCAGGCTAGTCGTCCCGCTCCAGTGGTTGAAGTTGAGCACCAACTCCTGGCCCAGGCTAAGTTGGACCTGGCCTACCACCTACCCGCTTACTACCACCAGGAAAATCACGTTACTGCCATTGTTTTAAACGGGCTCTTAGGCGGGACACCATATTCAATGCTGTTCACGAACGTCCGGGAAAAGGCAAGCTTAGCCTATTACGCCAGCAGCTCTTTGCGCCCCTTTACCGGTCAAATCCTTGTTGAAACTGGGATTAACCCCGTCGACCAAGAGCGGGCTAGGAAACTGATTGAACAACAGGTGGCAGATCTTGCAGCTGGTAAGTTTTCCGACGCCCAGTTTCAACGGGTTAAGGAAGGACTGGTCAACCAGTACGTAACTGGTTTGGATAATCCTAATGTCTTGGCTCAAGCTCGACTGACCACTGCGTTGATGGGAATTGAACTGTCAACGGGAGTGGAAGAAAAGCTGCGCTCGGTGACGCGGCAAGATGTTTGCCAGTTAGCCAACCAGATGAACTTAGAGGCAGTCTTTTTACTGGATGCAAGGAGAAATTAAAATGATGGAAGAACTTGATTACTCAGCCTATGGGAGTAAAGTATACCGAACCACCTTAGACAATGGTTTAAAGGTTAATCTCCTACCGATGCCGAATTATCACAAGACTTACGCGATCCTGACGACCGACTTTGGGTCCGTGGATAACACCTTTGTGATCGATGGCAGGGAGCAGACTGTTCCAAATGGGGTGGCTCACTTTTTGGAACATAAACTGTTTGAAAAAGAGGACCATGATGCCTTTGACCTTTTTGGGGCCCTGGGGGCGGATGCAAATGCCTTTACTAGCTTCACCCAGACCAGCTACCTCTTCTCCACGACGGCTCATCTGCACGAGAGCCTTGACGTCTTGTTGGACTTCGTTTTTGCGCCCTACTTTACAGAAAAAACGGTTGAAAAGGAAAAGGGAATTATTGGTCAAGAGATTCAAATGTATGCTGACAGCCCAGAAAATCGATTGTACATGGGAACGCTGGGTAACCTATACCCTAATGATCCGATAAGAATTGATATTGCTGGTAGTGAGGAATCGATTCAAAGGATAACGCCGGAACTTCTTTATAAGGTTCACCAAACCTTCTACCAACCCGGTAATATGAACCTCTTTGTGGCCGGTAACTTAGTTCCTGAACAGATCGTGGAATGGGTTAAACAAAACCAGACACTGGCAAATTGGCCCGTTCGTCCACTACCTAAGCATACCTTTGCTCCGACTGATCCTAAGGGCCAAGATGTGATTGCCTTTAATACTTTGACTATGCCAGTGGCCCGTCCTAAGGCCATGATTGGCCTACGAGGGATTAGCGACTTTGAAGACGGCCGGGACCGGCTAAAGTTTGTTCAAGCGGTTGGCTTGGCATTAGAAATGCTGTTTGATGACACCTCAGAAAATTACCTTCAGATGTATAATAAAGAAATTATCGATGATTCCTTTGGCTTTGGCTTGGAAATTGAGCGAGGATTTCATTTTGCTACCTTTGGAAGCGAAACTAATCGGCCTGAAGCATTTGCAGACGCCATTATTGCAATTTTGAGGCAGGCTAATGAGGAATTAGAGGAGGAAAAAGACCAATTTGAAAGCATCAAACGGGGACAATTGGGTAGACTGATTGGTTGCCTTGATTCACCGGAACAAATCGCTAACCGTTTCTCTGGGAACTTGTTTGATCAGGCAACGATCTTTGATGAGATTGAAAGCCTATCCCAGATTACCTTTGCTGACCTAAAGGCGGCTCTTACCCAACTGGTGAATGAAAAACGGCTTACTGCTTTTTTTGTTTTACCAGAGAACTTTTCATAAAGTTTAAACTTTTTTATGATTTGATCTGGGGTCCGGTATTTAAAGGCGAGTGTGCTATACTTGGTAACTGTGAATAATGCAAAAGAATGAGGAATTAGGTAATGAGTGAAAACGAAGAAAGGGCCAATATTGGCCAAAAGTTGCGGGAAGCGCGTGAGCAAAAGGGATTAACCTTAGATGATCTGCAGCAAGCCACGAAGATTCAAAAGCGCTACTTGATTGCAATTGAAGACGAGAAGTTTACTGAATTACCAGGGGACTTTTATGTTCGGGCCTTCGTAAAACAGTACGCCGACACTGTGGGGCTTGATGGGAACACCCTCTTAAGGGATTACGATGATGAACTGCCCCAAACTAAGACCGATGAATACGCTGATCACTTAGCCCAAGCGGTGGAAACGCGGATGGGAAATCGTCAGCCAACCGTGGACCGGGTTGACCGGGCTCGCAGGTACTTACCAACTGTTATTATTGCAGTGGTGGTGGTTATAATCTTAGGAGCAATCTGGGCTACGGCTATCGTCCGTAATCGTCAGGATGCAGCAACAAAGATCGATGCTAGCTCTGTTTCCGTTTCTGGGGAATCCTCTAAGAAGTCTTCGTCTAGTTCGTCTAAGAAGTCATCTGATTCTTCCAAGGAGAAAAGCAAACTTGACTTCACTCAGTCAAATCGAACTACATCTTCAGTGACCTTGTCAACAACCAGTACCTTAACGAAGGCAACTGATATGACCATTAAGACCAGTGGCCAAGCCTGGACCAGCGTAACTGTTGATGGGACGAGTATGCTGTCAAAGACCTTAGCAGCTAATGCCACGTCTAAGGTTACTTTGACGAAGGGCGCTCAAACAGTCGTCCTGACGCTTGGGAATGCAAGCGCAACAACGGTTAAGATCGGGGACCAAACGCTTGACCTAACCGATAACGGGAAGTACGCCAATACCCGGACAGTAACAATTAGATTTGGGGCGCAAGCAACGGATAACTCAAGTGCAACTTCCACTAGTGCAACGAGCTCCAGTGCTTCAAGTAATGCATCGTCGACGGTAACTTCAACTTCCACAACCGGAACGACAAATTCAACTACCCAATCATCAACAACACGTTAAAAGGAGATTTAATTAATGAATTTACCAAATAAGCTGACCGTGGTCCGCTTAATTGTTATCCCGTTTTTCCTTATTTTAATGGTAGTCCCCTTCCACTGGGGGAACGTGACTTTTTGGGGGGCAACAATTCCGGTTAGTCAACTGATCGCGGCAATCCTCTTCATTGCGGCCACGATCACTGATAATCTGGATGGTCAGATTGCTCGCCGGCAACATTTAGTTACTAACTTCGGTAAGTTTACCGACCCACTGGCGGATAAGTTGCTTGTCATGACGGCTTTCATCGTAATGACCGGCTCTGGTGTGGTTCCGGCGTGGGTAACCACTATCATTATCTGGCGAGAATTGTCTGTGACTGGCTTACGTCTCTTGATTGTGGAGCAAAACGGACAAGTCTTGGCGGCTAAGATGCCAGGGAAGATTAAAACGACGACCCAGTTTATTGCAATTATCTTTCTGTTGTTAAACAATGTGATCTTTGCGATGTGGGGAATTCCTTTTGGCCAGATCATGTTATATATCTGCTTATTCTTTACCGTCTACTCTGGAGTGGACTACTTCGTAAAGGGCCGGGGCGTTTTTGCTGACGGCTTTAAATAAACTTTTTAAGGGGCGCAACCAAATTGGTTCGTCCCTTTTTACTATTTTGCCGTACTTGATAGGTAAGGGGGAAGCTTTATGCAAGCAGAAATTATTTCAGTTGGAACCGAGATTACCCTAGGACAAATCACCAACACCAACGCTCGCTACTTAGCTGATCAGCTTCGTCAACTAATGATTGAAGCTCCGTGGCAAACTAACGTTGACGATGATCCAACCCGGATCAAACAGTCCCTGGCTGTTGCGAGTCAACGTGCTCAACTGATCTTCATCTGTGGTGGCCTTGGTCCCACGGAAGACGATCGGACGATGGCGGCGGTCGGGGAGTTCTTAGGACGAGACCTATGCCTTGATGAGTCCTACTGGCAGGAGGTTAAAGCCACCTTAGAGTTGCGCTCGATTTCGACCACTGTTAATCCTAAAAACGTTCGTCAGGCTTATTACCTAGCGGGAGCAACGCCTTTGAAAAATCCAACTGGATTAGCTTTGGGGACATATTTAAAGGATCAGGACCACACCTACGTTGTTTTGCCCGGTCCCCCGCGTGAATTTACCGCAATGGTTAGGGAGTCGCTATTACCTTACCTTAAGCGTGACTTCGGGACGGGACGGGAAATTTTTTCGACTCTTTTACACTTTGTTGGGCGTCCGGAGTCACTACTGATGAGTGAATTGTTGTCTTTAAACCTCGACCAGCGCATTGTGGTAACTTCCTACGTTCAGCCCGATGAAATTCAGGTACGGGCTACGATCCATAACGTTAAAAAAGAAGAAGCCCATCGGTTGATGAAAGATACCCTCATTAAGATCAAACAAAAAGAAGCCGGCTACTACATCGGAAAGGGAGAGGGGATGAGCCTGGCCAAGGCCCTGGTAAAAACACTAAGGAAGAAGGGGTTAAAGATTACAGGGGCTGAGAGCTTGACCGGCGGGTTATTTCAAGCGACCCTGTGCTCAGTTCCGGGGGCTAGTGAGGTCTTTGACGGAGGCTTTGTTACTTATGCAGCAAGTGCGAAAGAACACTTGATCGGGGTTCCAAAGGAGACGGTCAGTGAGTTCGGGGTGGTCTCCAAAGAGACTGCTCGGGCAATGGCAATTGGTTGCCAAAAGGTAATGGGGGCTGATGTAGGGCTCTCCTTTACTGGGGTAGCTGGTCCCGATAGCCTAGAAGGCCAACCGGCCGGTACAGTATGGTTGGGGCTTGCGATTAAGGGGCAGCCGACAATTACCAAGCGGTTATTTTTGCCTGGGCAAACGAGGCAGGCTGTTCGCCAGCAAAGTGTTCAGGAGGGAATGCGGTTAGCTTACAATACTCTTTTGTAAATAATCCGAACTTTTGTTCGAGTTTTTGCTTGTCTTTTGCAAATAACCTGATAAAATAATTAAAGATACGTACGGATTAAAGGAGGAAGACAAGTTGGCAGATCAACGAAAAGCGGCGCTGGATAATGCCCTGCGTAAAATTGAAAAGAACTTTGGGAAAGGTTCCATCATGCGGATGGGCGACGCGGCCGATACCAAGATTGCAACCATCTCTAGTGGCTCCTTAGCCATTGATGAAGCACTTGGAGTCGGTGGATACCCCCGAGGGCGGATCATTGAAATGTACGGTCCGGAAAGTTCGGGGAAGACGACTGTTGCTTTACACGCCGTTGCAGAAGTTCAACGGCGTGGGGGAACAGCGGCCTACATTGATGCCGAAAACGCCCTTGATCCTCAGTATGCAACGGCACTAGGGGTTCAAATTAATGACCTCCTCTTATCCCAACCAGACACGGGTGAACAGGGCTTGGAAATTGCTGACGCCTTGATTGCTTCGGGAGCTGTTGATATTGTCGTTGTTGACTCCGTAGCAGCCCTAGTTCCCCGGGCGGAAATCGAAGGTGAGATGGGTGATACTCACGTTGGGTTGCAAGCTCGTTTGATGTCACAGGCTCTGCGGAAGCTTTCTGGTGAAATCAACAAGACCAAGACGATTGCCATCTTTATCAATCAGATCCGTGAGAAGGTCGGGGTTATGTTTGGTAATCCGGAAACGACTCCTGGTGGACGTGCCCTAAAGTTTTACTCTACGATTCGAATGGAAATTCGACGCGGGGAGCAGCTTAAAAACGGGACCGATGTAATCGGAAATCGGGCGAAGATTAAGGTGGTTAAGAATAAGGTTGCTCCGCCATTCCGTAAAGCAGAAGTTGATATCATGTATGGAGAAGGAATCTCCAAGACCGGTGAGCTTCTGGATATGGCTGTTGACAAGGACCTTGTTAATAAATCGGGAGCATGGTACTCCTATGGTAACGAGCGGATTGGCCAAGGGCGAGAAAATGCTAAGCAATGGCTGGCTGATCATGAAGATGCCATGAATGAGTTGATGAATAAAGTTCGGGTAGCCTACGGGATGGAACCTGACGAGGCATCGGCTACTAATACCACGGACCCACAGCAAGAAACAATTGAAAAAGCATCTAGTGACAAATAATAATTGGAAGAAAGCGGCCTACGGGGCGCTTTCTTTTTTGAATCAAATGCTTAATATGTCGTTTGAACGGCGTAAAATAATCCCAATGTTGCGCAAATAAGGGTAAGCGATCTTCTAATTTTAGTTATGCCAACCTGAGATGGTAATACAGCTTTGTTCAAAAGTTACCATAGCCGGTTGAGTAAGTATGCGATATTATCAGAAGCGTTTACTACAAGCGTCAAGCCATAGACTTAGCTAAGTGGGAGTAGTTCAAACATAATGTAGGCGAAGTTGATTGACACCCTATGGTGTGGCGCTTAAAATTATTTTGTATGTAATTTTTTGCATTACTTAAACTTAATCAAACTTTTGAACCAACAAGTCAATAGTTGATAGGAAGGTGAACTGATGAACGGAATCAGCTTATTAATCGCCGCTGTCGCTATTGTTGTCGGTCTAATTGCCGGTTATATGGGTAGAAAAATTGTTTTCGAACAACGTCTGACCCAGGCGAAGGATAACGCCGCGGGGATTATTGCAACTGCTCAAAAAGAGGCGGCGACTGCGAAAAAGGAGGCCATCTTAGAGGCCCGAGAAGAAAGTCACCGTTATCGTGAGAAAGTTGAACAAGAGCTCAAGGACCGCCGAAGTGAGGTCCAGAAACAAGAAGAGCGCCTGTTACAGCGAGAAACAACCCTTGACCGCAAGGATACCAGTCTGGAGAACCGCGAAAATACCATCAGCTCCCGGGAACGGAAGCTAGATCAACGTACGGAGCAGATTCAAAAGCGTCAACAACAGGCAGCAGATTTAGTCGAGCAACGTCAAGCCGAGCTCGAAAAGGTCGCCCAGCTATCACATGAAGAGGCCAAAGAACGGCTCCTTTTGCAGCTAAAAGAAGAGTTGCAAAGTGAACGGGAAACAATGATCCGGGAGAGTGAGCAAGAGGCCGAGTTAACGGCAGAAAAGAACGCTAAGGACCTGATTGTGGCGGCTATTCAGCGCTCCGCCGCCGATATGGTTCAAGAAACCACGGTTACGGTGGTTACCCTCCCTAATGACGATATGAAGGGGCGGATCATCGGACGTGAAGGGCGCAACATTCGGACCTTGGAAACCTTGACCGGGATCGATTTAATTATTGACGATACTCCGGAAGCGGTTGTCTTATCTGGATTTGATCCCGTACGCCGTGAAATTGCCAAGATGGCCTTGAAACGGTTAATTCAAGACGGTCGGATTCATCCGGCTCGGATTGAAGAAGCCGTTGAACGAGCTCGTAAGGATATGGACGCTCAACTACGTGAGGTTGGGGAACAAACCGTCTTCGACCTAGGATTGCATACCATGCACCCGGATCTGATCAAGACGATTGGGCGCCTAAAGTACCGGACTAGCTACGGTCAAAATGTGCTACAGCACTCGATTGAGGTAGCAAAACTGGCTGGTATCATGGCCGCTGAACTGGGTGAAGATGTTACGTTAGCTAAACGTGCTGGCCTCTTACACGACATCGGTAAGGCCATTGACCATGAGGTAGATGGCTCTCATGTTGAACTCGGGGTTGAAATTACTCGTAGGTGCAAAGAAAATAAGGTTGTTATTAACACGATTGCCTCTCACCACGGTGATGTTGCCCCAACATCAATCATCGCCGTCCTTGTTCAGGCCGCTGATGCGGTTTCTGGAGCACGGCCAGGAGCCCGGAGTGAATCTCTGGAGCAATACATTCAGCGCCTCAAAAAGCTTGAAGAGCTGGCCAACCAAAATAAGGGTGTTGACCATTCATACGCAATACAAGCGGGTCGTGAGATCCGGGTGATCGTTAAGCCAACTAAGGTATCTGACAAGCAGGCGGTGACCTTAGCACATGATTTGAAGCAAGAGATCGAAAAGCAACTGGAATACCCAGGACACATTAAAGTGACGGTTATTCGGGAAACCCGGGCTGTCGATTACGCAAAGTAAGACAAAAGAGTCGCAGCGAAGCTGGCGGCTCTTTTGTTTTCCCTTTAGCGAAAATGTTAGAATAGGAGTAGTAATTTTAAAGGGGTGGCATTGTGGCAAAGAAACAAACACCGATGATGGAACAGTACCAGCGGGTTAAGGATCAGTACCCGGACGCCTTTTTGTTCTACCGACTGGGCGATTTTTATGAGATGTTCAATGATGATGCCGTCAAGGGAGCCCAACTCCTCGAATTAACCCTGACATCACGGAGCAAGAGCAAAGATAACCCAATCCCAATGTGTGGGGTCCCCCACCGGGCGGTGGATAATTATATTGATATTTTAATTGATAAGGGTTATAAGGTCGCCATTTGTGAGCAAATGGAAGACCCTAAGACGACCAAGGGAATGGTTAAACGAGAAGTGACCCGCCTGGTGACTCCTGGGACGACCATGGACTTAAGCGGGGAAGCTGCCAAGCAAAATAACTATCTGACGGCTCTAAGCAAGGGGGATAGTGGCTACAACCTGGCTTATACCGACCTGTCAACAGGGGAGCTGAAGGTTACAAGTGTCGATAGCGAGGCTGGAGCTTTAAACGAACTGATCAACCTACAGACACGGGAAGTTGTGACCGAGGAGGAAGTGGCGCCAAGTCTCGATAAAGCGCTTACTCAACGAAATATCTTACGTTCGGTGCAATTACAAGTCTTAAATCAGGCCGAGGTGGCGTACTTAACCCAGGACCTGACTAACCAGGGGCAACAAAGAGTGGTTGCTTTACTGGTGTCGTACCTTTTAACCACTCAGAAGCGCTCGTTGGCTCATCTACAACGGGCGGTGGCCTATCAATTATCATCTTTTATGAAAATCGATCACCGTTCTAAGGTTAACTTAGAGTTGATGACCAATTTGCGTTCGGGCAAGCGACAGGGCACCCTAGCTTGGCTGTTGGATGAAACCAAGACCGCCATGGGATCACGGCTGTTGAAGCAGTGGCTGGACCGCCCTCTTCTGGATCAGGATAAAATTGAACGCCGTTATGACCGGGTTCAAGAGCTACTTGACCACTACTTTGAGCGCCAAAACCTTCAGGAAGAGCTGATCAAGGTTTACGACCTTGAACGGTTGGCTGGACGGGTTGCTTACGGCTCGATTAACGGGCGCGACTTGATTCAGTTAAAGACCTCCCTGCAGCAGGTTCCTAAAATTAAGTATATCTTGCAAACATTGGATGTACCGGCTTTTGATGGGTTAGAGCAGGCCCTAGATCCAATGGAGGATGTGGCAACCCTGATTGACCGGGCGATTGCCCCGGAACCGCCGATTTCAGTTACCGATGGTGGTGTGATTAATGATGGGTATAATCACCAGCTGGATGAGTATCGTAATGCCATGCAAAATGGTAAACATTGGATCGCCCAACTCCAGGAAAAAGAACGGCAAGAAACAGGGATTAATAACCTTAAGATTGGCTACAATCATGTCTTTGGCTACTATATTGAGGTAACCAAGGCTAACGTTGCTAAGTTACCGGCCGACCGTTATGAACGCAAACAAACCTTAGTCAATGCTGAACGATTTGCTACACCAGAGTTAAAGGAAAAGGAAACCTTGATTTTAGGGGCACAGGATAAGTCAACGGCGCTGGAATATGAGCTGTTTGTTAAGGTGCGTGAGGCCGTTAAGGAACAAATTGATCGCCTGCAAAAGCTAGCTGCTAACCTGGCTGGCCTGGATGTTTTACAGGCCTTCGCGAAGGTGGCCGAGGACTACCACTTTGTTCGCCCTGAACTTAATCACGATCACCGATTAAAGATCGAAAAGGGGCGCCATCCGGTTGTCGAAAAGTTTATGGGCCACCAGGAGTACGTTCCCAATGACGTTTTGATGGGTGATCAGACCAGCATCCTCCTGATCACCGGGCCAAATATGTCTGGGAAATCAACATACATGCGTCAGTTAGCCTTAACGGCGGTGATGGCGCAAATGGGTTGCTTCGTACCTGCCCAGCGGGCCCAGTTACCAATCTTTGACCAGATTTTTACCCGGATTGGGGCTGCGGATGACCTGGTATCTGGAGAGTCGACCTTCATGGTTGAAATGATGGAGGCTAATAACGCCTTACAAAACGCCACCAAAGATAGTCTAATCCTCTTTGACGAAATCGGGCGGGGGACGGCTACCTACGATGGAATGGCGCTGGCTCAAGCAATCATTGAGTTTGTTCATAACCGGGTTGGGGCCAAGACGCTGTTTTCAACTCACTACCACGAGCTGACGGCCTTGGATGCTGAGCTAGACCAGCTTAAAAATGTTCACGTTGGAGCAACTGAAGAAAATGGGGAGTTAGTGTTCTTACACAAAGTGACGCCAGGACCAGCTGATAAGTCTTACGGGATCCACGTGGCCAAATTAGCGGGGATGCCACACCCACTTTTGAAGCGGGCTAACCAAATTCTGACTGACTTGGAAGGCCAAGCAGAGGTTAAGCCAAAACCGGTTAGCCAAGAAAAGAAACCAGTTATACCAGTTAAGGAAAAGGAGCCAGCGCCCCTACTACAAGAGGATAATGGACAACTAGAGCTCTTTGCTACGAAACCGCAAGGCAATCAAAGTTCAAAGGCGGATAAGATTGCCCACCAGGTTAAGAACCTCGACCTAATGAGTATGACCCCGATGGATGTAATGAATCAGGTTTTCAAGTGGCAACAGAGTCTAAAGTAGCGAGGAAGGGAGCACGATGGGCAAGATTCACGAATTAGATAGTGTTTTGGCTAACCAGATCGCGGCTGGAGAAGTAATCGAACGTCCCGCCTCGATCGTTAAGGAGTTAGTAGAAAATTCCTTGGATGCCAATAGTAAGCGGATTGATATTATCGTTGAAGAAGCAGGACTGAAAAGTATCCGGGTCATCGATGATGGGCAGGGGATTGAGGCAGAAGATGTGGCTCTAGCCTTTGAACGTCACGCTACCAGTAAGATTACTAACAAAAATGACCTTTTCAAAGTCACTACAATGGGCTTTCGTGGTGAAGCCTTGCCCAGTATTGCTTCAGTTGCCGCGGTATTATTGCAAACGGCGACGGGTGGGGAAGCTGGCTACAAGATTCATATTAGGGGAGGGCAAATTCTCGACCAGGGTCCCTCTAGCGCACGGCCAGGGACAGACGTCTTAGTTAGCGACCTATTTTTCAATACACCAGCCCGGTTAAAGTACCTGAAGTCGCCACATACAGAACTGGCCCGGATTATCGATATCGTTAATCGCTTAGCCCTTGCAAACCCTGGGGTGGCCTTTTCCTTGACCCACGATGGTAAGGAGGCCTTCCGTTCGGCTGGAAACGGGAACTTAAAACAGGTTGTCGCGGCCATTTATGGGGTGGAAGTGGGGCGTAAGATGATTGAGGTTCATGGAGAAGACCCCAATTTTACGGTAACGGGACTGGTGTCCTTGCCTGAGTTAACACGGGCAGGACGCCAGTATATGACGATCATGATCAACCACCGCTACGTGAGAAATTACCAGCTTACTAAGACTTTGGTGGCCGGGTACCGTTCCAAACTAATGGTTGGCCGCTACCCCCTGGCAGTGATTAACATCAACCTTGACCCAATTCTGGTTGACGTTAATGTCCATCCTGCCAAGCGCGAGGTTCGCTTGAGTATGGAGCCACAGTTAGCGACCTTGCTTCAAGAGGCGGTTAGCCAGGCAATTGACAAGCAAAACCTAATCCCAGATGTTGGGGAGCGAGCAGGTGAGCTTTTAGCACGGGAGCAGGTACACCAGGTTCCTAAAAGTGAGGTGCCACGGGTTAGCGAACGAGCCGAAGATGTTCCGCCACTTTGGCAAACCGGTCCGACGAGTGGGGAGCCAGTTATCGTAAGTCACCGTGCCGAGCTGGCCAGCCCAGCAGTCCAGGCCTTCGATCAACGCTACCAGAGTGAAGAAGGGGCGCCACCCTTTGGCGATCAGCTGGTACCCATCAAAGCAGCCCCAGAAGAGAAGGTTAAGCAAGGGAGCTTGGATATTGATGACCGTGGCAATGAGAAAGAAGAGCGTTTCCCAGACCTAACCTACCTAGGACAGCTTCACGGGACCTACTTATTAGCCCAGGCTTCTGATGGTCTGTACATCATTGACCAACACGCAGCCCAGGAACGAATTAACTATGAGTACTATCGTGAAGAGATTGGGAAGGTTACCAGTGACCAGCAGAGTTTTCTGACACCCTTGGTCTTAAACTACACACTAACCGATGCCCTGGCGATCAAGCATCACCAGGATATCTTAACCGGTTGTGGAATTTTACTAGAACCGTTTGGGCAAAACAGCTTCATTCTGTCGTCGCATCCAACCTGGTTTATTGAGGGCCAAGAGGAAGCTACCGCTCGGGAAATGATTGACTGGGTCTTAAAAAGCGGTCAACTAAGTGTGAAGGATTTTCGGGCTAAAGCTGCCATTATGATGTCATGTAAGCGAGCCATTAAGGCTAACCATCGCTTAGAGGATCAACAGGCTAAGGCCCTCTTGGCCCGTCTCCCCCAGTGTGAAAACCCCTTTAATTGTCCTCATGGCCGCCCCGTGACGATCCATTTTTCGACAACCGACTTGGAGAAGCTCTTTAAGCGAATCCAGGAATCGCACCAGCCGTTTGCTGATGACTTTGATGATCACGAGGATTAAAGCGAACAGATGTGCTAAAATGGGAAAGATTATAAAAAGCGAGGTACTGTGATGTTTGAATATTTAAGTGGGCTAATCACAATGGTGGCCCCGGACTTCATTGTTGTTGATGTTAACGGAGTTGGCTATCGAGTGGCGGTTGCCAATCCTTACACCTACCAAGAAGATAATCAGACCCCGGTACGGATCTTTGTTTACCAGGCCGTTAAGGAAGATGCCATCACCCTGTTTGGCTTTCACAATCAGGCGGAAAAACGGCTATTTACCCAGTTGATAGGGGTATCTGGGATTGGGCCCAAGAGTGCTTTGGCTATCTTAGCTACGCCAGATCACCAGGGGCTGATTAATGCCATCCAAAGCGGTAATGACCAGTACCTTAGTAAGTTCCCAGGGATTGGCAAGAAAACGGCATCACGAATTATCATTGAATTAAAGGATAAGGTGGTCTCCGCGGTTGATGGAGATGCTCTCAACTTTTCCGCCCAAGGTCCTAAGGATGCATCGGTGGCCCTGCTTGATGCCGTGGCGGCCTTGGAGTCATTGGGCTATACCACCCGTCAAGTGGAGAAGGTAAAAAAACAGTTGGAGGGCCTAGAAGATGACCTTTCAACCAATGATTACCTAAGCCAGGGCCTGAAACTATTGAGTAGGTAAGGAGGATTACATGGAAGAAGAGTTCGATGATGTTCTCTCTGGACAGGTGAATGACGAGCAAGAGGGGCGAGAAGAGATCAGCTTGCGGCCCCAAACGTTGGTCACCTATATTGGCCAGGCGCGGATCAAGCATGAATTAGCGGTATATATACAGGCCGCTAAGACTAGGGAAGAAGCTTTGGATCATGTGCTCTTGTATGGGCCTCCAGGACTGGGAAAGACGACGCTGGCAATGGTAATCGCAAATGAAATGCAGGTTGCCATCAAGACGACCTCGGGTCCGGCCATCGAAAAACCTGGCGACCTTGTAGCCCTTTTAAATGATCTTAAGCCCGGCGACGTCCTATTTATTGATGAAATTCACCGGCTTCCCAAGGTGGTTGAAGAAATGCTTTACTCGGCCATGGAGGACTTTTACATCGATATTGTGGTGGGAGAAGGGCCGACCGCTCATCCAGTTCACTTTCCGTTGCCGCCCTTTACCTTAATTGGAGCAACGACGCGGGCCGGTCAGCTAGCCGCCCCACTTCGGGATCGGTTTGGAATTGTTGCCCGGATGGATTACTACACGACGGACGAATTGAGCCAAATTATTGACCGTTCGGCAGCCATTTTTAATACCAAAATTGAAGAAGCAGGGGCTCACGAATTAGCTTTGCGTTCCCGAGGGACTCCCCGGATTGCTAACCGACTTTTGAAACGGGTCCGTGATTTTGCCCAGGTTGGGGGGAAAGGAGCAATCGATCCAGTCACGGTTGATCGAGCTTTAGACCTGTTAGCTGTTGACAACCAGGGGCTCGACGAAATCGATCGTAAGATGTTGACCACGATGATTGATCACTACCATGGGGGGCCAGTAGGGATACGGACCATTGCGGCCAATATTGGTGAAGAGGTCAATACGATTGAGGAAATGTATGAGCCCTACCTTTTACAGATTGGCTTCTTATCCCGGACCCCCCGGGGACGGATTGTAACGCCGGCAGCTTACCGCCACTTGGGAATCCCGTTTGATCGTGAGGAAAATTAGGATGAAAAAACAAACCAACATGGCACCGGTTAGTCACTGCCCGATTAGGGTTCCTATGCCGATCTTGAAGCTTCCTCTTTTAACCACCGACCCGTTAACCGCACGGGAAATGTATCAGTGTGGGGTACGGATCCTAGCATTCCCCATGGCCTCTTCAATGGCAGAGCTAAGTCCGGATGCGTTAAGTACTACCGGGGGGCTCAATGGTTGGCTTAACTGGGAGGGGGAAATCCTAGCCTTACCAGGCTTTGGTAAGCCACTTGCTAAGGTTAAAAAGAATAGTGAACGGGTAGGGGTACATTACCAGCTTCCCCGTGGTGGGGCAAAGAAAACGGTTGATGGCACTAACTACCAAACCTGGCTGGAAAGTGCCCATGCCCAACTGGCCCTCCCATTAAGCCAGGCTCCTGATCACTACGCCCCAGTAGATGACATTATGCGGGCTGTGGAGGTTAATACCGCATGGGGGAAACAGACCCCAACCGGCTGGGGAGTAGTGCAGGGCGGGGGCTTAAAGGCTGCCCGGGAGTTAAGTGTCGCCCAATTGACAGCACAAAAGATCACTAATTTTTACCTTGGCGGCTTTGAACAGGACATTGAAGATGAGGAATGGCAAAGGAGCTTGGCGATGACCATCCAACTACTACCCCAAAACAGTACGGTAATGGTTGAAGCAAGAACGTCCTTCCGGATTAAAGTTGCCATTGAGGCCGGCATACAATTGATCATTTCCGATCTTCCCCTTACCTTGACCCGGCATAACCGGCGTTTGCAAGCAGACTTGAGCGACGAGCCGGTTGAAAAAAATGACCAGCTAGGTCTAACCGCTAGCAACTGGGCCTATTTAAATAAGCGCCATGTCGGGCTGGCAACGCGGCTTTTAACTCAGGCTAATTTAACAACCTTTGTCAACTACTTCACTCAAAAGCAGGAGGAAATGATAAATTAACTGGTATTTAAGTTAAAGTTTGGTATAGTTAAAATATTACTAAGATTAACACCAGAAGGGATGAATTCTTTTGAACGCTAACATGTCGAGTATCATTTTAATCGTACTGATGATCGTCTTCTTGTACTTCTTCATGATTCGACCACAGCAACGACAACGTAAAGAACACCAGGAAATGGTTAATCAATTGAAGCCGGGCGACGCAGTAGTAACGATCGGTCGCCTTCATGGCTTGGTCCACGAAGTTAATACGGCCGAAAAGACGGTGACGATTGACTGCGAAGGGATTTACTTAACCTTTGATTTATCAGCAGTGGCAAGGGTTAATCGGTCAACGACGTCTCCTGTTACGGCTGAGTCTACTACATCAGCAGAGACACCGGCTAAGGAAGAGGCAACGAGCACGGCGCCGGAAGAAAAGACTGCTGATGAAGAAAAGCCAAGCGATCAAGACGAAAAGTAATGTGATCAGTTCCGGGGCCACTTGGCCTACGGAACTTTTCTTTTCGCGTGCAAAAACTGTTATACTTAAAAACGGTTAACTTAATTCGGACGGAAAGGAACATAACGATGGCAGAATTAGATGCGATCTTAGAACAGATTAAAAAGTACAACCGAATCATCATTCACCGGCACCAACGCCCGGATCCAGATGCAATTGGCTCCCAGATTGGACTAGCCTCGATTTTAAAGGCCTCCTTCCCTTATAAGGAGATTGCTGTGGTTGGTAAGGAAATTCCAAGTTTTAGCTGGATTGGTACGATGGATGAAGTTGATAGCAGTGACTACGACGGGGCACTTGTAATTGTAACCGACACAGCCAACGCACCACGAATTGATGACCGGCGGTTCAACAACGGTGATGAACTAATTAAAATTGATCACCACCCCAACGATGAACCTTACGGTGACATCATGTGGGTTGATGATCAAGCCAGTTCTAGTTCGGAATTGATCTATGGCTTTTATCAGCACTTTGCAAAAGAACTGGTGATGACTAAGAAGGCCGCTACGGCCTTGTACGCCGGAATTATCGGTGATACGGGACGCTTCTTGTATCCTGCTACAACGCCCAAGACGATGCTGGTGGCGGGGGCTTTAATGGCTGCTGGGGCTGATGCTGCGGCTATTTCCCAGCGTGAAAATGAGATTACCTTACCATTGGCCCGCCTGTCAGCTTACGTCTACGAAAATCTAACGATCACGGATAATGGAGCCGCTAATGTTATACTGACCGATACAGTTTTGAAACGGTTTGGCCTAACGGAAGCAGGTACTTCAGCCGTGGTTTCCTTACCGGGCCGGATTAAGGATGTCTTAGCCTGGGCAATCTTTGTCCAGCAAGATGATGGTGGTTTCCGTGTTCGCTTACGCTCTAAGGGCCCGGTGATTAACGAGCTTGCAAAGCACTACAACGGAGGGGGACATCCGCTGGCCTCCGGAGCACGGGTTGCTAATAAAGAAGAGATGAAACAGATTATGAAGGAACTGGACGACTTAGTTGCCCAGTACCAAAAAGGAGAACAGTAATGCTTGAAACATTTGCGGACCTTCACCTGGCCGATTTTTTAACGCCGGCCTTAAAGGACCTTCACTTTGAACGGCCGACAACCGTCCAAGCCCGGGTAATCCCGTTAATCCTAAATGGAAAGAGCGTAGTCGGCCAATCTCGGACCGGGAGTGGAAAGACCCACGCCTTCCTGCTCCCAATTTTTAGCCAACTTAACAGTGATGACCAAGCGGTCCAAGCCGTAGTTACGACTCCGTCTCGGGAACTGGCCTATCAAATTTATGCGGCCGCAAAACAGTTAAACCGTTTTGCTCCAACTCCCTTTACAATTCATAACTACGTGGGCGGAACCGACAAGGAACACCAAGTTGACCAGCTGAGCCGGCGTCAGCCGCAACTGGTTATTGGAACGCCGGGACGGATCTTAGACTTGATTAAGTCCCAAGCCCTGGATATCCACACGGCAACTAAATTTGTAATTGACGAGGCCGACATGACACTAGACATGGGCTTTTTAGAAACCATCGATCAAATTGCGGCCCGTTTCCCTGAGAAGTTACAGATGATGGTCTTTTCGGCAACGATTCCTCAGGGGTTACGACCATTTTTGAAGAAGTACCTTGAAAATCCGGTTATTGAAGAAATCCCTACTGAAACGGTGATCAACCCGAACGTGGAAAACTGGTTAATGTCGACCAAGGGACACGATAAAAACGATATGGTCTACCGGTTGCTTACGTTGGGTAATCCGTACCTGGCCCTGGTCTTCGCCAACACTCGGGAACGAGCAACCGAGCTGGCTAATTATTTGCAGGAGCACGGCTTAAAGGTCGCCTTAATCCACGGTGGATTGGAACCGCGGGTCCGCAAGCGTACGATGCGCCAGATCCGGAATATGGATTACCAGTTCATCGTGGCTACAGATTTAGCAGCCCGGGGGATTGATCTTGAAGGGGTATCCCTAGTCTTAAACGATGACATTCCAAGTGACCTCGAGTACTTCGTTCACCGAGTTGGCCGGACAGGGCGGGCTAATATGGCTGGGATTGCCATTACTTTGTATGCCCCCGCAGAGGACGCCTTAATTGAAAAACTAGAAGAACGCGGGATTACCTTTATTCCAAAGGATCTTAAGGGGGGCCGGATTGTTACAACATACGACCGGAACCGGCGGAAGACCCACCGACGTAAAAAGACGGCCTTAGATCCGACCGTGAAGGGCTTTGTAAAGAAAACTAAGAAGAAGGTAAAGCCTGGTTACAAACGACGGATCAAGCAGCGGATTAAAGAGGATGAGCGCCAGAAGTTCAAGCAGGCGCAGCGTCATGAAATGCGTAAGGCCAAACGGGCACGGCAAAAGCAGCACCGTGCGGAGCGGGCACGACAACAGAATGGGCGTTGATTTTAACGACACCCTTGGTTATAATGAAAAACGTCTGGGATATGACCCGTTGGGGGAACTTTTAGAAACGTGCTGGTAGCTGAAAAGCATGACGAACCCAACCGTGTTGCTCCCCGGAGCATAATTTAGTTATCAACCCCCACGGGGGATTAAAAGTGGCAAACGAATCCATCGTTGCAAACAGAGTGGTACCGCGTCAACCGGCGTCTCTGTCAGCAAGGGTGGATTTTTGCTTTTAGAAAGGAATTGTAATGAAAGAGCTCAAGAAATTAAACTCCGCTCAGATTCGGCGGATGTATTTGGACTTCTTTGTCCAACACGGTCACACTGAGATGCCTTCACGCTCCTTGGTGCCGGTTAACGACCCAACCTTACTGTGGATCAATTCCGGGGTGGCAACGATGAAGAACTACTTTGATGGTAAGATCGTTCCCGATAACCCGCGGATGACCTCATCACAAAAAAGCATCCGGACCAACGACATTGAGAATGTTGGGAAGACCGCTCGTCACCATACTATGTTCGAAATGATGGGGAACTTCTCAGTTGGTGACTACTTTAAAAAGGAAGCCATCACCTGGGCTTGGGAATTGCTTACTGGTGACGACTGGTTTGGCTTTGACCCAGAGCGCCTTTACATTACCTACTATCCAAAGGATAATGACGCCCACCAATTCTGGTTGGACGCTGGGGTTAAAGAAGATCATTTACTAGCCGATCAGGATAACTTCTGGGATATTGGACAGGGTCCGTCTGGTCCGGACACGGAAGTCTTTTATGATCGAGGTCAGGAGATGAATAATCTGTCCGAAGACGACCCAGAATCATACCCAGGAGGCGAAAACGAACGCTACCTTGAAATCTGGAACATTGTCTTTTCTCAGTTCAATCACACTCCAGAAGACACTTACGAACCATTACCTAACAAGAACATCGATACCGGGATGGGGTTAGAACGGATCGTTTCGATCTTTGAAAATGCCAAGACTAACTTTGAAACCGACCTCTTTATGCCGTTGATCAAGCAGGTAGAAAGTTTTGCCAATAAGAAGTATGGTCAAGACGCGTCTGACGACGTTCAGTTTAAGATTATTGCCGATCACATTCGCTCTATCACTTTCGCTATTGGTGACGGGGCCTTACCATCCAACGTTGGACGGGGCTACGTAATCCGACGCTTACTACGGCGGTCGGTAGTGGCTGGTAAGAAGCTAGGCATCGATGAACCATTCCTGGCTAAGATGGTCCCAACGGTTGGGGAAATCATGAAGGATTACTACCCGGAAGTCTTGGAAAACGCTGACTATATTGCTTCGGTGATTGCTTCTGAAGAAGACCGCTTCTCCGCCACTTTAAACGGTGGGTTAAACTTGCTAAACAGCGTGATTGAAGAGGCTAAGCAGACTGACAGTAAGCAAATCGATGGTAAAACAGCCTTCAAGCTCTATGATACCTACGGCTTCCCGGTTGAACTAACCCGTGAATATGCAGCGGATGAAGGCCTGAGTATTGATGAACAGGGCTTTGAAGCGGCCATGACCGAACAACAAAATCGGGCCCGGAACGCTCGCGATATGGACAATGGGATGGGAGTTCAAAGCGATCTTTGGACTAACTTCACCGAAGAAAGCACCTATGTTGGCTACACCGAACTGGTAGTCGACAATGCGAAGGTGATCGGACTGGCTGCTGATGGTAAGCAAGCTGATCAGGCTCAACCAGGTCAACATGTTGACGTTATCTTTGATCGGACTCCGTTCTACGCTGAAATGGGGGGGCAAGTTGCTGACAGCGGTCAGGTCATCGATAATTATGGCAAGGTGGTTGCAACCGTTAAGGACGTTCAACACGCTCCACACCAACAAAACCTCCATACCCTTGAATTGAATGCTCCAATCAAGAAGGGAGCTCGGTACAAACTGGTGGTTGACAAGGCCCGCCACATCAAGATTGAAAAGAACCATACCGCTACTCATCTGTTGGACCAAGCTTTACGTAACATCTTAGGTGGTCATACTCAACAGGCTGGTTCTTTGGTTGAAGCTCACTACCTACGCTTTGACTTTAACCACTTTGGTCAGGTTACCAAAGAGGATCTTAAGAAGGTCGAAGACTTAGTTAATGAACAGATCTGGAAGGAAATTCCAGTTACCACGGTTGAAACTGATATTGATTCCGCCAAGGAAATGGGGGCCATTGCCCTCTTCTCTGATAAGTATGGTGACAAGGTGCGGGTTGTTAAGATTGGCGACTTTAACACCGAGTTCTGTGGTGGGGACCACGTTAAGAACACCAATGAATTAGGTTTGTTTAAGATTGTCTCTGAAGGAGGAGTTGGCGCTGGGGTTCGGCGGATCGAAGCCGTTACCTCGAGTGATGCCTTTGCATTCATGCAACAACGTGTCGACATCCTAGACCAAGTGGCGGCTGATCTCAAGGTCGCTCAGGTCAAAGAAATTGTTCACCGTGTTGGTGAAGTTCAAGATCAACTTAAGGAAGCCAACAAACAAAATGAGGCTCTGCAAGCTAAGTTAGCCTCCCAACAGGCCGGTGATGTTTTCACTAAGGTTGAAAAGACCGCTAAGGGTTCCTTGATTGCAGCCGAAGTTAACGTGGCTGGAATGGACCAGCTGCGTCAAATGGCGGATAACTGGCGCCAAAAAGACTACTCCGACGTCCTTGTTTTGGCAACGACGGCTGGTGAAAAGGCTAACCTTTTGGTCGCAGTCAAGGACGACTTAGCAAAGACCGTCAAGGCTGGTGACTTGATTAAGGCGATTGCTCCAGCAATTAACGGGGGCGGGGGTGGCCGCCCAACGATGGCCCAAGCCGGTGGAAAGAACCCGGCTGGGATTGGTGAAGCACTGAAGTTGGCAAGCCAGTTCATGAATGAGTAGATAAATGGGAAGGGTGCGTGGCGCACCTAAAAAGATAATACTATTAACGATGGAGCCCAGTAGTTTGGTAAAACGAACTGCGGGACTCCATTTGTTTTAGGATCCTTCAAATTACCGTTAGTTCGCTAAGTTGTACTTTTGAAGGGGGATATAGTACAATTAACACTGGTACATTTGATGGAGGTGACCGTAATGGCAACTGATGAAACGATGTTTTTTAGCTTTGATAAGTTACACGAAAAAAACGTCAAAGAGACCCTTAAGACGGTTTATGACGCCCTGGAAGAAAAGGGCTACAATCCAATCAATCAGATCGTAGGTTACCTGTTGTCTGGTGACCCTGCCTATATTCCACGCCTAAATAACGCCCGGAATCTAATTCGGCAACACGAACGCGATGAAATTATCGAAGAGTTAGTTCGTTCCTACCTAAAGAATAGTGGGGACGTAAAATAATGCGCCTGTTAGGTTTAGACGTGGGTTCTAAAACAGTGGGGGTTGCCGAAAGTGATCCTCTTGGTTGGACGGCCCAGGCGGTTGAAATTATTCCAATTAACGAAGATGAAGAGGTCTTTGGCTTAGAGCGGGTTGCCGAACTAGTTAAACAACGCCAGGTGGCTGGCTTTGTCTTGGGTCTCCCTAAAAACATGAACAATACAGAGGGGCCCCGGGTTGAAGCGTCACGCCGTTATGGTGAGCTTTTAAAAGAACGGTTTGGTCTACCCGTGGATTTTCAAGACGAGCGTCTGACCACCGTTCAGGCCCACCGGATGTTGGTCGAAGAGGCTGACGTATCCCGGCGTAAACAAAAAAGGGTGATTGACGAATTAGCAGCTACCTTAATTTTACAAAACTACTTGGACCGGCACGGTAAGTTGACCGCCGAGTTATAGGAGGAAATGTCATGAGTGACCAAACGCCACGTGACGAGGGTGAAATTTTCACCTTAGTTGATGAAAAGGGAAACGAAGAGCTCTTTAAAGAAGCAATGCGTTTTCAATCTCCGGAAACTGGAAAGTGGTACATTTGCTTGTACCCGTTGGATGAAGAAAACGATGAAGAAGTTGGAATTCAAGCCTTCGCCTTTGAAGAACCGGCTTCCGACGATGATGAATTACAATTAATGCCGATCGAAAATGATGCCGAATGGGAAATGGTCCAAGAGGTGTTAAACACCTTTATTGATGACGACGGTAATTTTACGGCTTAATTAAAAACGGGGGGAGAAGCGGGTGCTTCTCTCCCCGTTTAATTATGCTCAGCAAGTTGGGTGGCTTTTTTAGTATTGGCAAAGTGGAGCTTGGCATACTGGTTAAGGTCAACGCCTTTTTTGATGAGCTTAGCAGCTACCAGGTCGACAGCGTGGCCGGCCCCAATTGGTAAGGTGATCCCAGCTTGCTCAGAGAGTTGATTCATAGTCAACAGTGAGTAATAACGGGCCACGATGGAGGCAGCCGCTACGGCCACATGAGCCTGTTCACCCTTGGTTTTAAAGTGGACCCCGTGGCTGATAATCACTGGCTGACCTTTTAGGTAGTTGAAGTAGGTCTGCTCGCTGACGAATTGGTCGATGAGGATTGCTTGTGGTTGTTCCGGGGCAATCTGTTTTAGCACCTGGCCGAGAACGTAATTATGACACAGGGCCTTGAGCTGGGCCTGGTTATATTTTTTGATCCGGGCGTTGTAGTCAGCGGGCTGGAGGTTTAAAACCTCGGTTGGACAGCTAGCGAGAATCTTTTTAGCCAGACGAATAATCTCCGGATCGGTAATTTTTTTTGAATCAGCAACGCCCCAACTTTTAAGGGTGGCAACCCGGTCGCTACAGACATAGACAGCGGCGGTAGTTAGTGGGCCAAAATAAGACCCGACGCCAACCTCATCAGACCCCAGAACCGACCAATTAGCAAACCCGGCTGGAAGGCCGGAAATTTGCGGAGCAGTGTCTTGTTCCTGGTTATCATTGGGATCTTGCCAGCGAGCAGCTTCCTGCTTGGCTAAGGGACCTTGAAACATCACCTTATGACTCTTTTCATATCCAGTTATGGTTACCCCCTTGGCCTTGGCTAAAAAAGCTGCCCCGGCTGGTAAGTGGCCTGGGGCCTGATAAGTTACCTTCATCTTGGTAAAAGTCGCGTTGTCGACTTTAATCACTATGTTCATAGGAACCACCTTTCTGTTACAATCCCTACAATAGCAAATCTAGGGCGTAAATGCTAAAATAGTCAGTGAAATTTTAGGAGTGGAACACATGATCCTTACTGCAATCATTATCATCATTCTAATGGGATGCTGGATCCACGGTCGGCGAATGGGACTAATTGGCCTGGTTATTTCGACGGTGGCTTATTTTTTAGCGTGGGTAATGGCGCGGTTGGGGGCCAAATTTGTTGGACCTGCCATTGCAGGATTTTTACCCACTATTAATGATAGTTCAAAGTCTACTGTAACTAGCTTGTTAACAACAAGTACTAGTGAGTTCTTCTACAGTGGGGTTAGCTTCATGCTGATCTTTTGGGGAATTACTTTCTTGTCACGTTGGCTCTTGCACCGGTTCAACTGGCTTCGCCGGGTACCGGTGGTTGGGACGGTCAACGGGTGGGCAGGTGGAGCGTTAGATTGTCTCTTGGGTTACCTAATCATTTTTGTCTTTTTATTCATTTTTCAGCTCCTTCCAGTTGCATGGTGGCAAAGTCAGCTGGCGGACTCAGGACTTGCTCAGTGGATCATCAATCAAACCCCTGGAATGGCTAAGGTGGTCATTTCATGGGTTATGTAAGGAGAGGAACAATTGACAATGAACCATAAAATCTTAGAAACACTAGAATATGACCGGGTGAAGGGACAGCTGGGACAGTACGTGGTTTCAGCAACCGGCCGTCTGGAACTAGCGAAGTTAGTTCCCCAGTCTGACTATACAATCATTCACCACTGGATTGAAGAGACTGAAGACGGGGCGGACCTTTTACGTCTGGTGGGGGGGATCCCCCTTCCGCAGCTAACTGATGTGTCGCCCCAATTAAAACGCCTGAAGGTTCAGGCCAGCCTGAATGGAACCGAGTTAGCCCAAATCACTAATGTACTTAGGACCAGCATGGCGGTCCAAAATTTCTTCGATGGTTTAGAAGAAAAGAAGATTCGTTTGCGGACAATTGATAACCTGGTGATCTCGTTGGTAACGATTCCAGAAGTCACCCGACGCCTAGCTCGCTCAATCGATCCGGATGGGCGAGTGACCGATGAGGCTTCTACTAAGCTCCACGGGGTTCGGCAACTAATCACTCAAACTGAAGCGGAGATTCGTCATGAGCTGGAACGCTACACCCGGGGAAAGCAGGCTAAGAAGCTGTCTGAGCCAATCATCACCGTTCGTAACGATCGCTACGTGGTTCCAGTTCTAGCCCGTTACCGGAACCAGTTTGGTGGGGTGGTTCATGATCAATCGGCTTCCGGGCAGACCCTGTATATTGAGCCGAGAAGCGTAGTGGAATTAAACAACCGTTTACGCCAAGCTCAAATTGAGGAACGCCAAGAGGTACGTAAGGTTTTAATTGAGTTGTCTAACTTAGTTCGCCCCTACCGAAATGATATTGCCAAGAATGCCAATCTACTTGGCCACTTGGATCTGATCAACGCTAAGGCTAAGCTTGCTGAAGCGATGAAGGCTAGTGTCCCAGTCTTAAATCAAAATGGAGAGGTAAACCTACGTAAGGCTCGTCATCCATTAATTGACCCGGCAAGGGTAGTGGCAAACGATATCACTCTGGGTAAGGCTTACCAAGCCATTGTGATTACGGGGCCTAACACCGGTGGGAAAACAATTACCTTAAAGACCCTCGGCTTGATTCAACTGATGGCCCAGTCAGGGATGTTCATCCCGGCCAGTGAGAATTCATCGGTTGCTATCTTTGATAATGTTTTTGCCGATATCGGTGATGAACAGTCCCTGGAACAAAACTTATCTACTTTCTCGGGGCATATGGAAAACGTTAAGCGGATCCTAGAGCAGATCACCGATCGTTCGCTAGTCTTACTTGACGAACTTGGGGCTGGGACTGACCCTAAAGAAGGGGCCGCCCTGGCGATGGCAATTCTTGATCAAATTGGAGCAGTTGGAAGTGAAGTGGTTGTGACCACGCACTATCCGGAGCTTAAGGTTTACGGCTATGACCGTGCTAAGACAATTAACGCCTCGATGGAATTTGATCAGGAGACTTTAAAGCCGACTTACCGCCTTTTGTTAGGGGTGCCGGGACAGTCTAACGGGATTGCGATTGCTAGGCGGTTAGGAATTAGCCAGGCAGTAATTGAGGAAGCCTCCTCCTTAGTTTCCGATGACAGTCAGGACCTTAATAAGATGATTGGTGACCTGGTTGAGCAGCGTAAGCGGGCCCGAGAAGAAAACGAACGCCTAGAAGAACTGGTTGAGCAAAACACAGCTACCAAAGAGAACTTAGATGCTAAGCTGGACCGTTTCAACGAGCAACGGGATAAGCTACTTGAGCGGGCTCGCTCGGAGGCAAACCACGAGGTCGCCCAGGCTAAGAAAAAGGCCAACCAGATCATTCACCACCTCCGCCAGCTGGAAATTCAGGGGTCAGCAATTAAGGAGAATCAGCTAATTGATGCTCAGGGAGCTTTAAATGCCCTCCACAAGGATAATCCACGTTTAAGTAATAATAGTGTCTTGCGTCGCGCCAAACAAAAACACCAACTTAAGGCTGGGGATCACGTTAACGTTAAGTCATACGGCCAGCAAGGAGTTTTATTAAACAAACGGGGCAACCACAAGTGGGAAGTCCAACTGGGAATTTTGAAAATGGCCATTGATGAGGCCGACTTAGAGAAGATCTCGGCAAAACAGGCCAAACAACAGGAGAAACAGCAGGGTCAGCCACGAAAAATGGCAGTCCGGACAATTCAGACTCGTCAGACCAGTGCCCGTCTCGACTTGCGGGGACACCGTTACGAAGAGGCAATGAGCGAACTGGCCTCCTTCATCGATCATGCTCTGTTAAATAACCTTCCGTCAGTAACCATTATTCATGGGAAGGGAACCGGGGCGCTGCGGAAGGGGACCCAGCAGTATTTGCAAAGTAACCCCCGAGTTAAGAATTTTGAATACGCTAGTCCAAATAATGGGGGCGATGGCGCAACGATTGTTTACTTCTAGATTTAATAAGCTCCAAATAAAAAAGAGTGTGTATTCATGCTTTTTTATTCAAACGGGGATAAGGGAGGTTGTGACGAACCGTTGCAGCCTCCCTTTTTGAAAGCGAGCAAGGAAACACGTTCTTTTAAGGACGTGATGAGTTGCCCTTCTTTTATACTTAAGAAAGTTTCACGAGGCTTGTATTTTGTCATAAAGCGCGGTTAACTAGGAAAGTATGAATTTTGGTGAAATGAGGAATGACGGATGCAACTCCGACAAGAATTAGAAAAGAATCGGTCCATGATTGTCGCTACTATCGTCATTGGGGGGATTACGGGGGCTAGTTCGGCTAGCTTGAGTCTCTTTCTGGACTATGTTGAGCGCTTATTTTTAGGCTTCCAAGAAACTAACCGGATGCCAGTTAACTTAGAAGCTAGTGCCTTACATCGGGGACTATCGGTCTTTTTGGGGGCTATTATTGCTGGTGGCGCCTGGTATCTGCTACAAAAAAAGAGTTACCGCCCGGTGGGATTGAAAAAAGCAGTCGCTGGTGAGCGGATACCGCTTACTCACACCCTCATGCACGTGTTAACTCAGATATTCTTTGTGGGAACGGGAGGGTCGATCGGCCGTGAATTAGCACCACGGGAAGCGGGGGCAGCCTTTGCCCAGAAGTGGGAAGAAATTACAGGTCGTCATGGCGCCCTGGCTCTAAGTGAAGAAGATAAGCGTCTCTTAATCGCTGCCGCTGCCGGAGCCGGCTTTGCCGGGGTCTATATCGCCCCAATTACGGGAGCATTCTTTTGTATGGAGCTCTTGTATAAAAAGATTACCCCCCGAGCGATCGCTGTTTCCTTGACGATGTCCTCAATTGCAACGATAATTGGAGGCCAGGTAAAGGGCTACGGTCCTTACTACTTAGTTTCTGCCCGCGAGTTATCGCTACGCCTCCTACCCTATGTCATCATTGTTGCCCCATTGATGGGAGGACTGGGCTACTTGTTTGGTCTAGCAATCAAGGCCTGCAGTGCCAGGCGTCCTCACACGGCAAAGATTTTAGTGACCTTTCCCATTGTCGGGGTGGTGACCGGAGCGGTAGCTGCCATCTACCCCCAGATCATGGGAAATGGGCGCGGCCTCGCCCAACTGGCCATGTCAACAACTATGCCGACCCGCTTGGCCATTGTTGCCTTGTTCTTTGGCCTAGTCGCCAAACCGGTTGTCACCCTAATGACAATTCGCTTCGGTGGCTACGGGGGTGTCTTAACCCCGTCAATTTCGATTGGAGCGTCCTTGGGAGTGCTGTTTGGGATGGTCTATAGCATGTTTGTACCAGGAATTCCCTTCGCCCAATTTGCCATCGTTGGGGCGGTGGCCTTTTTGGCTTCTTCGCAAACGGCACCTTTAATGGCCTTGTTTATGTTACTTGAGGTTTGTCACCTGGCCAGTGGTTCTTTCTTAATGCTGGCTCTTTCAGCAGGGATATCAATTGCCGTTAATAAGTGGTTAACCAATTCTAAATAATAAAAGCTCCCAGTACTGGGAGCTTTTATTATTTAAGTGAACGTTGCTTTTTTTTCTTCTTACGTCTGAAAAACCCGCGCTTTTTGGGGGCCTCTTCAGTGGTTGTTGGCATAACCGGGTGGATAAACTCGACCAATTCGGTTCGTTCCGAATCAGCCGCGTCCTTAGGATCATTTTGAACCAGGAAGGTGACTGAGTGGTGGCCACGTTCTTGGAGATCGGCTTCAGTGACCGTACAAAGTTGGAATTCAATTTCCTGCGCCAAAAACCCAGCTTCCAGGCTAAAGGAAGTGGTTTCCTTGTCTAGGGCTAGTCGTTCATCAACAATTGGCCCCCCTAGTTCCCAAAATTGCTGGGTTGCTGTGGCCTTTTTTAAGGTGAGATCGCCCATCCCTAACTGGGCGGTCAGGGCAACCAGTTCGTCTAAGTCGGCGACGGGATATTCACGGGCGAGGTCCTTACCGATCCAGTAAAGGATTCCCTCCGTTTCCTTCCCTAAAAGAGCGGGGAGAATGACGTCACGGAGGGTAGCGGGACCCAGACCTCGGTGGCTATTAATTAAGTGATCGTAACGTGTTTGAGTCATTTTTTAAACTTCCTTCTTTAGCAATCCATTTTATTATACCGGAAATCATGATCACGGCGGGAGACTTAAGAAAAATTTAGGGTGAGGATTGCAAAGCACTTTAATTTGGGCGAAAATAAGGTTTTAAGTTGTTGAAGAATAGAAAGGGTGAAGATAAATGGATAATCGCCCAATTGGAGTGATGGATTCAGGATTGGGAGGCCTTTCGGTTGTCCGAGTCATCCAGCAAGAGTTACCCAATGAAGAGGTGATCTTCGTTGGTGATCAGGGTCATTTCCCATATGGTACTAAGGATCCAGCAGAGGTTCGCGGCTTGGCACTTTCGATCGGCTCCTTTTTACAAAGAAATGATGTTAAGATGATGATCATTGCTTGTAATACAGCCACGGCAGCTGCGCTACCAGCCCTCCAAGATAAGTTGCCAGTTCCCGTGATTGGTGTTATCGAACCTGGGGCTCGGGCGGCCCTTGTTCAAGATAAGAAGGGAGCAATTGGCGTGATTGCAACGACGGCGACCATCAACTCTGGTGCCTACCCAGCGGCGATTGAGAACTTAGCCCCCGGAACTCCAGTAATTACTCAGGCAACCCAGCCGATGGTTAAGGTTGTTGAGCGTGGCCAAACCGGCACAAGTACAGCTCAAGAGGTTGTAGATGAACAGTTGGCTCCCTTTAAGGATCAGCCGATCAAGACCTTGATTATGGGCTGTACGCACTTTCCGTTTTTAGCCCCAGAAATCAGCCGAACGCTGGGTAAGACGGTTACCCTTGTTGATCCAGCCAAGGAAACGGTGGCAACAGCGAAAAAGTGGCTAGAAGATCACCAGTCCCTTGGTAACCATGTTCACCCCCAGTACTATCTGTATTCGACGGGGAATCTGGCTGACCTACAGGCAGGGGTTAATAAATGGTTATTATCTGGTAAGTTTAGGTTAGAAATCGCAGAAATTAAAGAGGGGGATTAACGTGTCAACTTTAGTTATTGCAACTAAAAACCCTGGTAAGGCCCGGGAATTTCAGGAAATGATGGCTTTAAAGGGGATTGAAGTTAAGACATTAGCAGATTTTGCCCCGATTGAGATTACCGAGGATGGGCAAAGTTTCGAAGAAAACGCCCTTAAAAAGGCAGAGGCAACGGTGGCGGCCTTGAATCTACCGGTGATTGCCGATGATTCAGGTTTAATGGTTGATGCTTTAAATGGGGAGCCGGGGATTCACTCGGCTCGATACGCAGGTGACCATGATGACTTTGCCAATAACCAAAAGTTATTAGAGAATCTGGCGGGTATTCCAGACGAAAAGCGCACCGCCCATTTCTATACCACAATTATCGGGTTAAAGCCAAATGGGGCAAAAGTAGTTGCTAATGGCCACGTTAACGGACATATTCTGCGCAAACTAACTGGAACGCACGGTTTTGGTTACGACCCGCTCTTCTTTGTTGATGAATTGGGCGAGGCAATGGGGAATTTGACGGATGAACAAAAGAACGCCATTAGCCACCGGGGACGGGCGTTAAAAGAGTTAATGATAAACTTTGAAGAATGGTGGGAAGCATAATGAAAGCACTATTTATCAGTGACAATCACGGGGATGCGGATATCCTGATCAAGGTCAAGAAAGCTTTTGAAGGCCAAGTAAACGCTATGTTTCACTGCGGAGATTCAAACTTAAGTCCTGATGACCCAGCCCTTATCGGCTATCAGGTTGTGGTTGGTAATACCGACTGGGATCCATTCCCGCGGATCGTTAACCAAGTAGTGGATGGGGAACGAGTTTTCGTTACTCATGGTCACCTCTATCAGGTTAATCATGGCCTGCTGAAGCTTAAGTTAGCGGCTGAGGAGCTGGGTGCCTCAGTAGTTGCCTACGGGCACACTCATCAGCTGGCCTGTCAGGTGGTGGATGGGATTTTACTCGTGAACCCGGGGTCAATCAGTCAGCCCCGAGGGGAGTATGACTACCTGGGTGGAACCTTTGCAACCGTTGAAACAACCCCGACCAGCTTCATTGTTCGCTATTACAACCGGGACCTCGTCTGCGTGGGGCTTGATAAGCGTTTCAAGCGTTAAAAATTGAATTAACTAATAAAAGGCGGCCTTCAATGTAGGGCCGCCTTTTATTAGTTTAACAGGAAAGTAATGGCGCTTATAGAATCCGCCATTATGGTTTAATGACCGGGGTGTCCCCAATCATTTTGTAAGGGAATATTTGCCTGATTGAGTTCCTTTAAGTAGGCTGCTAAACAGGTGGCAGCCACGCTTCCCTGGCTACCGGAGCGTGCGGTGATGACAATCCGAAAGACAAGGCGTCCCATTGCATCGGTGGTTGGTCCGGTGATGGTTGGCTTTTCAACTAGACCGTCAATTCTTTCAACTAGCTGGGGGCCTAAGTGTTCAATGACCTTCTCTAACTTATCTAAGGGAGTAGTAGGAAGAATTTGAATGTCAACGTTGGCCGTCAGGTTGTGACGAGAAAAATTTTGGACCATCGTGATATTCCGATTCTGAATGAAGGTTAACGTTCCATCGGAAGAGAGAACCTGGGTGGTTCGTAGGCCGATTGCGGAGACCGTTCCCTTGGTTGTGCCAATTTTAACTACATCGCCTACATCAATTTGTTGTTCCAAGAGAATGAAAAAACCGTTTACAACGTCGGCGACAAAGCCCTGGGCCCCAAGCCCCAGGGCGATCGAAAAGATTCCAGCCCCTGCTAAAAGGGTCCCGACTGGAACCCCGATTAAAGACAAGATGGCGTATAGTAAGAAGAAGTAGCAAGTGTAGCGAAAAATATTAAGGGTTAGGGCGTGGAAGGTGGCTGCCCGATGAGTTCCACCGAGGAGTTGAATCCGCCGACTTTGATGAAAGGCAGCGTCAATAATTAGCCGACCGGCCCACAGAATCCCCAAAAAGATCACAAAAGCCAGGAGAATGGAAAGAACTCGGTCACCAAGGTTCTTAATAATCGCATCCCAATTGAGGGTGGTAAAGTAGCGGCTAATCTGATTGGCCTGATTGGTCAGCGATGCTGTTGCAGAAAGTATCATGAAATCGTCCCTTTATTCTGAAATTACCGTTGTTCCTTATGATAACAATCCAGAGGGATCTCCGGCAAATCAATTTGCGGTCGATACTTAATAATGCTATCCTTAAAGCTAAATAAAGGAGGTTTCACTATGACTGTTGGACAACTTGCGGGGTTAGTTGCAGCCTTAGCGTTAGTCGTTTTAGTAATTTTTATCGGCTGGTTTTTGGTAAAGGTGGTCGCAGCAATTCAAGATGCGATCAAAAGCGTGGAACAACTCACTAAGGATGTTGATACCTTAAGTGGGGAATTAGAAGAGATTTTAAAAAATAGCAACACCCTTTTAGAAGATATCAATAAAAAGGCAGTTCAAGTTGATCCAGCCGTTCAGGCAATTGCTGACGTAGGTCAGAGTGTTTCAGATGCCAACCAAGCCTCCCGGAATCTGGTTGAAAATTTGGCAAGCCGGCGGGAAAAGCGTCACAATGGTTTCATGAAGTCGGCGGCTCAGATGATGGCAATGAGTGTTGTTAGTCGGGTTTTTAAGCGTACTAAGAATAAGTAGGGGGAATAAAGAATATGTCGAAGAAGTTTGTAACGGGGTTAGCATTAGGTAGCCTTGTTGCTGTTACTGCTTATAAGGCACTGGGTGAAGATAAACGACGGGCTCTTAGTCAGAGTGTTCAGGGGCATTTTTTAGATCTCGTGGACCACTTGACGGAATACTCTCTGTTAGCCCTGGATGTTGTTGACAGCAGGGTTGGTGACTATCAAGACACCGCCAGCAATAAATTTGATATGGTTAAGGATACCTTAAAAGACCAAGTAAATAAGGTTGGCGATCACTTCACCAATGATAACTTCGATGCTCAAACTGAACAGCTTCGCCAAACTTTGGCCCAGGCGCACCAGGCAGCACCTGAAGAAGACATCGTGATTGATCAAACCAAGGATGCAAAGAAGACGACTGAAGACGCTGAATAACAAAACAAGGGATGATGAAAAGCCTCTGGTGCTCAAACTGAGTACCAGAGGCTTTTCATTATGATACTTAGAATTAGTTGAAGGATTGTAGCTCTTTTGTGGTGTGGGTGAAGGGAAGACAGCCATCTTTGGTGATGTGAACGCAGTCTTCGATCCGGACGCCAGCAAAGCCAGGGATGTAGATTCCTGGTTCAATTGAGAAGCACATTCCAGGTTCTAGAAGCATATTATTTCCTTCCATGATGGATGGGAATTCGTGCTCACTCATTCCCATCCCGTGGCCAAGGCGGTGGATGAAGTATTCACCGTAGCCAGCCTTTTCGATCACATCTCTAGCCACCCGATCAAGTTCAGCAGCCGTCATGCCTGGCTTAGCAGCTGCCTGGGCGGTTAGCTGGGCCTCCAAGCAGACCTTATAGATATCTTTTTGGCGTTCGTTTAGATTTCCTACGGCGATTGTCCGAGATGCATCTGAAATGTAGCCATCGTATATTGTCCCTAGGTCAAATAAGACCAGTTGGTTATCTTGAATCATGCGATCGCTGGTTGCTCCGTGTGGTTCAGCGGCATGAGGACCCGCTTGGATCAGTGTTTCAAACGACATTTGCATGATTCCGTGCTTTTTGAGGGCGTATTCCAGCTCAGCGGCTACGGCTTGCTCACTTTGACCGACGTGGACGGCTTCGAAACCAACTTTAAAGGCGAAGTCGGCCCACTTACCAGCCTCGTTAAGTTTATCGATTTCGTCGGCGGACTTAATTAAGCGCATCTGTTCGATTGTTGGGGTCAGATCAAAATTAAAATGGGCGTTTGTAAATCGTTCCTTTAGGGCCCGTAACCGGGTAACGGTTAAAAAGCCAAGCTCAGCGCCCCACATTTTAGGATTAGCAACTCGCTTCTTAACTTCAGCTGCAATCATTTCAAAGGGGGCTTCGTGGTCCAGGTAGCCGTAAACAGGGAACGGCCAACCGGTTCCCTTGATGGCCTCAACTTCCAGGGCGGGGCCAAACAAGAAGGGGTCGTGGTCCGGAAAGACCAGCAGGGCGAGTACCCGTTCTACTGGATCGGAGCCAAAGCCAGTAAGGTATTTGATAGTCATTGGATCACTCAAGTAGGCGACGTCAAGTTCCTTTTGGGTGATGATTTCTTGCAGGTGATGTAATTTTTGGTATTGCATAGAGGTGTTCCTTTCAAGGTATAAAGTTAGTGGTCATTAAATTGATTATAACGCAAATTACCCATAAGATTGATCCATAAAGTTGCCCTTTAATGGGAACTTTGCTATATTATGGATTGGAATGAAAACTTATGAAAACAGAATAGATCAAGAAGGAGAGCATCATGCAAAAACAATCAGTAACCATTTATACGGTTGCGCGTGAAGCCCGGGTCTCAATGGCTACGGTCTCGCGGGTTGTCAACGGAAACCCGAATGTTAAACCGGAAACCCGGAAAAAGGTTTTAGACGTTATTAAAGAGTTAAACTACCGCCCTAATGCGGTTGCTCGGGGGTTAGCTTCCAAAAAGACGACAACGGTGGGGGTTGTTATCCCTGACGTGACTAACGACTACTTCTCCAAGCTAGCCCTTGGGATTGACGACATCGCTTCAATGTACAAGTACAATATGATCCTGACTAACTCCGATGCTGATGACCGCAAGGCTTTACAAGTGGTTCGGAGTATGATGGCTAAACAGGTTGACGGGATTATTTTCATGGGTCACGATATTTCCGAGGAATTGAGCCTGGAATTCTCTTCCTCTGCGATTCCAGTGGTGGTGGCTGGTTCAGTTATTAATGATGAGAACTTACCGGCGGTGCGGATTGACTACCAAGCGGCTACGGAAGAAGCCATCCAATACCTGTTAGAACACAATAATGATAAGGTTGCCCTGGTAATTGGTTCAAAGACCAGCACGATCAACGCTCAGCTCCGGATCCCGGGCTACCAAAAGGCCCTTCAAGAAGCTGGACAACCTTTTGATGAAGGACTAATCTTTGAAGCCCATGATTCCTATCGCGAAGGTTACGATCTAACTCAACAAATTTTAGACAGCGGAGCTAAGGCAGCCTTTGTTTCTGACGATGGGATTGCAGCCGGTCTTTTGAACGGTTTAACAGATCACGGCGTTAATGTGCCGGAAGAATTTGAATTGATTGCCGCAAATGATACCAAGTTAACAGAAATTACCCGGCCGAAGATGACCTCGGTTACCCAACCGCTTTATGATATTGGTGCTGTTTCAATGCGCCTGTTGACCAAGTTGATGGGCAACAGTCAAGAGGGAGATGGTCAAGAAAATGGTAGTGAACAAAACGTTATCTTGCCACACGGCTTTGAGGAACGCCAAACGACCCGTTAATGAAATGGGGGTACGGTTGTGATATCAAGAGCAGAGTACCAACGCCAGCAACAAGCGCAAGATGTTGTGCCACAAGAGGAAGTAAAAATGGTTCCTCACCCAGTTCGGCGCCACTTTCTACTAGCCCTGATGACCGTTTTATCAACCCTCGTTTTTATGATAGCCGTCTTAGCTAACGGAACGGTCTTAAACAAATCCTTTGCTAAGAAGGAACTTACTAACTCAACTTTAACAAGTAGCCTCCAAAATACAGTCAACCAGAGTGTTAGTCAGAGTGGCTACACGGGGACGGTAGTGAGCACAAAGGAGGCTAATCAGCTGATTGAACAGGTAATTGATGATGTTTATGAAGGCCGTGAGATTAACGTTGATTTGTCTGGAATTGAAAGCTCAATGGTTAGTCAGGCCAGTCAGCAATTGACACAGGCCTTAGGGATTTCAGTTAACTTGAACAACAGCTCGGTGGTCAACGCAATTGAAAATCAGGTGACCCAGCAGGTTAATCAGGAGTTAAACACCAGCCAACTTCAAGAAGTGACTAGTGCCATTAAAATAGGTAAGTTAGTCACCAACGTGATGTTGGTTATTTCGTCGGTGGTCCTACTGTTATGTCTTGTAATTGCGGTCTTTTTCAAGACGGTGTCATTTCCGATCACGATCGGGGATGCGATGGCGTGGGTAAGTGTCTTATTTGCAGGGGGATTACTTGCCCTTAGCTTTTATCAGGGATCACTTACTACGGATACCAGTCTTAATCCCTTAATTACGCAGGTTGAGACTGATGTCATCAATAAGGGCTGGTCACTATTAATAATCCCTGCGAGCCTATTTATTTGTTGCCTAATGGTTAGGGTCTGGCGCCGGATTTGGGGATAGGCTTGAAAAATAAGCATTAGTTTAGTATAATTTGACTGTTTGTTATCATTTAAAGAAAAGAGGAGTTAGTTCATGTCAGGACATTCAAAATGGCATAACATCCAGGGTCGTAAAAATGCTCAGGATGCTAAGCGTGGTAAGATTTTCCAAAAGATTTCACGTGATTTGTACCAAGCCGCTAAAGCAGGTGACCCAGATCCCGACAACAACCCTCAACTCCGGTTGGTGATGGAAAAAGCACGGGCTGCTAACATGCCGAAGCAAAACATCCAACGGGCAATTGACAAGGCCACCGGTGCCGGTGGGGCCAACTTTGAAGAGATTACTTACGAAGGTTACGGTCCCGGTGGGGTTGCTGTGATGGTCTTCTGTTTGACCGACAACAAGAACCGGACGGCTGCGGCCATTCGTTCCGCATTTACCCACTCTGGGGGTTCATTGGGGGCCAACGGGTCCGTTTCTTACATGTTCAACCGCCAAGGATTAATTGAAATTCTTCGTGACGGTCTGGACAAGGACGAAGACGATATGTTGATGGACGCACTTGATGCCGGTGCCGAAGATATGAAGGCTGAAGACGATAAGTTCCAAATCTTTACCGACCCGTCTGCGATGACATCCGTTCGGGATGCCTTACAAGATCAAGGTTACGAACTGGAAACAGCTGAAGTAACGATGATTCCGGAAAACCAGACAAAGGTTCCATCTGATAAGGTTGGTCAATACCAACATCTGATTGACGAATTAGAAGCCAACGATGATGTGGCTGACGTTTACGAAGCAGCCTACGTTGACGATGCCGATCAAGGCGAATAAAAGGTAATTTCAATCATCCTAATGGAGGAGTTGTAACAAGTTTGTTACAACTCCTCCATTTGCTTACATAGCTATCTTTTTTAGGTGACAGAGAAATAACGGTAAATCACAATCGTTTCATTCGAAATGTAAATGTAAAAATTCATGATTACGTCACAGTTATACTAATGTTTTACTTATCTTTTGTAATGATGCGGTAATTTATTTCGTTTATATTAAGGGGGCCTTGTAAAAGGATAAATATTTAAAGGATGTGAACAATTATTAAAAAGAATTTAGTACTCAAGTGTGCAGTTACCCTAGGTTTTGGAGCTGTTGGCTTGGCTGCCGCCGGAGCAACCGCCCATGCGGATACAGTTACGATTCAAAAGGGAGATACGGTCTGGGGATACTCTCAGCGTTATCACGTCTCAATAGACAACATTATTAATGCCAACCATCTAGAAAACCCTAATTTAATTATTGCTGGAAAAACAATCTCGATTCCAACTAAGGAGACAACTAGTACTTCGAGCACGAGTGCAACAGTTTCCTCATCTGGAGTGGCTTCCACAGTCAATGCTACTAGTGATTCTTCAAGTACTGCAAACGCTGTCGGTTCTACGTCAGACACCGCAAGTGCAGTTAGTCAAAGTGGTGTCGCCAATCAAGGTACTGGTGTAACGAGTGCGAATAGTGCTACAGATATGTCTTCAGATAGTGATAGTGCCGTTTCTTCTTCGGCTGAGACTGTAAGTTCAGCAAGTTCGGGGGCAAGTACGGCAAATACGACCATGATGACCATTGCTTCTTCGGCCTCATCGTCAAGAACAACGAAGCTCGCCACTTCCACGACCACCACAACGGCCTCGACAACTTACACAGCCGCTCAGGCCGTTGCTCGGGCCCAATCCGTCATTGGAACGCCGTACGTTTATGGTGGAAACACTATAAGTGGGTTTGATTGCTCCGGGTTAGTTCAGTGGGCATATGGCTTGGGTTCCAGTTACCGAACAACTTATCAACAACAAACATTGGGAACTCACCATTACGACGTTGAAAATGCGCCGGCCGGGGCAATTGTCTTCTTTGGTTCTGACAGCGCACCGTCCCACTGTGGGATTTCCCTCGGAAACGGGACCTTTATCCAGGCCCCAACTCCTGGTCAATCTGTTAAGATTACGAGCATGTCATCTTACGCGCCTAGCTACTACGTAGTTGTTAACTAAGAATAAAATTGCACTACCTTTTTATCCCTGGGCGTCTCAAGTGAGGCGCTCTTTTTTGAGGATAGTCCATTCAGCGGTAAATTACCCTTCATCAAAAACAGGTTGAATTTTCAGCCTGTTTTTTGTGTTTTTTCGTTACCTCGAGACGTTTCTTCGTACTTAGTAGTTAAGGAGGGATTTAACGTGGAAACTTGGTTACGAAAGGAAATGGCCACCATGATTGGTGAACGAGTTGCCGATGCATATATACTTCCCCACCAGGGACGTTATCGGCTTGCCTCATTTGAAAGTGGACGGATTAAGGAACGCCGTTCTTTATCAAATGAAGGGGGGCGCCAGGTGATTGCTTACTTTAAATACCGTGCCAACATGGCTGTTACCGAACACCGTCGTCCCCAATCAGGAGGAATTAGTTGGCCGACGGGTATGGGGATAATTAATCTGCGTCTATCAACGGTGGGAGACTTTGCGGGCCGTGAATCGTTGGTAATCCGCTTTATCTATCCCGTTAGCGAGGATTACCAATTGCTAGTACCAACTCAATGGCAATCCCTGCATCAGCTAGTACTTAACCGTGGGCTGATATTATTTGCGGGACCGCTAGGGGCGGGAAAGACAACGACCATGTATCGGTTGGCTAGGGAGATCAAAAAAGATCAGATAGTGATGACAATTGAAGACCCCGTTGAGATTGAAGAGCCCTGGTTTATCCAAACCCAAGTAAATGAACTGGCAGGGATGAGCTATCAAGAACTCCTGCGGGTTAGTCTTCGCCACCGTCCCCACGTACTGATCATCGGTGAAGTTCGTGATTCGATGACGGCGAAGATGGCGATCCGGGCGGGATTGTCTGGTCAACTTGTTTTGGCAACGGTTCATGCTCGTAGTGCTGCCGGAGTTTACTCGCGAATGAATCAATTGGGGGTTAGTGAGGTTGACCTACTTCAGGCTGTTACTGGAACCTGCTATCAGCGCCTACTTCCCCTCAGGCAGGGAGGGGTTGCCGTGTTATTTGATCTTGCAAAACAATGTAAACTATCGAACGAAAACGTAATGAGCACGGTCTGGCACCAACACTTACGGGAGGCAGTAAAAGATGGGAAGATCACGCAGGAAACGGCTAAAAAGTTCGCGGCCGGCTAAGATGAAGGCGGGGCAGTTGGCTGACTGGTTACTATTTTTAGGAGATGGGATTGACCGGGGAATCAGTCTGCGCCGGCTTGTCAATATGTCGGCTCGGCTCTACCCCAAGTGGAAGGAAATGTTTAATGAAATCGATCAGGCAATGTTGACGGGAATGCCTCTTGCTGAGGCGATGGCGCCGTGGTTATCTATTGACACATATTACCAGTTACGTTTAGCAGAGCGGCACGGTAAATTGGGTGATACCATTCATCAGTTGGGACACTTCCTATCTCTACAGGCGAAGCAGCGGGCTCGCCTACGAGCAGCTATGCAGTATCCACTAATCCTGCTTACCTTTTTAGCAGTGGTTGTCATTATGGTAGTTCACTTTGTCCTGCCTGAGGTTAGTAATTGGGGCAGTGGTAGCCCAGCTTTGATTCCTCCGGTAGTTAAAACGGTGGGATTAACACTGGTGGGGGTGCTATTGGGTGGAGGGCTTTTGATAGTTACTAGGTGGTTTTCCATGAATCCTGAGCAGCGAGTACGGTTTGTGTGCGCCTTGCCAGTTCTCGGTCAGCCAACCCGATACTATTGGGGTTATTATCTGGTTGCTAACGTGGCGGTAATGGTCGAAAATGGGATGTCATTACAAGAAATTAACCGATTAGTGGGTAAGTTTGATCAACGCTCGATGCTGTATCTAACTGGAAAGCGAATCAGTGATGCATTGTCACGAGGACAACCCCTTGAGCGGGTACTTGAACACCTAAACTACCTGCCTAAAGAGCTACCCTCATTCTTAAATCGGGGGCTAACACAGCAAGAACTTGGTGAGGAACTAGCGGCCGTGGCCCGGCTAAATTTTAAACGCCTGTCGTTACGGTCAGCACAGTTACTGGAATTAACCCAACCTCTTATTCTAATTATCCTCGCTGTGGTGGTAGTGGTTATGTATTTAAGTATTCTGATGCCAATTTATCAATCTTTACAGGTGGTGGAATAAATGCTAAAAAAATTAAATAAAAAGGTAGTAAAAGGGTTTACTTTAGTAGAAATGACAATTGTCTTATTTATCATTAGTTTGCTAATCTTAATTATCGTTCCAAATCTTGGGGTCCAGCGGAAGCATGCGACCTCAGTCAATCAAGAAGCGTTAGTTAACATGATTCAAAATCAGGTTGAACTTTATCATGATGATACTGGGGATGTACCGACTGGATTAGATCAGTTAGAGAAAGGTGATTACCTAACAGCAAAGCAGGTACGACAAGCTAACCGCGAAAATATAACGATTCAAGATGGCCAAGCAGTGGTTCAATAAGCGTTGGTGGGCCTTTACGATGGCGGAAGTAGTCATTGTTTTAGGCTTAGTAGCAGTTGTAATTGTAACAACAACGGTCCCCTACCAAAAACGAAGTGTCGAGCAAAGTGAGGAGCAGTTCTGGCGGAACGTGAGGCAACGATGGCAAGAGGCGCAGACAAGGGCACGTGTTGAGCACATCACGACTTATATTTACCTTCGAAACCAAGAAGGGCGGGGGATCACGTTTTCCTATCTCCGGGGTGGTAAATTTGTGAATGAAAGAGTTCACTTACCTAAATCATTAAAAATATATACAGGAATAAGGACGGTAAGTATTTACCAAGGTGGTTTTGTGAGCCCTCAAACGTGGGTATTTGTATCCCCGGAGACGAGGACTGAATATGATATGAAAATTCAGATGGGATGGGGGGGATACCGTGTGGAAAAGAAATCTATTTCGAAGCATGCACCCGTCATTTCTAATCGCTGAGCAGCTAATTGCGCTGACGATTTTAGCAATGGTAGTGACCAGTTTGATTATGGTCACTCAGCAGGTCGGTGATAAGCGCCGGAAGTTGGAACGTGATTTATTAGCTAGCCGCTTGGTAAAGGAAGCAACGGATGAAGTGATGTTGGGCAATAAGTACGTTGAAATTAGTCGCCAAGGGATCCATATCCAAGCGACATTACGGGGAGCCAGGGCTATTGATGAGGAGAATAAGATCCTGGTAACCGTTGGGGGTGATTGATATGCGACAGCAGTCTTTTACAATGGCTGAAGCGATAGTTGCCCTAATGTTGATGGTTTTGGTCGTAAATTTATTTGGTCTGGTAATGGGGAGCTATCAGAAACTAGCCAAAATAGACGCATCGGAACCAACAAACTGGTACCTATTTATCGATGAATTAGAGTCAACGGAGCATCGGTTTGAATTAGTTAAGGTAACCAGTAATAATATAATCTTGTACAGTGAGAAGTCAGGAAAACCTTATCGGATGCAGAAAAACAAGGATGATACCATTATCTTTTTAAGTGTGGTAGGAAAGGGAGGCTACCTTCCTCTACTGGAAGGAAAGCTCCATAAATTAACTTGGCAGCAATTAGATCAAAGGCGGGTTCGATTTACGTATACGGGAGGACGTCATGAACAAACAGCGGTGGTTTGCTTTGCAGCACCGAGCAACTAGCATTTTATTGGCGATGATGGCGCTGGTGGGGGTAACGGCACTTGTAGTCACTGTCAGTAACTATATGACAAACCAGGAACGCATCGCTCGACGTTTAATCCAGGAACAAAAAGACGAAGCAGCTGCCAATTTAAGACAAGCAAATTCGGCTGCTGTGAATCAAGATGGCACAGGGCTGGGAAAGCAAGGGCTTCCTTGAATTTGTGAACAAAACTAGGTAAAATTAATTCATCTAGGATTTTGAAGGGAGTGACCACGACTGGAACGTTTAAGTCCAGAAACGTTATTCGAGCCGTTTGACAAGGCGACACAGTTGCTCCAAACGGCTTTAGCTAGTTCATACCTGGATGCTTTTCTCGAAAACGCCGAAAACTTGGTTGATGGGGGAAAGGTCCGGGTTGAAGATGGGGTTCCGGATACGGAAACGACAGCGAAGTTAGTGCAATTATACCGGTCAATTGACCTTAGCTCAGCTGATCGTGAAACTAAGCGCCGTCTCGTACAGTTGGAGATGTTAAAGGTGACTCAAAAGGATGCAATCCAAGCGACACACCAGATGACACCAGATTCGATTGGGATGCTGATGGCCTCACTAATTGAGCGGGTGACTAAGATTGACCACCCCTACCGGATTTTGGACCCGGTTGTTGGGACGGCTAACTTACTAACAACGGTGATGAATCACTTACAATCGGTGACCAATCAACCTATTGATGGGTACGGGGTTGATAATGATGAATCGATGCTGGGCGTTGCGTCCGTTTCAACCCAATTGCAGGACCTTCCGGTCAAGTTATACCACCAGGATTCAATTCGGGACTTGGATGTCCCCCAGGTTGATTTAGTGGTGGCCGATTTGCCGGTTGGTTATTACCCATTGGATAATAACACAAAGAAGTACCGGACCCGGGCAGGGGAGGGTCACTCCTATGTTCACCACCTGCTGATCGAACAGGCAATAAACTACTTGTTACCTGGAGGGTTTGGGGTCTTCTTAGTTCCTAAGACGTTATTCCAAAGCAAAGAAACGGCGGGATTAGTTGAGTGGATTCAATCAGTTGCTTATCTGCAGGGGTTAATTAATCTCCCAGATGAGCTGTTTGCTAATCCACAGGGGGCCAAGTCGCTCCTTTTGTTGCAACGTCAAGGTGGTACGAGTCACCAGGCGAAAAAAGTTCTATTGGGAACGTTTCCATCGATAAAGAACCGTCCTGAGTTTATTGCCTTTATCCGCGAAATTGATAATTGGGTGGTTAAAAATCTTGCCCCCAACCAAATAAAGGAGAATTTGTAATGTCAAAAACGATTGCTGTTAATGCTGGTAGTTCAACTGTTAAGTTCAAGCTGTTTGATATGCCAAGTGAGAAAGTTGTTGCTGAAGGAAATATCGAACGGATTGGAATGGACATGGGCCATGCCAAGATTAAGTATGGTAATGGTCAAGTCAGTGAAGAAGAAAAGCCATTCCCCACTCATGGGACGGCCGTGTCTTACCTGCTTGAGCAATTAATCGGTCTTGGGATCGTCAAAGAATACCACGAAATTAATGCCGTTGGTCACCGGATTGTTGCTGGTGGTGAATTCTTCAAGGACTCAGTTGTCATTGATGATGATGTGATGCAAAAGATTAGCGAATTAGCAGAATATGCTCCGCTTCATAATCCAGCTGAATTACAAGGGATCAAGGCCTTTAAGCAGGTCTTGCCGGATGCCTTTGCAGTGGCAGTCTTTGACACTTCTTTCCACTCTAACATGCCGGACATGAATGCTCTTTACTCTGTACCTTACGACTGGTACGAAATGTATGGTGCTCGCCGTTACGGTGCCCACGGTACTAGTCACCGTTACGTCGCTTTACGGGCAGCTGAAATGCTGGGTAAGCCGTTAGAAGACCTTAAACTGATCACCTGTCACATTGGGGCCGGTGCATCTATTACGGCTATCAAGGATGGAAAGTCCTTTGACACCTCAATGGGCTTCTCCCCGTTGGCTGGGGTAACGATGGCAACCCGTTCAGGGGATGTTGACCCATCCCTGGTTGCCTTTGTTCAATCTAAGCTAGGAGTTTCTAGCGAAGAAATGATTGATCTATTGAACCATAAGTCTGGGTTGCTGGGGCTTTCTGGTCTGTCTGCAGATATGCGTGATGTTCAAGCTGCTGCCGAACATGGTAACAAGCAATGCAAATTAGCGCTTGAAATCTACGAAAATCGCGTGCTAAAGTACATCGGTTCCTACCTAGCGGAACTTGGTGGTGCTGATGCGATTGTCTTTACGGCTGGAGTTGGTGAAAATGATATTGACTTCCGCCAAGCAATTGGTGATAAACTAGCTTACTTTGGAGTTAAGGTTGACCCTGAAAAGAATAACGTTCGGGGTGAAGAACGTGATGTTTCTGCTGACGACGCTAAGATCAAGGTTCTATTGATTCCAACCGATGAAGAATTAATGATCGTTCATGATATTGAACGACTTCGCAAACAAGCCTAAGGGTTTGAATGAGCGGGAAGCCTGCGGGTTTCCCGCCTTTTGTTTAGGAGGAAAAATGGAGTATGTAATTTCAGATACGCATTTCTTTCACGAGCAGTTGTTGGGAGTTGACAAGTTTGCTCCACGTCCCTATCAAAGTGTGGATGAGATGGATCAGGTCATGATCGACAGCTGGAATACTCGGGTTAATGACAGTGATACCGTGTATCACCTTGGCGATATTGCGGTCAACTATCAAAATCACCGACCGGAACGGGAGGTAAACCAACAAATAGCGGCGTTGTTAGATCAATTAAAGGGGCACTTGGTATTGATAAAGGACAATCATGACCGACGCAGCTTATTTAAGTACCTAGCTACTCATAATTTCAATTTAGGTAAGCAGATGAAGTATGAATTTCATGATGTTGGTAAGCTAATTAAGTATGATCATCATCAGCTCTATCTGACTCATTATCCGATGATGCTGGGGAACGCCCCGCAGATTATTAACCTCCACGGTCATATCCACCACTACATGGTTCCAACGACAACGAACATAAATGTTGGTGTCGACGCACCAGAATTAGACTACCTAGACCCACGGCCGAGCTTTGGAACCCCGCTATCTTTTTCAAAGGTAATGAAGATGATGGCTAAAAAGGTCGCCGTGGTCAAGCAATCTGGGGACGTGGTATGATGGAAAAATAGTGAAAGGAAGTGACCTAGGTGAATCGGGCACGAATTCAGGAATTAATTGAGCAGCGGATGGCCCAGCGAAAGGGACTTTATCAGGTGACATTAGAAGATGCCACCCATTTCACCCTCAATGGCCACCCTTACATTTTAAAGGAAAATTATCGGGGGGCTTTTGATGGCGAACGTTTAGCGGATCGTTTCAGTCCGCTTTTAACTAAGTACGACTATATTGTTGGGGACTGGGGCTATGATCAGCTACGCCTGAAGGGCTTCTATGCGCATACCAAGTCTAGCGCGGAGGATCAGAGCATTACTTGCATCAAGGACTACTTGATGGAAGAGTGTAATTTTGGGTGCCCGTACTTTATCATCCAGAATCTGGAGGTTATTCAGCCTAAGAAATCTCGTCGATCACGGATGCGGCGCCGGGGGCGGACGGAGATTAATGAAGAAAAGAGAGGCCTTAAGGAACCGATTATTAATCACCATCGTAACCGGGAGATTCATCGGGTGAAGGGAAAGGGTAACCATTCTAAAATGGTTGTCCGCAAGAGAAGGGATAGCTAATGCAGAAACGAAGTTACCAGGGATACTTTATTGACTTAGACGGAACAATGTACCGGGGTAAGGAGAGGATTCAACAGGCCCCCGGTTTTGTGAATCGATTAAAAACGGCCGGGAAAAGGGTCCTTTTTGTGACTAACAACTCGACACGTTCACCGGAAGAAGTGGCGACCAATTTGAGTAAAAATCACCAAATTATGGCTCGCCCAGAAGACATTTACACAACTGCCCTTGCCACTGCTGATTACTTAGCTCAGCATGCGGGAAACCACCGGCGGGTTTATGTGATTGGCGAGCGGGGGCTCAAGGAGGCTTTAAGTAGTAAGGGATTTGAATTAACTGCTGAGCGCCCGGACTACGTTGTCGTGGGATTGGACACCCAAGTTACTTACCAGAAGCTCGAAATTGCTGTTTTAGCGGTTCTTGCGGGGGCAACCTTTGTGGGGACCAACGCAGATAGCAACCTCCCTAACGAACGAGGATTGACTCCAGGAGCAGGATCACTCGTTAAACTGGTTGAATACGCAACGCAAACGAAGCCGATTATGATTGGTAAACCTGAGAAAATCATCATGGAGATGGCTTTAAAACGGGTAGGATTGGAAAAAGAGCAGGTTATCATGGTGGGAGACAATTACCATACTGATATTGAAGCGGGAATCAACGTAGGGATGGATACCCTTTTGGTTTACACGGGTGTGTCAACTAAGGAACAGGTAGCAAGAGAGGAGGTTCCGCCAACCTACACGGTGGATTCATTAGATGAATGGATGGTGGGATAGTTTAATTGACCAGGGACGCGCCTATTTAATAACGTTAGTAATGGTACTAGCGTGCTTGGGTGGTGCCCTTTTTGTTGTTACAAATGCATCATACTGGCTGGTTGATGGTCGACTAATGGGTGTTAGTCAGCATCTTGTTGACCATGATTACCTACGTATTTTGGGATATTTGCAGCTTCCAGGGATAAAGGGGGCAATGACCTTAGATTACCTACCGACGGATGGAAAAGTTATTCGTCATTTTAGGGATGTCCGGAACTTATTTTTAATGGCAGAAGGACTTACGTTATTTGCGGTTGTCGGTTCATGGTGGGGGCTTTGGTGGTCAAAGAAGCATTATCAACTGTGGCGACTACTGTCTACCCTACGGCGGGCAATGATTTTAATATTACTGGGATTACTTACGATTGGTCTTAACTTTGAACCTGCTTTCTTATGGTTTCACCAACACTTCTTCTCAAACATGGATTGGCTGTTTGATCCAAAAAAAGAGCCCCTCATTAACTTGTGGCCTGCCAGCTTCTTTATGACGTTAGCCATTGGCTGGGGGGCCCTTGTCGAGGGGTTCTTAGGAATACTATATTGGCGGATTAAAATGATATTACGCCGTTTTGTCTTTACTGAAACGGGCCTTAAAGAAGCCGACAACGGCAGGAATCAGCGTCACAATAATGATGGCCAAGATGATTAATGAGAAGTGTTCTTTAACGAAGGGCAGGTTTCCAAAGAAGAACCCAGCCCCGCAGCAGATAATAACCCAAGAAACACAACCAACAACACTGTAACGGATAAAACTACGATAGGCAAAGCCAGATCCAGCTGCTGCAAAGGGAGCGAAGGTCCGGATAATTGGCATGTAACGGGCGAGGATGATGGCGGGAGCACCATGTTTTTCGAAGAATTGCTCAGCCTTGGCGAGATTTTCTTTATCTATTAGACGCCCAAAGAGGGAGTGGTTAGAAAGTTCCTTCCCAATTTTATGTCCAATCATAAAGTTACATGAGTCACCCAGAAGGCAAGCTAAGAGAAACAGGGTGATGAAGATCCAGATGTTTAGGTTATAGCTTGGGTTAGCTGCTAGAGCTGCTGCCGCAAATAATAGGGAATCGCCTGGTAAGAAGGGGAGGATTACAGCTCCCGTTTCCACGAAGATAATGGCAAATAAAATGAGGTACGTCCAATCTCCGAAAGTATTAACGATTTGGATTAGGTGGACATCGATGTGTAAAATAAAATCAATTAAGGTCGACATAAAAGGCTCCTTTATACTTACTGGTTAATTACCGCTAAATTGTATCAAGACAATTCTAAATTGTGAAGGAAAGTCTTTATTCAATAGGCTGATGAACATTATCGTTTATGATCACTTGTGTTTCCGCTTATTGTTCGGTGTAATGGCGGTTTTGCTGTAATATCAGGGCCTTATATTCGCTTTTGGTAAAAATATAAAATTTATCCGTGAAACTATTGACACTTTTCGCTTTAGTGTGTATAGTTATATACCGTTGTCACGACATATATTACTTCAGTCAAAAAAGTGATAAAAAAGTTGTTGACAGCGATCAGCAACTCTGATATCCTATAAGAGTTGCTGATGCGACATTAAATTGCTTGTTTAAAAATATTTAAATATTTCTTGACAAGTTAAAATGTTCATGTTAAAATAATTAAGCCGGCTGGTTAAAACAATCGGTTGGCGGTAGACCTTTGAAAACTGAATAATGTTTCGACGAATCAAATGTGTAGGGTCC